>DASVWR010000199.1:0-19051 GCA_036393115.1 Casimicrobiaceae bacterium
TGGAACAAGCGGGGGAAGCGGCCGTATTCGGAATCCCAATCCTGCTGACCACGCTCGGCGACCAGGCGGCGGGTCTCCTCGGAGGCGACGATCGCTTGCGCATGATAGGCTGAAGCTCCGAGCACGCGCACCGCATGGTAATGCGACATGACGACGTAACCGATCGGCTTGTCGGTGACCTCGCGAATGCGGCGGATGACGTCCTGCGCCATCACGGGTGTCGCCTGCGTGTCGATGACCATCACCGCGTCGTCGCCGACGACGACACCGGTATTGGGGTCGCCCTCGGCCGTGTAGGCCCAGGCGTGCTTTGAGAGCTGGTCGAACGTCACCTTCTTCTCGGTGAGATCGGCGTGCGAGGCGAACTGCTTGCTCATGGATGGCTCCTGCTCGTGTGCTGCCGCGACGCGCTGCGGCGCGCCGCAGCGCGCCGCGTTCATCGGGTGTGCTTCCGCTCGATGTGAATTTCCATCGCGATTAGTGACTGTCTAACCGATTAATCCTATAGCAATTACGCACCTTTTGACAAGCCGATTCGTGCATGTAGAATCAAGAGTCCAAGTCACTCCCATGGAACAGCCTCGTTCGATCTTCCGCGCTCCGATCCACCCCGGCCGGGCATTCGCGAAACCGCAGCGCGGCATCCAGTCGGTGGAGACAGGTGGCGCGCTGTTGCGCGCGCTCGTGCGCCGCGGACAGCCGATGACGCTGAAGGATCTCGCGCGTGACGCCGGCATGCCCGCCGCGAAGGCCCACCCGTATCTGGTGAGCTTCGCGAAGCTCGGGCTCGTCGAGCGCGACGTACCGACCGGACACTACGAGCTCGGGCCATTCGCGCTCGAGCTCGGGCTCGTCAGGATGCACCGGCTCGAGCCGGTGCGGGTGGCGTCGAGCGCAACGGCCGAACTCGCGCAACGGACAGGCCAATCGGTCGCGCTCGCCGTGTGGGGAACGCACGGCCCGACCGTCATTCGCGTCGATGAGTCGTCCTATCCGTTCCATGTGAACCTTCGGCCGGGCACCGTGATGTCGCTCGTTCAGACCGCCACCGGGCGCGTGTTCGCCGCATACCTGCCGCCGAAACTGACCGAGAGTCTGATACGAGCCGAGCATGAGCGGTCGGCGACGCAACTGCACGGACAGCGCGCGCCATCGAAGGAATTCGACGCGACGCTCGCCGCGATCCGCGAGCGCGGGCTCGCGCGCGCCACCGGGAACCCGATCCCGGGTATCAACGCGTTCAGCGCCCCGGTTTTCGATCATACGCGCAATCTCGTCGCCGTGATTACGCTGCTCGGCCCGGCCGGCGCCTTCGATGCAAGCTGGCAGAGTCGGCTCGCGCGCGAGCTCGTCGCCGCGTGCAATCTCGTGTCGTTGCAGCTCGGCTTTATCGCATGAGCTCAGCCCCTACTCCCGCGATGACGATCCGCAATTTCCTGCTGCCGGCCGTGACGCGATGACGATCCGCAATTTGCTCTTCGTGATGTGCGATCAGCTTCGCGCCGACCATCTCGGCTGCTATGGCCACCCGCACCTCGCGACGCGCAATATCGATGCGCTCGCCGCGCGCGGCGTGCGCTTCGAGCGCGCGTTCGTGAACTCCGGAGTCTGCGGACCGTCGCGGATGTCGTTCTACACCGGGCGCACGATGTCTTCGCACGGCGCGAGCTGGAATCGCGTGCCGCTGTCGATCGGCGAGGTGACGCTCGGCGAGTATCTGCGCTGGCACGGCCGCAGTCTGGCACTCGTCGGCAAGTCGCACATGACGCCGGACCGGATCGGCATGCAGCGTCTTGGCATCGATGCCGCGAGCGAGCTCGGTCGCCGTCTCGCGGCGGGGTCGTTCGTCGAGATCGATCGCTACGACGGCCACCAGGAGCCCGGGGAGGAGAGCGGCTATCCGGAATTCCTGCGCGAGCACGGCTACGCAAGTGACCGGCCGTGGAGCGATTACGTGATCAGCGTGACCGACGATGCCGGCCACGCGCGCTCGGGCTGGAAGATGCGCAACGTTCGCTGGCCGTCGCGCGTCGCCGAGCCACACTCGGAGACCGCATGGACGACCGATGTCGCGATCCGCTGGATCGAGGCGCAGGCCGATGCGCCGTGGGCACTGCACCTTTCCTACGTGAAGCCGCACTGGCCGTACGTCGCGCCGCGCCCGTACCACGCGATGTACGCGCTCGATCGCTGCCTGCCGCTCACGCGAAGCGATGCCGAGCTCGATGATCCCCACCCGGTGCTCGCCGCCTACCGCACGCAGGACGAGTGCACGAGCTTCATGCGCCGCGAAGTCTCCGACACCGTGCGCCCCGTCTACCAGGGCCTCGTCCAGCAGGTCGACGATCACCTCGGCCGCGTGTGGGAGACGCTCGACCGGCTCGGCCGCTGGAAGGACACGCTCGTCGTGTTCACCTCCGACCACGGCGATTATCTCGGCGATCACTGGCTGGGCGAGAAGGAGCAGTTCCACGACACCGTGCAGCGTGTACCGCTGATCGTCGTCGACCCGTCGTCCGAGGCCGACGCGACGCGCGGCACCGCCGATGCGCATTTCGTGTCGGGCATCGACGTCGTCCCGACCGCGCTCGAGGCGCTCGGGCTGCCGGCCTATGCTCACCGCGTCGAGGGAGCGTCGCTCCTGCCGCTCACACGCGGAGCACCGGCTCCGGCCTGGCGCGACTGCGTCGTGTCCGAGCTCGACTACAGCTACCGCGCGGCGCGCCGCGTGCTCGAGCGCAAGCCGGGCGAATGCCGCGCATGGATGCTGCGCGATGCGCGCTGGAAATACGTGCACTGGCAGGACTTCCGGCCGCAGCTCTTCGATCTCGACGCCGATCCCGACGAGCTCGCCGACCTCGGCGCCGATCCGGCGTACGCGGGCGTGCGCGAGGACCTGCACGGCAGGCTCGCCGACTGGCACGGCACGCTGAGGCAGCGCGTCACCGCGTCGGACGACGACGTCGAGCGCGGAACCGACCGGCACCGCGAAGCAGGAATCTACTTCGGAGTCTGGTGATGAGGATCGGCATCGTCGGCGCCGGGGCGATCGGCGGATTGTTCGCCTTCAGGCTCGCAGAGGCGGGCGTCGAGGTGTCGGTCCTCGCCCGCGGCGCGACGCTCGCCGCACTCGCCCGCGACGGGCTCCGGCTGCGCGAAGGAAACGAGCTTCGCACCCGCGCGGTCCACGCATCGGATTCGCCCGCAACGCTCGGCGTGCAGGACCTCGTCGTCATCGCGGTGAAGGCGCCGGCGCTGCCTGCGCTCGCGCCGACGCTCGCGCCGATGATCGGCCCCGACACGCTCGTGCTCCCCGCGATGAACGGCATCCCATGGTGGTTCTTCGACGGGCTCCTCTGGCCGCCGGGCGACGACCCTCCGCTCATCGACTCGATCGATCCGGGTGGCGTGCTGCGCGCGAGCTTCCCGCGTGGGCGCGCGCTCGGCTGCGTCGTGCATTTGAGCGTCGCTGTGCCCGAGCCGGGGGTCGTCGAGCCGCGGATGGGGAACTCACTCATCGTCGGGGAGCCCGATGGGCCCGTCTCGCGTCGCCTCGAAACACTCGTCGCGCTCCTGCGCAGCGCGGGTTTCGACGTCGAGACGAGCACGCGCATCCAGCGCGACGTCTGGTTCAAGCTCTGGGGCAACATGACGATGAACCCGCTGTCGGCGATCACCAACGCGACCGCCGATCGGATCCTCGACGACGATCTCGTGCGCGCATTCGCGAGCCGCTGCATGCGCGAAGCGGCACGGGTCGGGGCGGCGATCGGCCTTCCGATCGACGCCGATCCCGAAGAACGCCATGCAGTCACGCGCAAGCTCGGGCGGCTGCGCACGTCGATGCAGAACGACGTCGACGCGCGTCGCCCGATCGAGCTCGACGCGCTGGTCGGCGCGGTGCGCGACATCGCGCGCCTTGCCGGCGTCGCGACACCCGAGATCGACACGCTGTTCGGGCTCGCGCGGCTGCATGCACGCGTGCTCGGTCTCTACCCCGAGCCCGTCGCAACGCATTGAAGAATGCGGGTGTCGAAACTTCGGGAGTTCCGTCCACTCACGGGTAATCAGACTATGCCGGATCTCTTCGACAATCCGATGGGACTTGCGGGCTTCGAGTTCGTCGAGTTCGCTTCGCCCACTCCCGGCCTCCTCGAGCCGCTCTTCGAGCGGATGGGCTTCGTCCATGTCGCGAACCACCGCTCGAAGGACGTATCGCTCTACCGCCAGGGCGACATCAACTTCATCGTCAACCGCGAGCCGAACAGCGCCGCATCGTACTTCGCCGCCGAGCACGGGCCGTCGCCGTGCGGGATGGCGTTTCGCGTCCGCGATTCGCATCGCGCCTACGCGCGCGCGCTCGAGCTTGGCGCGCAGCCGGCCGATTCACCCCCGGGCCCGATGGAGCTGCGGCTCCCCGCGATCCGCGGGATCGGCGGCGCGCCGCTCTACCTCATCGACCGCTTCGAGGAAGGCCGCGCGATCTACGACATCGACTTCGAGTTCCTCCCCGGAGTCGAGCGCCGCCCCGCCGGCCACGGCCTCGAGGTGATCGATCACCTGACGCACAACGTCTACCGCGGGCGGATGGCGTACTGGGCGGACTTCTACCACCGGATCTTCAACTTCCGCGACATCCGCTACTTCGACATAAAGGGCGAATACACCGGTCTCACGTCGCGCGCGATGACCGCCCCCGACGGGAAGATCCGCATCCCCTTGAACGAGGAGGCATCGAAGGAGACCGGGCAGATCGAGGAATTCCTGATGAAGTTCAATGGCGAGGGAATCCAGCACATCGCGCTCCTCGCGCGCGATCTCGGGGCAACGCTCGATCGGCTGCGCGCGACGGGTGTGCCGATGATGCCCGCACCGCCCGCGACGTACTACGAAATGCTCGACGAGCGCCTTCCCGGCCATGGGCAAGACGTGACCCAGCTCGCGACCCGGGGCATCCTGCTCGACGGCAGCATCGAGGGCGGTACGCCGCGCCTGCTGCTGCAGATCTTCTCGCAGACGATGATCGGCCCGGTGTTCTTCGAATTCATCGAGCGCAAGGGTGACGACGGTTTCGGCGAGGGCAACTTCAAAGCGCTGTTCGAGTCGATCGAGCGCGACCAGCTTCGCCGCGGCGTCATCGGCGGCTAAGAAACCCGGGTTTCCTAGCCGCCGCGCTCGAGCGCGAGCGATTCGCCGAGGTAGCGCGCCGCTTCTTCGAGGGCGCCGCGCGCGCGTGCAAATTCGGCAGCGCGCTCGAAATGGTCTGCAGCCCGGGCGCTCTCCTCGGCCGCGCGCCAGTGCGCGGCGAGCGTCGCGTGATGTGGCGCGAGGTCGGCGCATTCGCGCTCGTACCACTGTGCGATGTCGCGATGGAGCTGGCGCCGCTGCGCGAAGGGCATCCGCGCGTACGCAGCTTCGCGGACCGCGGGCTGCGTGAAGCGAAAGCGCATCGATGAGGCAGCGATCCCATCTGCGACGGGGGCCCCGCCCGCGACGGGGACGCGCTCGACGAGCCGCTGCGCAACGAGCGCGTCGAGGTGCGACGAGATGCCGGCGCCCACGGAACCTTGCGGATGCACGGCCGCGAGGAGCTCGAGCGTGAACTCGCTTCCGATCGCGCTCGCAGTCTTGACGAGCGCCTGGTCGATCGGATCGAGACGATCGAGCGCGAGCGCGGCCGCAGCGGCGTCGGCGAGCGCCTCACCGCGCGGGCGGTAGACGCGCACCGGATCAGCGAGGCCCTTGACGCGAATCGGCGCCAGCGCTTCGAAGTCGATCTCGCTCTGCGCGGCGAGGTAGACGGTCTCGCCGCACAGCGTCGTTCCGGAATCGGCCGCCATCATCAAACGCGCCGCGAGATTGGCGCGGTCGCCGAAGACCGTGTACGCACGCTGCGCCGCGCTGCCGTAGGCTCCGGTCCGCAGCGCTCCCCATGCGAGGCCCGCGGCGACGTCGCGGATCGCCGATTGCTCCGGCGGGGGCCGCTGCAGCGCGAGTGCCGCGCGCACGGCGCGCAGCGCGTCGTCGCGGTGCGCGACCGGGACCCCGAAGGCGATATGGAAGTACGCGCCCTTGTCGTCGTGGACGAGATGCAGGAGCGTTCCCTCGAAGCGCGCGGTCACCGCCTGCACCCAGCGGACGAACGCATCGAGCCTGTTACCAGCTTCGGGATCGCCGTCGTAGTCGAGGCCGGCGAAGCGCAGAAAGAGCGTAGCTGCCGGCCGCAATTCGGCGAGCGTCGCGCTTTGGCCCGCGCTGACCCGCGCATGAACTGCCGGAGCGAGCCATGGCCGCGCAAGCTGGTCCTCGAGCGCTCCATGGATGAGCGACGGCCACGGCGCGGGCTCGACCGTGATGCGCAGTGCATCGACGACCGCAAACGCGTCGCCGCCGCGCCATTCGCCGATGGCGATCGCGTTGCCGAGCGCCTCGGCGAGCCGGCGATTGACGATCACCTCACCTCGACGCGCGAGACCGGCCGCAAGGCTCGTGTCGTGCATCACGCCGCCGGCGAGCGCCTCGACGACCTGCAGCGACGGATCTCCGGCGAGGAGCCGGCGCCCGCTTCCCAGTGCGACCGCGACCTTGACACCAAGCGAGACCTCGACGCCTCCGGGGGCCGTCAGCGCTTCGAGCGCCTGCAGCGTGCGCTGCATCGCGAACGCGCAGGCGAGCGCGCGCGGCGCGGCATCGCCGTCGAACCAGCAGGTGATCGCGTCGCCGCCGAAGCCGACGACGCTGCCGCGGTAGCGGTGGACCTCGTCGGTGAGGAGCGCGAGCACGCGGTTGATCTGCCGCGTCAGCTCCTCGGCGCCGCGCTCGACACCGAGCGCCTTCGCGAAGGCCTCGGCGAGCGGCGTGAAGCCCGCGACGTCGGCAAGAAGTGCGCAGCCGTGCACTGTCTCCGCGAGCTCGCGCCCCTCGGCGAGCGCCATCCTGCGGTCCATCGGCAGCCACGCCGACGCCGACTCGGTCGCAGCGGCATTGCGCTCGTCGAGGTCCTGCTGCAGCTGGCGCAACTGCTGCTTAAGCCGCTGCTCGCGCGCGGCGACCTCGCGCACCATGCTGCCGAACATCCGCGCGAGGTTGCCGAGCGCATCGTCGCGCGCGGTGACCGGGACGAGCGCGGCTTCGTCGTAGCTCGCCTCCTGTACCGACTTCGCCGCGCCGGTCAGAACGTCGACCGCGCGCAGGTACTCGACCTCGCGGTCGCGCCTCTGCTTGCGCTCGAGGCCGGCGGAGATCCGCGCGTGCAGCAGCACCGGCTCGAACGGCTTAGGAAGGTAGTCGTCGGCGCCGAGGCTGATTCCGCGCACGATGCTCGCGAGATCGCTCATCGCCGAGATGACGACGACCGGGATGTCGCGCGTCGCCGGTTCGGCCTTGAGACGCTCGAGCACTGCGAAGCCGTCCATCACCGGCATCATGATGTCGAGCAGGACGAGATCAGGTTTCTCGTCGCGAACGGCTTCGAGCGCGGCGGCACCGTCGCCGGCCGAGACGGTGTCATAGCCGAGGTCGTCGAGCTCCTGCTCGAGGTAGTCGACATTGAACGGCTCGTCGTCGACGACCAGGATCTTCGCGCGCGGCGCGACCGCCATCGGTCAGGTCTTCAGGTACTGATCGAGCTTGCGGAAAAGAAGCGCGTCGTCGACCGGCTTCGTCATGTAGTCGCTGCACCCGGCGGCGAGCGCGCGCTCGGCATCGCCCGCCATCGCGTGCGCCGAAAGGCCGATGATCGGCAGCTTCGCTCCGCTCGCGCGAATGCGCCGAGTTGCCTCGTAGCCGTCGCAAATCGGGAGCGACATGTCCATCAGGATCAGATCGGGGTTCGCACTCGCGGCGAGCGTCACGCCCTGCTCGCCGTCCTTCGCGATCGCGAGCTCGTAGTCGTCTTCGAGCAACTGAGTGAGGAGCTCGATGTTGAGGTCGACGTCCTCGACGATCAGGATCTTCTTCACCTCAGAACCCCTTCGATCTCCCTGATCAGCGCCTCCCCGGCGAGCCCCTGCTTCTGGATGATCCGGGCGACGCTCGCATTGAGCCCCTCCGACTCCTCGGCGGAGAGGCTCTTCGCGGTCAGCACGACGACCGGGATCGACCGAAGCGACGGGTCGCTTCGCAGCCGGCCGATCACGCCGAAGCCGTCGAGGCCGGGCATCATCAGGTCGAGCAGGATCGCGTCCGGGCGACGCCGCGCGGCAGCCTCCATTGCCGCCTCACCGTCTCCGACCGCTTCGATCTCGTAATGCTCGCCGAGGAGCTGCGTCACTAGGTCGATCACGTCGGGGTCGTCGTCGGCCACGAGAATCCGTTTCGGGGCCGTGCCGCCGTTTCGCTGCGCGACGCGCTTCAGCGCCGCGATCACCGCCTCGGCATCGAACGGCTTCATCAGATAGTCGGCGGCACCGAGCGCGAACCCGAGCGCCTTCTTGTCGACGATCGTCAGCATCACGACCGGAATATCGCGCGTCATCGGATCGGCCTTGAGGTCGTACAGAACCTCCCAGCCGTCCTTATGCGGCATCATCACGTCGAGCGTGATCGCGTTCGGGTGCAGCGCTTTCGCGCGCGCGATGCCTTCTTCGCCACCCTGCGCCCCGACGACGTGAAAGCCGGCTTCGGCGAGGTTCTCCTTCAGGATCTCGATGTCATTCGCGTTGTCGTCGATCGCGAGCACGAGCGGCGCTTTCGCGTCGGCGTCGACTGTCGGTGCGGGTGCGCCCGCCATGGTCGCTGGGGTGGCCGTCGATGCGCTCGTGCTCGCCGCCACTGCTTCCGCGCGCTCGCTGTAGCGCAGCGGCACGGTCAGCGTGAATGTCGACCCGCGGTCGACTTCGCTCGTCACCATGATGTCGCCGCCGAGGAGCCGCGCGAGGCTGCGGCTGATCGAAAGGCCGAGCCCGGTGCCGCCGTACTTGCGCGTCGTGCTGGTGTCGGCCTGCTGGAACTCCTCGAAGATCCGGCCCATCGCTTCCGGAGTCATCCCGATGCCGGTGTCGGTCACGGCGACGGTCAATCGGTCGCCGGCGGTCGTAGCACCCACGGTGATCGTTCCGCGATGCGTGAACTTCGCCGCGTTGCCGAGGAGGTTGAGGATGATCTGCTTGATCTTCTCCTGGTCGGAATGCACGCGCGCGAGACCGCTCGCGTAGGCCTTCGCGAGCGTCACCCCGGGCTTCAGGAGCGGCGCCGCCGTCGTCACGCACTGGTCGGCAAGCTGGACCGGATCGAAGTCCGACGCGGTGACGTCCATCCGGCCAGCCTCGATCTTCGCGATGTCGAGCACGGTGTTGATCAGCGAAAGGAGGTGCTCGGCGCTCGTCAGCACCTTGTCGAGGTTGTCGGTCTGCTTCTCCGGGAGCGCACCCTCGGCCTTGCGGCGAACGATCCGCGTAAAGCCGATGATCGCGTTCAACGGCGTGCGAAGCTCGTGGCTCATGTTGGCGAGGAAGGTGCTCTTCGCCCGGTTCGCGTGCTCGGCGACCGTGCGCGCCTCCTGCGTCTCGGCGAAGAGGCGCGCGCTTTCGAGTGCGACGCTCATTCCGCTCGCGAGCGTCGTCACGAGCCGCACGTCGGATTCGCTGAACGCATTCTCGCGGTCGACGTTCTCGAGGCCGATCACGCCGCGCACCTCGCCGCCGACGATGATCGGCACTCTGAGCATGCATTTCGTCGGCGCCGTGCCGGGAACGAGCTCGACTTCGATCCCGAGCTCGGCCATTCGCTGGTCAAATGCCTCGTTGATCGCCAGCGTGCGCCGGGTGCGGATCAGGTGGTGGCTGAGCGCCGCGATCGTATCGTCGGGAAGCTCATGGCGCTTCCCGTGCTCCATGAAGTAGTGATAGTGCCGAATGTTGCGCGCGAGGTCGAACGACGCGAGGCTGATGCCCTGCGAATCGTGGAAGAGCTCACAGAGCTTCTCGCCGACGAGATCGTAGATCGCATGCTCGTCGAGCTTGGACGCTAGTGCCACCTGCACGCTGTTGATGATCGCGAGCTCGGCTTTCCCCTGCTCGGTCTCCTTCAAGAGGCGCTGCGTCTCGTCGAAGAGGCGCGCGTTCTCGAGCGCCACCGTCATCGTGCTGGCGAGCGTCTGCAGGAGGCGCACGTCGCTCTCGCCGAACGCGTCCTCGCGCTGCATGTTGCTGAGGGTCACCAGGCCGCGGACCTCCCCGGCGACGATCAGCGGAACGTGGACCGACGATTTCGCCATCTCGGTTCCCGGGAGCACCGACGATCCGTAGCGAACGAGCGCACCCTCCATGTCGCGATTGATCACCAGCGGCTCGCGCGTCCTGATCACGTGGCCGGTAATGCCTCCGTCGCGCAGCGGGTGGGGCGCGATCGCGAGCGCCTTGCCGTTCTCGTAGGTATAAGGGTAGTGAACGAGCCCGGTGCGCGGATCGAGAACGCGGATCGACATGTCGGTGTGGCGGAAGACTTCGCGCACCTTGTCGCCGACCGCGTCGTAGATGCCCTGCACGTTGAGCTCGGACGCGAGTGCCGCCTGCACACTGTTGATGATCGCGAGCTCGGCGTTGCGCTGCTCGGTCTCCTTCAGGAGCCGCTGCGTCTCGTTGAAGAGCCGCGCGTTCTCGAGCGCGACGCTCATGCTGTTGGCGAGCGTCTGCAGCAGGCGTACGTCGGATTCGGAGAATGCGTGCTCTGACTCGACGTCGGCCAGCGCAATCACACCGCGCGCCTGGTCGCCGGCGACCATCGGCACGAACACCGCCGACTTCTCCGCGGTGGTGCCCGGCAGAATGTACGAACCGTACTCCTCGAGCATCAGGCGCATGTTCTCGTTGATGACGAGCGTCTCGCGAGTGCGCAGCACGTGCGCCGCGAACCCGGTGCCGCCGAGCGGCTCCGACGGGATCATCAGCCGCTTGCCGTTCTCGTAGGCGTAGGGGTAGTGGATGAGGTCGGTCGCGGGATCATAGACGCGGATGCTCATGTCGCGATTGCCGAAAATCTCGCGGATCTTGTCGCCGACCGCGTCGTAGATGCCCTGGATATTTAGCTCGGCGGCGAGCGCCGCCTGCACGCTGTTGATGATCGCGAGCTCGGCATTGCGCTGCTCGGTCTCCTTGAGGAGCCGCTGCGTCTCGTTGAAGAGCCGCGCATTCTCGAGCGCGACGCTCATGCTGTTGGCGAGCGTCTGCAGGAGGCGCACGTCGGATTCGGAGAACGCGTGCTCGCGCTCGGAGTCGGTGAGGCAGATCGATCCGCGCGCCTGATCGCCTGCGATCAACGGGACATGGACCGCGGATTTCTCCATCGCGGTGCCCGGAACGGTCGACGAACCGTAACGCCGGACGGCCTCTGCCATTCCCTCGTTGACGATCAGCGTCTCCCGCGTGCGCAGCACGTGCGAGGTGAAGCCCTTGTGGAGTGGCTCCGAATCGATCGCGATCCGCTTTCCGTTCTCGTAGGTGTACGGGTAGTGGACGAGGTTCGTCGCCGGGTCGTAGACCCGAATGCCGATGTCGCGCTTCCCGAAGATCTCGCGGATCTTGTCGCCGACCGCGTCGTAGATCCCCTGGATGTTGAGCTCGGCGGCAAGTGCCGCCTGCACGCTGTTGATGATCGCGAGCTCGGCGTTCCTCTGCTCGGTCTCCTTCAAGAGCCGCTGCGTCTCGTCGAAGAGCCGCGCATTGTCGAGCGCACTGCCGAGTGATGCCGCGATCGTCGTCAGCAGGCGCACGTCGGAATCGGTAAAAGCGTTCTCGCGCTCGTAGTTTTCGATCGAGATCGTTCCGAGCATGCGGTCGGCGCTGACGATCGGCACGCGCATCATCGACTTGCTGTCGTCGGTCCCTGGTGCGGTCGTGATGCCCATCGCCCGAGCCTCGGCGACCGTGTTGATCACCAGCGGCTTTTTTGTACGCCGCATCGTCTCGAACGGGCCGCCCGGGGCAGGAGTCGTCGGCGCGATCGAGAGGCGCTTGCCATGCTCGTAGACGTACAGATAGTGAGCGCGGTTCTCCTTCTCCTCGTACCACGAGATGACGAGGTCGGGCGTTGCGAAGACCTCGCGCAACTTGTCGCCGACGAGGTCGACAATTCCCTGGAAATGGAGCTCGGAGGCGAGCCCCTGCTGGATCGAGTTGATGATCGCGAGCTCGGCGTTCCTCTGCTCGGTCTCCTTCAGCAGCCGCTGCGTCTCGTCGAAGAGCCGCGCGTTCTCGAGCGCGACGCTCATGCTGTTGGCGAGCGTCTGCAGGAGCCGCACGTCCGAATCCGAGAACGCGTGCTCGCGCTCGAGGTCACTCATTTGAATCAGCCCACGCGCTTCGCCGCCGCTCACGAGCGGCACGTAGACCGCCGACTTCTCGGATTCGGTGCCCGGCATCGTGAAGCTTCCGTACTTTGTCGAGACCTCGTCCAGGTTCTCGTTCACAACCAGTGGTTCGCGCGTTCGCAGCACGTGCGCGCCGAAACCCTTGTCGGAGAGCGGATGGGGCTCGATCGCGATGCGCTTGCCACCCTCGTAGGTGTAGGGATAATGGACGAGGTTGGTCTTCGGATCGAAGATGCGAATGCCGATGTCGCGGCCGCGGAAGATCTCGCGGATCTTGTCGCCGACTGCGTCGTAGATGCCCTGGATGTTGAGCTCGGCGGCGAGTGCCGCCTGCACGCTGTTGATGATCGCGAGCTCGGCGTTCCTCTGCTCAGTCTCCTTCAGGAGCCGCTGCGTCTCATCGAAGAGGCGCGCGTTCTCGAGCGCGACCCCCATGCTCGACGCTACCGTCGTGAGGAGCCGGATTTCGGACTCTCCGTAGGCGTGCTCACGCTCGAAGTTCTCGACCATGATCTGACCGAGCACGCGTTCGGTGCCGACGATCGGGACCTTCGCCACCGACTTCGAGCGATCCGTGCCTGGAACGATCGGATGGTTCGCAAGCTCCGCCGCGGTGTTGAGCACCTCGGGCTCGCGGCGCGCGGCGATCTCTGCCCAAGGGGTCGCAGTCGGCGCTGCGGGAGGCATCGTCAAACGGCGTCCGTGCTCGAATTCGTAAAGGTAATGCACGACGCGGGCGTCGTGGTCCAACCAGCGGATGCCGATATCCTCGGTCGCGAGCACCTCGCGCAGCTTGTCGCCGACGAGATCGACGATGTGCTGGAACTCGAGCTCGGCCGCGACGCCCTGCTGAATGCTGTTGATGACGGCGAGCTCGGCCGCGCGCTGCTCGGTCTCCTTCAGCAGGCGCTGCGTCTCGTCGAAGAGTCGCGCGTTCTCGAGCGCCGTTCCGAGCGATGCCGCGATCGTCGTCAGCAACCGGACCTCAGACTCTCCGTAGGCGTACTCGTGGTCGTAGTTTTCGATGACGATGGTGCCGAGCACAAGGTCGCCACCGAGAATCGGCACCGCGATCATCGACCGGCTCGAATCGGTGCCGGGCACGGTTCCACCGGGCATCGCCGCATAGTCCGCCGCAGTATTCAGCACGATCGGTTGCCGTGTGCGGCACATCGTCTCGAACAGCCCGCCAGGCGTCGGAGTGGCGGGCGGAAGGGTGAGCCGCTTGCCGTGCTCGTAGGCGTACAGGTAGTGGGAGAGGTTCGTTTTCGGATCGTGCCAGCGGATGCCGAGATCGGGGGTCGCGAACACCTCGCGCAGCTTGTCGCCGACGAGGTCGACGATTGCCTGGAAGTCGAGCTCCTTGGCAAGTCCCTGCTGGATCGAATTGATGACCGCGAGCTCGGCATTCCTCTGTTCGAGGCTCGCGTTGGACGACGCGAGCTCCGCGGTGCGCGCCTCGACTTTGCGTTCGAGCCCCTCGGCCCAGCCGGCGTTGTCGAGCGCGACGGCACCCTGGTTCGCGAGCATGCCGAGGAGGTCGCGGTCGACGTCGCTGAACCGGCCGTAGGTGCCGTCGATGTCGGCATAGAGATAGCCGGCGATGCGGCTGCCGGAAACCAGCGGAGCGACGATCCGCGAGCGCTGCGCCGGCGCCGCCGCACGCTGAGGAACGAAGGTCAGCCTCGCCGTTCCAGCGAGTCTTGCGGCATCGAGCTCCGCATCGATCTCGCGGAGCAGATCGGCGGTATCCTCGCCGCGCGGAACGAGCGAATCGGCGATCGTTCGCCGCCCGCCGTCTTCGAGGATCAGCAGAACACGCTCACCGCCGGTAAGCTCGGTCGCCTCCTCGACAATGAAGGTTCGAATCTCCTCGGGTGTCCGGAGCGCGTTGAGGCGCAACCCGGTCTCGGCAAGACGCTCGAAAGGCTCGCGGACATCCGACTCGGCGGCAAGATGTGCGTAGCGCTTCGCGCGGGGGAGGCGCCGGTTCTCGGGGTCCGCAAGCCACGCGGTGACGATCTCGCGGTTGGCTGCGACCTTATTGAGAACGTTGCGGCGAAGGCCCTCGTCGCGCTGGTGCGCGATGCTCTTGACGAGGAACCCGTAGGCTCGCGCGAGCGCCGCGTGCGCCTCGCGGCCGCGCTTGTTCGCGGCGAGCGCCTGCGCGTGGCGCCACCAGATGCCCTGCCTGCCCGAATCGTGAATAGGCGGATAGCCGAGCCGGCGATGCATTTCGGTCGCCCGGCTCGTCGTGGCCAGCGCCGCCTTCGCGTCGCCAACGTTGAGCAGCGCGTTTGCCTGCGAGGTCAGTGCGTCGAGCTCCTCAGGTGCCATACGACGCTCGTGCGCGATCGCGGCCAATCGCCCGAATTCGCGGACGGCCCTCGCGGCGTCGCCTTCCCAAAGAGCGAGACTGCCGTACGGTCCGGCAAGGCGGAGCTCACGATCCGATTCGTCGAGGCCCGCCGCCATTTCCTCGGTGCGGTGCAGATGCCCTCGCGCTGCGGCGGAATCGCCGCTCCGGCAACACACCTCGACGAGGTTCGCGACGGCAATGACCCCGCCCCGGGAGTCCCCAGTGCGGCGATCGATGGCAGCCGATTCCTCGAACAGGCGAACCGCGTGCCGGTAGAGACCCAGTTCGAGGTAACGGAGGCCGAGGTTGTTCAGCGCAGCGCTGCGCCGCGCGAGCGCGTCCCCGTGCTCGAACGCGGCGATCGCCTGCCTCAGATGCCGCATGCCGTCCGCGGTGTCCGCGTCGTTCGTACCGATCGCCAGCAGCGCGCCCCCGACCCCGACGGCATCCCCGGCGGCGCGGCAGAGCTCGAGCGCCTTGCGCGCGCTTCGCTGCAGTTCCGCGTGCCGGCCCCGTCGCGACTCGACGATCGCGACCACGCGGTACGCGCGTCCCTCCCCGGCCCGGTCCGTCAGGTCTCGAAAGAGCGATGCCGCCGCGCCGGCATCCCGCAGGGCCCGCTCGTGCGCCTGCGCACGCACCGCGACTTCAGCGCTGCCGAGGAGCGCCTTCGCGACCAGTCGCCGGTCGCGGCTCCTGCGCGCGTGCGCGAGTGCGCGCTTCGCGATCTCGACCGCTTCCTCGACGTGCCCACGGCGAGCTTCGATCTGGGCGGAGACATCGAGCGCCATCGCATGCGCCGCCGACGAGCCGTCCTTCCCGGCGATGCGAGCCATCGCCGAGACGTCTTTCGAAGCGACCTCGAATTCGCCCCGATCGAGCGCTGCCAGCGCCAGCTCGCCCAGTTTCGCGAGCTGCTCCTCGACGGATCGCGCCGAAGACGCGGATCGCGGCACCATACGCGATCGTTGCGCGCGCGCGGCAAGCCGTGACGACGAGATCGAGGCCATGCGTTCCCTCCGGCAGACCGGTGTTCGGAAGCGCCTTGGCGCCGCCTCCGCTCCGGGACGCCCGATGTTGCGGCGACGGCCGCGACCGGTCAAGCGGACGATTCCGCGGCGGACGACTCCGCCGCGGTTCGCTCCCTGCTCAGCGGCTCGCCGCGAGCGCGACGGTCACGGCGATTTCCCTGCCGTCGCGCAGCACGCCGAGGCGCACGTGGTTGCCGGGACTGAAGTCGTCGAGTCGCCCCTGCAGCCGCGACGGAGTCGTCACCGGCTTGCCGTCGACCGACACGATGACGTCGCCGGGAACGATCGAGCCGCGCTCGATCTTCGCCCCGCGCAGGCCAGCCACGGCGGCCGGGCCGTGCGGATCGACCTTCAGCACGAAGACGCCGGCGACGCCGAGGCGCGAGGAGAGGAGGTCGTTCAAGTCGGGGTCGATCTCGATGCCGAGCGTCGGACGCGCATAGCGGCCGTGCGCGATCAGCGCCGTCACGACGCGGTTGATCGTGTCGGCGGGCACCGCGAAGCTGATTCCGGCCGACGCCCCGCTCGGGCTGTAGATCGCGGTGTTCATGCCGATCAGTCGCCCTGCGCTGTCGATAAGCGGGCCGCCGGAGTTCCCGGGGTTGATCGCCGCGTCGGTCTGAATCAGATGTTCGATCGTATTGCCGCTGTCGTCGTCGATAGAGCGGTCGAGCGCCGAGACGATGCCGGTGGTGAGCGTCCAGTCGAGCCCAAAGGGATTGCCGATCGCGTAGACGCGCTGGCCGACCTTGAGGTCGTGGCTCGTGCCGAGCGGCAGCGGTGGCGGCGGATTCGAGGGTACGCGGATCTTCAGTACCGCGATGTCGTGAAACTGGCTCGCGCCAACGAGCGTCGCCGGATAGTCGCGGCCGTCGTTCAAGCGCACCGTGGCGGCCGACGCGCCGGCGATCACGTGGTAGTTGGTGATGACGTGGTCCGCTTCGTCCCATATGATGCCCGAGCCGGTGCCGTGGGGAATCGTGCGGACGTTCCTCGACCACAGGTCGCGTACGCGCTCGGAGGTCGAGATGTAGACGACCGAGCGTTTCGACTTCTCGAAGATGTCGATCGTGCGCTGCTCGTCGGGGGCGAGCGGGCCGCGCGACGTCACAGGGCGGGCGATCGCCGCGGCGCCGGTCACGAGGGACGCCGCGAGCGCCAGTACGAGCAGCATCACGCCGCCGCGACGAGAGTGCGCAGAGACCGGGCCGAAACACCCGAATGCGAAACGGGGACGCATGGGCAATCTGATTCGCAACATCAACGCGTTCATTCTACCGGCTGCGATGCCTTCGGCCCGCATTCCGCATCGCTGGTTCTTCCCCGCCGCCGCGGGCTGGGCCGCGCTGGCGCTGCCGATCTCGGTGCTTGCGATGCTCGGATTGATCCCCGGCCCGCGCGCGCTCGCGAACCCGCTCGGGCACGCGCACGAGATGCTCGTCGGCTTCGCGCTCGCCGTTGTCGCGGGTTATCAGCTCCCGCAGATGACGCGTCAACGCCTCGCGCTGATGCTCGGCCTGTGGCTCGCCGGTCGCGTGCTGTTCATCGCCTTCGGGAGAAACCCCGCCGCGTCGATCCCGGATATCGCGTTCGCGTTGGCGCTCGTCGCGCACATCGTCCCGCGCCTCTTCGTCGCCGCGAAGAAGCTGCGCAATCTCGCGCTTCCGCTCGTGCTGTCGGCGCTGTGTGTCGCCGCCGCGCTGTTCGACGTGCTGCTCTACGTCGCACTCGCTGCGCCGCTGCAGGCCGTCGTCATGGCGCTCGTGCTGCTGCTCTCGGCACTGATGCTGTTCATGGGCGGGCGCATCCTCGCCCCTGCCGTCGCGGGGCAGTTCTACCGGCAGGGGCGAAACCTCGCGGCGCGCGTGCAGCCGAGGATCGAGGCGGCGTTGCTGATCCTCGTCGGCATCGCGATCGTCGCGGCCGCGGTTCCCGCGGCGGGCATCGCGCTTCGCGCCGCCTGCGCGGCAGCGGGTGTCGCCGCCCTCGTTCGCCTCGTGCGCTGGCGCATCTGGGAATGCCAGGGCCGTCCGGATCTCGCGTGTCTCGGCATCGGCTACACGTGGCTCGCGGTCGGGCTTCTGGAACTCGGTGCGAGCGGCGGCGGACCGCTGCGCACCGCGGCGATCCACTGCGTCACCGTCGGCGCGCTCGGAACGCTGACGTTCAACGTGATGGCCGGCACGGTGATGCTGCGCGCCCGCCTCGAGCGCGCGCGCGAGCCGCGGCTCGTCTGGGGGACGGCGCTGATCAGTGCGGCGGCCGTGCTGCGCATCGGCGCCGCGATGAACATGGCGACTCCCGCGGCGCCCACGGCCCTGCCGTTTGCTGGTGCGACGCCCGCAAATCTGCCATTTGCTGCCGCGGCGAGTACGCCGGTATCGGTGATGCTGGTCGCGGCAGCCCTGTGCTGGTCGGTCGCATTCCTGGTCCTTCTGTGGCTGCTCTGCGGTGCGCTTCGCGTCGTGCGGCAGCCTCACCCACCTTCCGCCGACGGCTGACCTTTGGCATCATGCGGCCAGAGATCGCTTTTCCCCGATGACGCCTGATCACCGATGAAGCTCTATCACTCCGCATCAAGTCCGTTCGTACGCAAGGTCATGGTCTGCGCGCACGAGCTCGGCCTCGCCTCGCGCATCGAGCTGATTCCGAGCGCTGCGCACCCGATCAACCGCGACGCGGGCGTCGTCGCCGCCAATCCGCTTGGCAAGGTCCCGGCGTTCGTCACCGACGACGGCACCGTGCTCTACGATTCGCGTGTCATCTGCGAATACCTCGACCACCTCGCGGGTGGCGCGCTGTTCCCGCCCCCGGGAGCGATGGGCTGGCGCGCGCTGCGCGAGCAGGCGCTCGGCGACGGATTGCTCGATGCTGCGGTGCTGACGCGCTACGAAGCTGCCGTGCGCCCCGAGCCGTACCGGTGGCCGGCATGGACCGACGGCCAGCTCGCGAAAATCGAGTCGGGCCTCGCGGTCATCGAGGGCGATGCCGATCGCTATGGTGAGCGCGTCGACGTCGGCACGATCACGATCGCCTGTGCGCTCGGCTACCTCGATTTCCGCTTTGCCGATCTCGGGTGGCGCAACGCGCATCCGCGCACCGCTGCCTGGTTCGCGCGCTTCTCGAAGCGGCCGTCGATGGCGGCATCGGCACCGGCCCAGGCTGCGCCCACATCATCGGTTACATCTACATCGTCCCCGACGCCGACGGCGCGGTAAACGCGGCCGATCGGTCGCGCGTTGTCCGGATTCGAGTCACGAACACCGGAGGCAATCATGTCGCATGCATCGCGCATAGCGCTTCTTGCAGTGTTGTTCGCCGCGTGCACTGCGGCGTCGGCGCAGGTCACGCTCT
>DASVWR010000200.1:0-4837 GCA_036393115.1 Casimicrobiaceae bacterium
TCACGGAGGGTTGGCGGGAGCTGCTTACGCGGAGCAGTGGCGCGCTCACCCATTTCGGCAACGGAGGCAGGGGGAACAAGGAGTCGCCGCATGGATTTCCACACTGGAGTTTGCTCGCGGCGGAGACTTGGGAGACCGCCAGATCGGTCGTGATTCGCGTGGAGATTCCCGGCATGGACGAGGGGGATCTGGATGTCGACGTCGACGGAAACGTCCTGCGCATCCGCGGCGAAAAGCATTTGGGCGCCACGCAGCAAGGCCGCCGATATCACCTCATGGAGCGGGCGTACGGGCATTTTGAACGCAGCATCGCTCTGCCGCATGACGTAAATGCCGAAAAGGCTGAAGTCTCGTATCGAGATGGTGTGCTTACTGCGATACTGCCCAAGACCGATACACTGCCACCGCGCCGGCTAACGATATCGAACTAAGACTCGTCGCTAACACCTCGACGCTGACGCCTCGACGCTCACGCCTTGATGAACTCCTGCCGGCCGCCGAGCCAGCGATCGAGGTGACGCGCCGCGGCCGCCGGGGCCGATTGCAGGAGCTCCGCCGCCGCGTCGCGCGCGCGCTCGATCAGCGCGACGTCGCGCTCGAGATCGGCGAAGCGCAAGAGCGGCATGCCCGACTGACGTGCGCCGAGGAATTCTCCGGGCCCGCGGATCGCGAGATCGTGCCGCGCGATCTCGAAGCCGTCGTTCGATTCATACACGACCTTGAGTCGTGCCTTCGCAGTCTCGGTGAGCGGATCCTCGAACAGCAGCACGCAGGTGCTCTGCGCAGCGCCGCGGCCGACGCGCCCGCGAAGCTGGTGGAGTTGCGCGAGCCCGAAGCGCTCGGCGTGCTCGATCACCATGATCGATGCGTTCGGCACGTCGACGCCGACCTCGATGACGGTCGTCGCCACGAGCACTGCGGTTTCTCCGCGTGCGAACGCGTCCATCGCAGCCGCCTTCTCGTCGGGCTTCATCCGTCCGTGCACGAGGCCAACCGCAATCGCCGGCTCCGCACTCACCGCTTCCGACCAGGTCTGCGCGAGCTCGGCGTGCAGCGCGACCGCAGTCTGAAGCTCGAGCTTCTCCGACTCCTCGATCAGCGGGCATACCCAGTAGGCCTGGCGGCCTTCGCGGCACATCTTCCCCACCCACGCAATGATCTCGCCGCGCCGCCGCTCGCTCACGAGCCGCGTCGTGACCGGCGTGCGGCCCGGCGGCATCTCGTCCAGCACTGACACGTCGAGGTCGGCATAGAACGTCATCGCGAGCGTGCGCGGAATCGGCGTCGCGCTCATCATCAGTTGATGCGCGTCGGCGATGCCCCGATCGCGCAGTGCAAGCCGCTGGGCGACGCCGAAGCGGTGCTGCTCGTCGATGATCGCGAGTCCGAGGCCGGGCATCACGACACCCTCCTGGAACAGCGCGTGCGTTCCGATCGCGAAGCGCACCGCGCCGCTCGCGAGTCCCTCGCGCGCCTTGCGGCGCGCCTTCGCGTGAAGCGAGCCCGAGAGCCAGGCGATGTCGACGCCGACCCCTGAAAGCCACGCCGCGAGCTTGCGATAGTGCTGCTCGGCGAGGATCTCGGTCGGTGCCATGAACGCGACCTGCCGTCCACTCTCGATCGCCTGCAGCGCGGCGAGTGCCGCGATTACCGTCTTGCCCGAGCCGACATCGCCCTGCAAGAGGCGCTGCATCGGCACCGACCGCTTGAGATCCGAAGAGATCTCGCGCCAGACGCGCTTCTGCGCCGTGGTGAGCGCGAAGCCGACGCGTTCGAGAAGCGCGCGCGTGAGCGCACCGGTGCCGGTCAGGATCGGCGCGCGCCGCGCCGCGCGCGACTTGCGATGCGCCTTCAGCGAAAGCTGCTGCGCGAGGAGCTCGTCGAACTTGATCCGCGTCCATGCCTGGTGCGTGCGATCGGCAAGTGCACGCTCTGCCGCTCGCGAGAGCCGCGGCGGCGGCGCGTGCAGGAAGGCGAGCGCGTCGCGAAACGCCCACAGGCCGATCTTCTGCAGGAAGGGCTCGGGCAGCACCTCGGCCGTGCGCGCCGGGTCCGCTGCGATCGCCCGCGCCACTGCCTTGCGCAGCCGGTCCTGCGCGAGGCCCGCGGTGGTCGGATAGACGGGGGTGAGGCGATCGGGAAGCGGCGTTTCCTCGCCAACCACCTGAAACTGCGGATGCACGATCTCGGGTCCGAACGGACCCTCGCGTACGTCGCCGTACACGCGCACGCGTGTGCCCGGCGCGAGCGTCTTCTGATGGCTGGGATAGAACGAGAAGAAGCGTAGCGCGAGCGTCGCGTCGCCGCAGTCGACCGCGCGCAGCAGGCAGACGAGCTGCCGCCGCGGCCGATACTGGATCTGCGCGTTGACGACGACGCCCTCGGCCTGCACCGTCGATCCCGCGTGAATGGCGGCGAGCGGCACGATCCGCGTGTGGTCCTCGTAGCGCAGCGGCAGATGCAGCACGAGGTCCTCCTCGCGCAGCACGCCGATGCGCGCGAGCTTCTCCGCCAGCGCGTCGCCGCGCGCAGTCGTCGCGGTGCTCACGCACCCTTGGTCTGATCGAAGGCTTCGTTCCAACCAGTCTGCTGGAGAACCTCGGGCGGGGCGACCTTCGGGAGCGCGACGGTCGCCTCGACCTCGATCCGCGCGCCGCGCGGCAGTGCTGCCACCTGGTACGTAGCGCGCGCCGGGTACGGCGGCTCGAAGTATCCGGCCATGATCTCGTTCACCTTCGCGAAGTCGGCGAGATCGACGAGGAGGATCGAGAGCTTGACGCTGTCGTTCAGCGTCGCGCCTGCCGCAGCGGCGACTGCGCGCAGGTTGCGAAATACCTGGTGCGCCTGCGCGTCGATGCCTTCGACCATCTGCATCGTCTTCGGGTCGAGCGGAATCTGGCCCGAGAGGTAGAGCATGTCGCCGGCGCGGATCGCCTGCGAGTACGGTCCGATCGCCGCCGGTGCATCGGGGCTCTGGATGGCTTGCCGGGTCATGGGTCGCTCCTGTCGGGTCGCCGCGATCGTCCGGTCGCTGCGGTCGTCAGCGCGGATCACCGCAGTCGCCAGCGTCCCAGTTTAGCAGGCGCGGAAACACCGCTCCGCGGCGCATAATCGCGCGATCGCGGCGCCGATGCCGTCGATCCGGGCGCCGCGAAACGGTCCCACGCGACAATGCATGCTCACTCGACGCCACACGTTCACGCCACGACGATGACCCCCATCACCTGCATCGAGGATCTGCGCCGGCTCGCGCAAAAGCGTGTGCCACGGATGTTCTACGACTATGCCGACTCGGGCTCGTGGACCGAGGGCACCTACCGCGCGAACGAGGCCGATTTCCAGCGCATCAGGCTGCGCCAGCGCGTCGCCGTCAACCTCGAGAACCGCTCGCTCGCGACGAAGATGATCGGCGAGAACGTCGCGATGCCGGTCGCGATCGCACCGACCGGGCTCACCGGCATGCAGCACGCCGACGGCGAGATCCTTGCGGCGCGCGCGGCCGAGAAGTTCGGTATCCCGTTCACGCTGTCGACGATGAGCATCTGCTCGATCGAGGACATCGCGGCGAACACCACGCGTACTTTCTGGTTCCAGCTCTACGTGATGAAGAATCGCGGCTTCATCGAGCGGCTGATCGATCGCGCGAAGTCCGCGCGCTGCTCGGCGCTGATGCTGACGCTCGACCTGCAGATCCTTGGTCAGCGCCACAAGGACATCAAGAACGGCCTCTCGGCGCCGCCGAAGCCGACGTTTGCGAACCTCGTCAACCTCGCCACCAAGCCGCGCTGGTGCCTCGGCATGCTGGGCACCAAGCGACGCCAGTTCGGCAACATCGTCGGCCACGTCGAGGGTGTCACCGACATGAGTTCCCTCGGCGCGTGGACGCAGCAGCAGTTCGACCCGTCGCTCGACTGGAACGACGTCGAATGGATCAAGCGCCGCTGGGGTGGCAAGTTGATCCTCAAGGGCATTCTCGACAGCGAGGACGCGCGCCACGCCGTCGACACCGGCGCCGACGCACTCGTGGTGTCGAACCACGGCGGTCGCCAGCTCGACGGTGCGCCGTCGTCGATCGAGGCGCTGCCGGCGATCGCCGATGCCGTCGGCGGAGAGGTCGAGGTGTGGATGGACGGCGGCATCCGCTCGGGCCAGGACGTACTGAAAGCCGTCGCGCGCGGCGCGAAGGGAACGCTGATCGGGCGCGCGTTCCTCTACGGGCTCGGCGCGATGGGCGAGGCCGGCGTCACGAAATGCCTCGAGCTCATCAGGAACGAGCTCGACCTCACGATGGCGTTCTGCGGGCGCACGCGGATCGGCGACGTCGACCGCAGCGTGCTGCTGCCGCCGGGGTGACGCAATGCTGAAGGGGAATGCACGCTTTTCGCCGTCGAGCGCGGTGAGGATCCCCTGAAACTGAAGCGTCACGATGCGCTCGTCGATATCGATGGAGCGGGCCTCTATCGTGGCGCCGTTCACGTCGACGAAGAGGCGCTCGCCGTCTCGCCACAAGCGCACGAAATTGGTGGTCACCATGGGGCATCCAATGGGTGTTGGTCGGAGCACCGGCTGCGGGGAAGCAGGTGCACCGGGGAGTGTCGATTTCGCCGAGCGATCAACCGGAACCGTACCGCCGACGCACGGCAGCGACCCCGAAAAGGCCGCCCAGCAACAACGCGAGCGTGGTTGGCTCGGGGACCGCGGTCACGACCGGCGCCGGCAGGCCCGGTCCGTCAGGCCCCGGCGCCGCATCGAGCACGAACGACGAAGGGGAAATCGCCGCGCCCGTGAGGTCCAGCTCGAGCAGCGCCCCTGTTTGTGTGTTCGCGGAGTAGCAGGC
>DASVWR010000201.1:0-8669 GCA_036393115.1 Casimicrobiaceae bacterium
GGACATCTGGTGGGCGTCGCCGGCCGGATCGGAGTCGGGGTGGGGGATCAACCTGACGCAGGAAGGCAACGCCATCTTCGGCACCTGGTTCACCTACGACGTCGACGGTACGCCGCTGTGGCTCTCGGTGACGGCGACGCCCGCCAGCGGCGGAGTGCTGACGCCGCAGGGGGCGCCGGCGGTGTGGACGGGGCAGCTCGTGCGCACCAGGGGTCCGGCGTTCTCGGCGGTGCCGTTCGATCCGAGCCTGGTGACTCGCAGCGTGGTGGGCACGGCGACGTTCACGTTCAGCGACGGGGCGAACGGGACGTTCGCGTACACGGTGAACGGGGTGTCGCAGGTGAAGAGCTTCACGCGCGAGGTGTTCGTCGCGCCGGGGACGGCGTGTCAGTGACGCGGTTCCGCGCGCGCGTGTCGCCTGTTGGGCGTTAGGTGCCAGGAACGCATGCTGCAATATGCCGTCAAGGTTCTTGTAACAGCCATTGTGGTTGTGGCCGTCTCGGAGCTTGGCAAACGTAGTTCGTTTTGGGGTGCAGTGTTGGCGTCATTGCCGCTTACTTCGTTGCTCGCGTTCGTTTGGCTCTATCGCAGCACCGGCAACGTCCAAGCCATTTCGTCGCTGTCGCACGGCATCTTCTGGCTGGTCCTGGCATCGCTGCCGCTGTTTCTCATCTTTCCCGCGCTGCTCAAGAGCGGCGTCGCGTTTTGGCCGGCGTTCGGCGCATCATGCGTTGTAACGGTTGGGCTGTACTTTGGTTTGGTGTGGGTGCTCGGGCGGCTCGGCGTTCAGTTGTAGCTTCGGCACCTGACAACTCATTCCGGCGACGGCGTCGAGGGCACCGCGATCGTCTCGTACAATGACGTCATGACCCTCGACCCTCGCATCGGACCGACGCTAGAGAAGCTCGGTCTCGTCGTCGGCGCTGACGGCCTCGTTCGCAGGCCAGGCGCGCGACCGCTCACCGGCCCGCGTATCGAATCGACGAATCCCGCGAACGGTCTCGCGCTCGGCAGCGTCGCAGCGGCGAGCCAGGCCGACCTCACCGCGATTCTCGATGCCTCGGCGAACGCTGCGCGAGCGTGGCGAGACGTTCCGGCACCGCGGCGCGGCGAGGCGGTGCGGCGCTTCGCCGAGCTCTTGCGCGAGCACAAGGACGCGCTCGGCACGCTGGTCACGCTCGAGAACGGCAAGATCAAGGCCGAGGGCGACGGCGAAGTCCAGGAGATGATCGACATCGCCGATTTCGCCGTCGGCCAGTCGCGAATGCTCTACGGCAGGACGATGCCCTCCGAGCGTCCTGCGCACCGGATGGTCGAGCAGTGGCAGCCGCTCGGCGTCGTCGCCGTCGTGACCGCGTTCAATTTTCCCGTCGCTGTGTGGGCGTGGAACGCGATGCTCGCCTGCGTTTGCGGCAATGCGACCGTCTGGAAGCCATCACCGAAGGCGTCGCTCTGCGCGCTCGCCGTCTCGGCACTCGCCGATCAACTCGTGAGCGAGCTCGGGCTGCCCCGGGTGTTCGAGCTCCTGCCCGGCACGAACGACCAGGGCGCGGCGCTCGCCGCCGACGCGCGCGTCGCGCTCGTGTCGTTCACCGGCTCGTCGGCAGTCGGAGCGCGCGTCGCGCAGACCGTCGCGCAGCGCTTCGGCAAGGTGCTCCTCGAATGCGGCGGCAACAACGCCATCATCGTCGCCGACGATGCCGATCTCGATCTTGTCGTGCCGTCGGTCGTTTTCGGCGCCGTGGGCACCGCCGGCCAGCGCTGCACGACGACGCGCAGGCTGATCGTGCATCGTTCGCGGTTCGACGAGCTCGTCGCGCGTCTTCGCCGCGCGTACGGACAGGTGCGCATCGGCGATCCGCTCGACCCGCAGACGCTGATGGGTCCGCTGATCGACGCTGCCGCAGTGGCCGGCTTCGAGCGCGCGGTCGCCGAGGCGCGTGCCGCGGGTGCGGAGGTGGTCCATGGCGGCGAGGCGATGGGCGGCACCGGACATTTCGTCCAGCCGACGATCGTTACCGGGCTCGACAACTCTTCCGCGCTGGTGCAACGCGAGACGTTCGCGCCGATCCTCTACGTGATGCCGTTCGACACCGTCGATCAGGCGATCGCGATGAACAACGCCGTACGGCAGGGATTGTCGTCGTCGATCTTCACGCAGAGCGTGCGCACGGCCGAGGCCTTCCTTTCGGCATCGGGAAGCGATTGCGGGATCGCCAACGTCAACATCGGAACCTCGGGCGCCGAGATCGGCGGCGCATTCGGCGGCGAGAAGGAAACCGGGGGCGGGCGCGAGTCGGGCTCGGACGCCTGGCGCGCCTACATGCGGCGCCAGACGAATACGATCAACTGGAGCCGCGAGCTGCCGCTCGCGCAGGGGATCCGTTTCGACGTCGACGGCTGAAGAAATGGCGACAACCGGTAAGGCGTGGTACGTCCCGGTCTCTTGCCTCCCGTCTTTCGGCTATTTCTTCAGCAGCCAGAGCACGAGCGTCAGCACGAGCGAGATCAGGATGCTCGTCATCAGCGGGAAGTGAAACGACCACCCGCCGCGCTCGATGTCGATGTCGCCGGGGAGGCGACCGAGTCCGATTCGCGCGAGCCACGGCCACGCGATGCCGACGAGGACGATGACGACGCCGAGCGCAATCAGGAAGCGCTGCACGGGGGCTCGCGTCAGCCGCGCGCGGCTTTGCGCTTCACAGCCGCCGCGCGCGGTTGCGCAACGGCGGGCTTGCGCTTCGCAAGAGGAATCGTCGGCTTCGCAGCCGCAGGCGCTCGCGCTGCGGCCGACGGCTTTGCTCGAGTCGTGGGCTTCGCTGCGGCTTTCGGCTTCGCGGCAATGGGCTTCGACTTCTCCGCGGCGGGCTTCGTCTTCGCGGCGGCCCTCGGCTGAACCGGTCCTGCGGTCGGTTTCGCCGCAGCGCGAACCTTTACCGGCGTTGGCTCGATCGCCCGTGGACGCGCGCCTCGCGGCGGGGCCGTACGCGCGGTCCCGCGCGGTGCGCGTGCGCCTCCTTCGCGCGCCGCACGCTCGTCGAGAAGCTGCACGGCCTGATCGAGCGTCAGCGAATCCACCTGCGTTTTGTCGGCAATCGTCGCGTTGAGCGTGCCGTGCTTCACGTACGGGCCGTAGCGCCCGGCGTGCAGCTCGACCGGCTGCCCGTCGCGTGGGTGGCGCCCGAGCACGCGAAGCGGCGCACGTGCGGCACCGCGCGCCGGGCGCCCGCCTTCTCTCGGCGCGAATTCGAAACCGACCTTGCCGTCGGCCCCGCGCACGAGAAAGGCCGAGAAAGGCCGCCGTGTGCGCGCCGAAACGAACTGCAGCAGGTCGCTCTTGCCGGTCTCGAGCAGCTTCGTCATCTGTGCGCGCTCGACGACGCGCTGGAGGATCGTGCGGCCCGAGCGGAAATCGCAGCTTCGCTCGGGGCCCACCGCGCGCTCGCAGACGTACGCATTGGGCGTCTCGAACACGCGATGGCCGCATTTCGGGCACGGTCCGAGCGGCTCCTGACCCGAGAAGTCGGGCGCACCCGCGGAATCGTCGTCGGCGCGCGGACCGAAATCGAATTCGACCTCGTTCACGTCGGTCAAGCGCAGCTTGGCCGAGAACGGTCGCCCGAGACGGCTGCGAAAGCCGTCGAGTGGACCGACTTCCCGCGCGGTGAGCAGGATCTCGGCCTCGGCCGGCGCGAGCTGGCGCCCGCCCATGATCTTCCAGAAGCCGAAATCGCACTGGACGCACTGGAACTTGCGGTACTTCTCGTGGACCTCGCCGCCGCACTTCGGACAGCGCGCTGCGAGAGTCGCGAAATCTCCGGGGATCGTGTCGCTCTCGTAGTTTTTCGCCTGCGCGACGATGCGCCGGGTCATCGTCACGATCTCGTCCATGAAGTCCTTGCGCGCGAGGCTCCCGTGCTCCATCTGCGCGAGCTTGAACTCCCACTCGGCGGTGAGCTCGGGCGAGAAGAGCTCGGGAATGCCGAGCCCGTGCAGCAGCGTGAGGAGCGAGAATGCCTTCGGCGTCGGGATGAGCTCGCGGCCCTCGCGCAGGATGTAGCGTTCGGCGATCAGCCCTTCGATGATCTGCGCGCGCGTGGCCGGGGTACCGAGCCCCTTCTCGCGCATCGCCTCGCGCAGCTCCTCGTCCTCGATCGTCTTGCCGGCGCCCTCCATCGCAGAAAGCAGCGTCGCCTCGTTGTAGCGCGGCGGCGGACGCGTCGCGAGCGCCGCGACGTCGACCTTCGCCGTCGTCACCACCTCTCCGGGCTTGACCGGCGTCAGCAGCGCCTCGTCGCCCTGCGCTTCCTTGCCGTAGACAGCGAGCCATCCCGGCTGCACGAGCACCCTGCCCTCGGACTTGAATGGATGTTCGCCGACGCGCGTGATCCGCGTCGTCACCTGGTATTCGGCGGCCGGATGGAACGCGGCGAGAAAGCGCCTGGCGACGAAGTCGTAGAGCTTCGCCTCGGCCTCGGTGAGGTGCTTCGGCTGCACGAGCGTCGGGATGATCGCGAAGTGATCGGAGATCTTCGCGTTGTCGAAGATGCGCCGGTTCGGGCGCACCCACTGGCTGTCGAGGATTCGGCGTGCGAACTGCGCGTACGCCGGTGCTTCGGCGAGCGCGCCGAGCGTCGCCTTGACGGTGCCGAGATAATCCTCGGGCAGCGCGCGCGAGTCGGTGCGCGGGTAGGTCAGTGCCTTGTGCTTCTCGTAGAGCGCCTGCGCGAGCGAGAGCGTTGTGCGCGCCGAGAAGCCGAAGCGGCCGTTCGCCTCGCGCTGGAGGCTCGTCAAGTCGTAGAGAAGCGGCGCGATCTGCGTCGACGGCTTCGATTCCTCGCTGACCGTTCCCGGCTTGCCGCGGCAGGCGTCGGCGATCGCGCGCGCCTTCGCCTCGTCCCAGATCCGCTCGGGCCGACGGTCCGAATCGTCGACCTCGCCTTCCGCGCTGCCGGGCGTGGCATCGCGCTTCCTGAATGCTTCGTCGAACCATCGGCCGGCGTATTCGCCGGCTTTCGCACTGAACGTCGCCGCGAGCTCCCAGTACGGACGCGACGTGAACGCACGGATCTTTTCCTCGCGGTCGACGAGAATCGCGAGTGTCGGCGTCTGGACCCTGCCGACCGTGGTCAACTGGAAGCCCCCTGCCTTCGAGTTGAACGCCGTCATCGCGCGCGTGCCGTTGATGCCGACGAGCCAGTCCGACTCCGAGCGGCAGACCGCGGCATCGGCGAGCGGGAGCATCACGCGATCGGCGCGAAGCTTCTCGAAGCCGTCGCGGATCGACGCCGGCGTCATCGATTGCAGCCACAGCCGCTCGATCGGCTTGTCGGTCTTCGCGTAACGGACGATATAGCGGAAGATGAGCTCGCCTTCGCGCCCGGCGTCGCAGGCGTTGACGAGACGGGCGACATCCTTGCGCTTGATCAGCTTGAGCAGCGCCTTCAGTCGGGTCTCGTTCTTCTCGATCGGCTTCAGCTCGAAGTGCGACGGGATCGCCGGAAGGTGACCGAACGTCCACTTGCCGCGCTTCACTTCCTCGGCCTCGGGCATGCCGATTTCGAGCAGGTGCCCGACTGCAGACGACAGCACGTAGCGCTCGCTCTCGAAATGATCGGGATGCTTCGCGAAACCGCCAAGCGCGCGCGCGATGTCGGCGGCGACGGACGGTTTCTCGGCGATGATCAGGGTCTTGGACAAGGTGTCGGTGATAGCAGCCGCGTGCTGCACCGCAATCGGGGCCGCAGATACTACATAAGGTCGTGCAGGCGGGGCAACCAGTCGTTCGACTTAGCCGCTCGACATCGAATTCCGTACCGCCGCGGGGTCTTCGCGCCAGCGAGAGTAAGTGGACACTTACTGAATTTGCACCGGGAGACAGTTACTCGGTCGGGGCCCGAAGACGCTGCCAGCCGCCGCCGGGAAGCGGTGCGACCCGCTCCGCGAGCTCCTGCCGGACGAGCTCCGCCATGACGAACGCCGCGGCAAGCCCGGTGCGCTCGACGATCATGTCGACGGTCGCGACGCCGTGTCCGATCGCATCGAGCACGGCGCGCGCCGTGGCGTCCTCGCGCGCCGCGTTCGCGATGGCCTCGCCGCGAGCGCCGTTCGCCGAGGGTTCGTCACGTTCGACGCCCGCGCCGCGACTCGCCTGCACAGCGGACGGCGCGCCGCCCCACCCCAGCTCGCCGATGATGTCCTGCACCGATTCGACGAGCTTCGCGCCCTCGCGAATGAGCTTGTGGCAACCCTTCGAAAACGGCGAGTGGATCGATCCCGGAATCGCGAACACGTCGCGTCCCTGCTCGCCGGCGAGGCGAGCGGTGATCAGCGATCCCGACGACAGCGTCGCCTCGACCACGAGCACGCCGCGAGCGAGTCCGCTGATCAGCCGGTTCCGCCGCGGAAAGCTCCCCTTGCGCGCCTCCGTCCCGGGCAGGAATTCGGTGACGACGGCGCCGTCGGCGACGATATCCGCCATCAGCGAGCGGTTCTTCGCCGGATACACGCGATCGGGGCCGGTGGCGACGACAGCGATCGTCGAGCCGGCGGTTCGCAGCGCGCCTTCGTGGGCGGCGGCGTCGATGCCCGCGGCGAGGCCGGACACGATCGTCAAGCCGGTGCCCCCCAACGCCGCTGCGAACTCGCGCGCGATCGCCGCGCCCTGCGGCGTCGCGTTGCGGCTGCCGACGATCGCGAACGCGGGCCGGTTCAGTAGATCGCGCCGGCCGAGATGGAAGAGCGCGGGCGGCGCATCGGGAAGCTCGAAGAGCGCGCGCGGGTAATCGGCGTCGTCCCAGGCGATCAGGTGGTGACCGGGCTCGTCGAGCCAGCGGGCGGTGGCATCGAGCTCGGCGGAGGCGGCAGGCTCGCCGCGACGCCCTGCGACGATCCGCGCAGCGAGCGCGGGCGCGACGAGCTTTTCGAGCTCGCTTCGCGTCGCCGCGTGCAGGGCATCGGGCGAGCCGAACGCGCGGAGCAGCGTGACGAGTGCGCGCTGGGGAATGGCGCTCCGTGCGAGCGCCACCCACGCGAGCGCGCGCGCATCGGCGGGCATGGCGCGTTCGCGCCGGCGCCGCCTACGGCGTGCGCACCTTGTCGCCGATGCGCACCGGGCCGCTCGAATTCATGACGAGCGCGTACGACACGCGATCGAACACCCGGAACACCATCAAAACCCCGGTACGCTCGTCGGGGATCTTCAGGTACTTCGGCGGCGCGTAGAACGTCGTGTTGTCGAAATCCTGAAGCATGGTTTCGGGGCCGTAGCGATGGCCCGGCCGCGGATCGCGGATCGGCTCCACCGCGCGGTAGATCGCGAGCACGCTGCCTACGTCGAGGCCGTCGTGCGAGCCTCGGTCGAGCGTCACCACGTAGCCGCGTCCGGTTTCCGCGCCGTCGCGGGCGAGCTTCAGGATCCGGCCAGTGATCATGCGGTCCGGTGCATGCGGCACGTAATTGCGGATCGGTTCGCGCGTCGCCGGGAGCATGCGATCGCCGATCACGATCTCCTCGGTGGCGTTCTCGATACGCAGCGTCGAGACGTCGGCGGCATGCTCGAGGCGCGCGGTGCCGAGGTACCGGTTCTCGTAGCCGAGCGTCTCGCCGTGTTCGCCGACGAGGCGCTCGCTGGGGCGGTAGATGTACCAGAGATCACCGGCCTTCGGATCGATCCCGACCGCGTAGACGGTGTCCCCCTCGCCGCGAACGACGCGGTCGTCGCGACCGGCGACGATCTCGGCCGCATCGGCGATCGCCTGCGGGTCGTTCGTCACGAGCGGCCGCGTGAGGAAGGGCTCGATATCCCCGGGTGGAATCGCCGGGATCGCTTCGGACGCGAGCGGTGCAACCCTGACCTTGGGCTCGAGTCTTACCGTGTGACGTTCGAGGTAGAGCTCGGGCTGCCCGCCGGCCGAGCCGAGGCGGATCACGTCGCCGGGATAGATGAGGTTCGGATTGCGGATCTGCTCGCGGTTCATGTGCCAGAGCTCGGGCCAGCGCCAGGGCTGCTTCAGGAACTTGCCGGCAATCCCCCACAGGGTGTCGCCTTTGCGGACTGTGTAGCTCGACGGCGGGTTGTCGGCGAGCTGAGGGGCTTGGGCAAACGCGGTCCCGGCTGCAGCAGTGAGGCAGACGAGCGCGCCGAGGGCCGCCAGGTGCCGCGCTATGGTAAAGTATTGACGCATAGGGCCTCTTTCGCGTGACTCGGACTTGCTAACGTCCTAAACTGCCACAAAATAAGCACTTAACGGCGATTCTGCAACCAGAACTTGCATTTTGCAAGCCAGACGGCTGATGGCGCTCCTCCCGATCCTCGAATATCCCGATCCGCGTCTCAAAAAGGTTGCAGCCCGGGTCGGACGCGTCACGCCCGAGATCCGCAAGCTCGTGTCGGACATGGCCGAGACGATGTACTCCGCTCCAGGCATAGGGCTCGCTGCCACGCAAGTGAACGTTCACAAACAGGTGCTGATCCTCGACGTGTCGGAGCATCGTGACGAGCTGCGCGTGTTCATCGATCCCGTCCTCGTCGAAGCCACCGGCGAAGCCGAGAACGAGGAAGGTTGCCTGTCGGTGCCCGGCTATTACGACAAAGTGACCCGCGCCGAGCGCGTTCGCGTCCGCGCGCTCGACGAGCACGGCGAAAGCTTCGAGCTCGACGCCGACGG
>DASVWR010000202.1:0-4800 GCA_036393115.1 Casimicrobiaceae bacterium
CACCTCGCGCGCCATCGCGATCCGCTCGTCGACGGTGAAGAACGGTCGCTTGGTCTCGCTGTCGGCGACGCCGACGACGACGCGGTCGAACAGCCGCGACGCGCGGCGCACGAGGTCCTCGTGGCCGCGGGTGAAGGGGTCGAAGGTCCCCGGATAGACGACTTTCATGATCGCTGTCACGGCCGCTGCGCGGCGGCTGCGAGAAGATGATAATGCACGCCCCCTGCGCGCGCCTGCCTCACGAGTTGCAGCGGCGGCGGCACGTCGATCGGGTGACCCGCTTCGGCGTAGATCCTCCCCTGCGGGGCGAGCCTCGCCGCGGCGAGCGGCAGAAAGCGTGACCACGGATCGTCGGCGAACGGCGGATCCGCGAAGATCACGTCGAAGCGGCGGGTCTCGGCCGCGAGCGCGGCCAGCGCATCGCCGGGTCGTGCGTCGATCGCATCGAGCCCGAGCCGCAGCGCCGTCGCACGCAGCGCGCGGATCACCACGGCGTCGCGATCGATCGCAACACAGAGCGCGGCTCCCCGCGAGCGCGCTTCGAGCGTCAGCACGCCGCACCCCGCCCAGGGCTCGAACGTCGACGCGCCGGTCAGGTCCTGGCCGAGCCAGTTGAAGAGCGTTTCGCGCACGCGGTCCGGAGTGGGGCGCAGCCCCGGCGCGTCGGGAACGTCGACGAGCCTTCCGCGATGGGTGCCGCCAATGATCCTGACGCGCCCCGGACGGGCACGGCGATGGCCGAGGTGTTGCGAGACGGGCGTCGGGCGAGGGCGTGATGCAGCGGACATCGGCGTCGGGCGAGGGCAGCCCGGAAGCGCCGGCCACCGCCGGTAGAATGATGCCCGATGTTCGAGTTCTTCAAGCGCAAGCCGGCTCAGGAGCCGGCCGCCCCAACCCCGGTTCCCGAAGAATCCGCGACGCGACGCCCGTGGCTCGAGCGCCTGCGCGCGGGGCTCGGTGCATCGCGCGAGCGGCTTGCCGGCGCGATCGGGAACGTGCTCACGCGGCGCGTTCTCGACGACGAGTCGCTCGAAGAACTCGAGACCGCGCTGCTGCTCGCCGACGTCGGCGTCCCCGCGACCCGCCGCCTCCTCGACGACCTTCGCGACCGCTACCGGCGCGCCGGACCCGACGCGGACCCGCGCGAGCTTTTGCGTGACGCGCTGCGCGAGCTCGTCGGCACGCTCGAAAGCGGCGCTGCGGTCGCCGACTGCGCGCCGACGGTCATCATGCTCGCCGGCGTGAACGGGGCCGGCAAGACGACGTCGATCGGCAAGCTCGCCCGCTGGCTGCACCGGGAGAATCGCTCGGTCCTGCTCGCCGCGGGCGATACGTTCCGGGCGGCAGCGCGCGAGCAGCTTGCGGTCTGGGGCGAGCGCAACGACGTCACGGTTATCCAGCAACAGGGCGGCGATCCGGCCGCGGTGATGTTCGACGCGGTCCAGGCCGCGAAGGCGAGGGGGATCGACGTGGTCCTCGCCGACACGGCCGGGCGACTGCCGACCCAGCTCCACCTGATGGATGAGTTGAAGAAGATCCGGCGCGTGCTCGCCAAGGCGCGCGAAGGCGCCCCCGACGAGGTGTGGCTCGTCCTCGACGCCAACACCGGACAGAACGCGCTCGCCCAAGTCGAAGCCTTCGACGCCGCCATCGGTTTGACGGGGCTCATCCTCACCAAGCTCGACGGCAGCGCCCGGGGCGGGATCGTCGCGGCCATTGCGACCCAGCACCCGGTGCCGCTGCGCTTCATTGGCGTCGGCGAGGCGATCGACGATCTGCAGCCGTTCCGCGCCGCGGACTTCGTCGACGCGCTCCTGCCCCCGGCAAATACCCGACCGTAGTACTCAGGAACTTTCCGGGTGCTTAGCACTCCCATCGCCGGAGTGCTAAAATGATGCCGACGCCCGGTCTGTCGGGCGCCGGTCGTGTCGCTGAAAGGAGCTTTCGATGACCGGTAGTGCCCTCGCCTTTCCGACCCCTGCCTCGCTGGGGAGCATCGACCAGTACATCCAGGCGGTCAACCGCTTCCCGCTGCTCACCGCCGCGGAGGAGGTCGACCTCGGGCGCCGCTGGCGGAACGAACAGGATCTGGAGGCCGCCCGCAAGCTCGTGCTCTCGCACCTGCGCCTCGTCGTCGCGGTCTCGCGCAACTACCTCGGCTATGGCCTTCCGCAGGCGGACCTGATCCAGGAAGGCAATATCGGTCTCATGAAGGCCGTACGCCGCTTCGACCCCGAGCGCGGGGTCCGGCTCGTCTCGTTCGCGCTGCACTGGATCAGGGCCGAGATCCACGAATACGTGCTGCGCAACTGGCGGCTCGTGAAGCTGGCTACGACCAAGGCTCAGCGCAAGCTGTTCTTCAATCTGCGCAGCCTGAAGGCGTCGACTGCGGCGTTGACGCGCGCGCAGGCGAAGGCGATCGCTTCCGATCTCGGCGTCAAGCCCGAGGAAGTCCTCGAAATGGAGACGCGGCTCTCGGGCGGCGACGTTTCGCTCGACCCGGCGCCCGGTGACGAGGAAGCGGTCGCGCCGATCGCGTGGCTTTCCGATCCGGACGACGAGCCGGCGGAGATCCTCGAGCGCAACGAGACCGCGACACGGCGCAGCGAGGGGCTGCGGCGCGCGATGACGAAGCTCGACGACCGCAGCCGCAGAATCATCGAGGCGCGCTGGCTGCGCGAGGACGAAAGCACGTCGACGCTGCAGCAGCTCGCCGACGAGTACGGCGTGTCGGCCGAGCGGATCCGCCAGATCGAGAGCAAGGCGCTCGCGACGATGCGCACGGCGATGGTCGCGCTGCGGTAACGCCTACAGCTCGACCTGCGTCCCCAGCTCGACCACGCGGTTGGTCGGGACGTTGAAGAACTCCGACGCCTTGGTCGCGTTCTTCGACATCGACACGAACAGCCGCTCGCGCCACAGCGCCATCCCCGGAGTGACCGTCGCGATCAGCGTCTCGCGCGAGACGAAGAACGACGTCTCCATCATGTCGAACGCGAACCCCCGGCGCCCGCAGCTTTCGAGGAGCTCGGGCACGTCGGGATCGTCCTTGAATCCGTAACGCGCGACGAGCCGGAAGAACGCGCAGCCGAGCTCGGTGATCTCGCCGCGCTCAGCCTCGGAAACGTAAGGGATGTCTCGGGTCACGATGGTGAGGAGCACCACGCGCTCGTGCAGCACCTTGTTGTGCTTCAGGTTGTGCAGCAGCGCATGGGGAACGCGGTCGGGGGTCGAGGTCAGGAACACCGCCGTGCCCGGAACGCGCGTCGGAGGCGACGCCTCGATGCTCTGGATGAAGAGCTCGAGCGGCATCGCATCCTCGGCGAGCCGCTTCATCAGGATCGCGCGCCCGCGCTTCCAGGTCGTGAGGAGGGTGAACACCGCACCGCCGATCAGGAGCGGGAACCATCCGCCGTCGGGAATCTTGAGCGAGTTCGACGCGAGGAACGTGAGGTCGATCGCGACGAGCGGCGCGGCGACTAGCGCAGCCTGCCATCTCGCCCAGCGCCAGATCCGCCGCATCACGACGAAGATCAGCAGCGAATCGATCAGCATCGCCATCGTCACCGCGATGCCGTAGGCGCTCGCCAGGTTGTCCGAGCTGCGAAAGCCGAGGACGAGTGCGACGATCGCGATCAGCAGCATCCAGTTGACGAACGGCACGTAGATCTGCCCGATCTCGCGCTCGGACGTGTGCCTGATGGTGAGCCGCGGGCAATACCCCATCTGGATCGCCGCGCGGGTGAGCGAGTACGCTCCGGAGATCACCGCCTGCGACGCGATGATCGCCGCCGCCGTCGCGAGGCCGAGCAGCGGCAGGCGGCCCCAGCCCGGGGCGAGCAGGTAGAACGGATTCTGGATCGCCGCCGGGTTGGCGAGCACGAGCGCGCCCTGGCCGAAGTAGTTGCAGAGGAGCGTCGGCAGCACGAAGAAGATCCACGCGCGCCGGATCGGGCTCCTGCCGAAGTGCCCCATGTCGGCATAGAGCGCCTCGGTGCCCGTCACGGCGAGGACCACGGCGCCCATCGCCACGAACGCGGTTCCGGGGTTGTCGATCGCGAAGCGAACCGCGTAACCCGGGTTGAAGGCTTCGAGCACTTCGACGTTGCGCACGATCCCGTGGACGCCGAGCGCGCCGATCGTGACGAACCAGATCGACATGATCGGCCCGAACACGGCGCCGAGGCTCGCCGTGCCCTTGCGCTGCGCGGTGAACAGCACGATCAGGATGACGAGCGTCAGCGGCACGATGAACGGATGGAGCGGCGGCGCGATGACGCCGAGGCCCTCGACCGCGCCGAGCACCGTGATCGCGGGGGTGATCATGCCGTCGCCGTAGAACATCGCGGCGCCGAAGATGCCGAGACCGACGAGCCACCAGCGAAGCCGCGCGCGGTCCTCGATGCCGCGCGACACGAGCGCCGTCATCGCCAGGATGCCGCCCTCGCCGCGGTTGTCGGCGCGCATCACGAGCGTGATGTACTTCAGCGTCACCACGATGACGAGCGCCCAGACGATCGCCGACAGCACGCCGAGGATGTTCTCGCGAGCGAGCGAGAGCCCGTAAGGCCCGGTGAACGCGGTGCGTAGCGTGTACAGCGGGCTCGTGCCGATGTCGCCGTAGACGACACCGATGGCGCCGATCACGAGCGGCAGCATCCGCGCGGGTTTTCCTGCCGTCGGGCTCGCCTCCCTCACGTCGTGCGCGACCGGCGCCGATCAGCCGGCGGATTCTTCGCTTCGGCGCGAGAAGCGGATGTTGAGCTGCTTCAGCTTGCGGTAGAGGTGCGTGCGCTCGAG
>DASVWR010000203.1:0-17262 GCA_036393115.1 Casimicrobiaceae bacterium
ATCGGCGACATGCTGCTGCAGGGCGGCTTCGCCGATCCGGTCGTCGACATGGAGAAGCTCACGCTGACCTACGCGACACCGCGGGCGATGCTCGCCGAGCTGAAGGCGATCGGCGCGACCAACCGCACCGTCGGGAGGCCGCGCGGACTCACCGGGAGGAAGACCTGGCAGGCGATGACCGCGCGCCTCGAGGCGCTGGCGATTGACGGGCGCGTTCCCGCGACCTTCGAGGTGATCTACGGACACGCGTGGAAAGCCGAGCCACGGCGCACTCCCGAGGGTCATGCGATCGTCAAGCTGACGCGCCCGGGACCTTCGCGATGAGCGACGGCACCGGCGAGGGCTCCGCGCAGCCGCGCGGCGTATTCGTCACCGGCACCGACACCGGCATCGGCAAGACGCGGGTCGCCGTCGCGCTCCTCGCGGCGCTCGCCGCGTCTGGCCTGCGCGCCGTCGGCATGAAGCCGGTCGCCGCAGGGATCGATGCCGGCGCCGGCGTGAACGAGGACGTGGCGGCGCTCGCCGCCGCCGGAAACGTCGATGCTCCGCTTGCTCTGCGCAATCCGTATGCGTTCTCCGAGCCGATCGCTCCCCACCTCGCCGCCCGCGACGCGGGCGCGCGCATCGACCTCGGCGTGATCGAGCGTGCGTTTGCCGCGCTCGCCGCGCGCGCCGATATCGTGGTGGTCGAGGGCGCGGGCGGTGCGCTGGTCCCGCTCGGTGCGCACGAAGACATGCTGGATATCGCGCGGGTGCTGCGATTGCCGGTGTTGCTCGTCGTCGGCATGCGCCTCGGTTGCCTCAATCACGCGCTCCTTTCAACGCTCGCGATCCGCGCGCGCGGGCTGACGCTCGCCGGGTGGGTTGCGAACGAGCTTCCGCCCGGCACGGCGCGATGCGCGGACAACGTGGCCACGCTTGCGTGGGCGCTGGGTGTCGCGCCGATCGCAACTCTGGGCCCCGACGGCCCCGTCCGGCTCGATGCCGCAGCGGTCGGGAAGCTGAGTTTGCGGTGAACCGTGCTAGTATCGCTGGGGTTTGCGCCGCGCGCTCGCGCGGTGCCGATGGCACTTTCAGGACGAAATCCAGAATCGACATGCGCCGGGGAGCAACTGACCAGGGTGGCACCGGTATAGCCGCAAGCGGGGAGAACATGGTGGGGACAGGAAAGGGCGGCGCGCGCCGTCGTATCGTCGCGACGCTCGCCGCCGCATTGCTCGCCTTCCCGGGCATTGCCCTCGCGGACTGGGCATGGAACTTCCAGGCGCCCGCCACGCCGATCGCCGACCAGATCGAGCGTCTGCACGAACTGATCTTCTGGATCTGCGTCGTGATCTTCATCGGCGTGTTCGGCACGATGTTCTACATCCTGGTGAAGCACCGCAAGTCGGTCGGGCACCAGGCGGCCCAGTTCCACGAGAACACGACGATCGAGATCGTGTGGACCGTCATCCCGTTCCTGATCCTCGTGTTCATGGCGTGGCCGGCCACCAGGGTCGTGCTCGCGATGCACGACACGCTGGCCCCCGACATGACGATCAAAGTCACCGGATACCAGTGGAAGTGGAACTACGACTACATCGATCAAGGCTTCAATTTCTACTCGACGCTCTCGACCACGCTCGACCAGATCCAGAATCGCCAGGCGAAGGATCCGCATTACCTGCTCGAAGTCGACCATCCGCTGGTGGTGCCGGTCGGCGAGAAGGTGCGCGTGCTGGTCACCGCCGGCGACGTCATCCATTCGTGGTGGGTTCCTGCGTTCGGCATCAAGCAGGATGCCATTCCCGGATTCGTCCGCGACACGTGGTTCAAGGCCGACAGGGTCGGAATCTTCCGCGGCCAGTGCGCGGAGCTCTGCGGCAAGGAGCATGGCTTCATGCCGGTCGTCGTCGAGGTGAAGTCGAAGGACGATTACGCGAAGTGGCTCGCCGCCGAGAAGCAGAAGCTCGCTGCGGCGGCCGACAATCCCGACAAGGTCTGGACGCTCGACGAGCTCGTCGCACGCGGTAAGCAGGTGTTCGACGGCAACTGCGCCGCGTGCCACCAGCCGACCGGTACCGGCAACGCGGCGATCGGGGCGCCCGCGCTGGTCGGAGACAAGGTCGTGCTGGGCCCGGCGCAGCACCAGGTCGACGTCGTGCTGAACGGCCAGACCAACGGCGTCCTGCAACATCCACCGGCGGGCGGCAAGATGCCGTCGTGGGCGCAGCTCTCGGACGTCGACATCGCGTCGGCGATCACCTACACCCGCAACAGCTGGGGCAACAGGGCCGAGCAGAACGTCGTCCAGCCAAAGGACGTCAAGGCCGAGCGTAAATAGGCCGGAAGGAGTCGAGATGAGCAGCATCACACAGCCGATCGGCGGACACGGGGACGTAGCGGGCGGCCACGAGCACCACCCGTCGGGGATCATGCGGTGGATCACCACGACGAACCACAAGGACATCGGCACGATGTACCTGTGGTTCTCGTTCACGATGTTCCTCGTCGGGGGCATTTTCGCGCTCACGATCCGCTCCGAGCTGTTCGAGCCTGGCCTGCAGATCCTGCGTCCCGAGCGCTTCAACCAGATGATCACGCTGCACGGGCTGGTGATGATCTTCGGCGCGCTGATGCCCGGCGCCGTCGGCTTCGCCAACTGGATGATCCCGATGCAGATCGGCGCGCCGGACATGGCGTTCGGTCGGATGAACAACCTCTCCTTCTGGCTGCTGCCCCCGGCGGCGATCATGCTGCTGCTCGGTCTCTTCGTTCCCGGCGGCGCACCCGAGACCGGGTGGACGCTCTATCCGCCGCTCTCCATCCAGCAGGGCATGGGGATGGACCTCACGATCTTCGCGATCCACATCATGGGCGCGTCGTCGATCATGGGTTCGATCAACATCATCACGACGATCCTCAACCTGCGCGCGCCCGGCATGACGCTGATGAAGATGCCGCTGTTCTGCTGGTCGTGGCTCATCACCGCCTACCTGCTGATCGCGGTGATGCCGGTGCTGGCTGGTGCCGTCACGATGCTGCTGACCGATCGCCACTTCGGCACCTCGTTCTTCGACGCGGCCGGCGGTGGCGACCCGGTGCTGTTCCAGCACGTGTTCTGGTTCTTCGGCCACCCCGAGGTCTACATCATCATCCTGCCGGCGTTCGGGCTCATCTCCGAGGTCATCCCGACCTTCTCGCGCAAGCCGCTGTTCGGCTACGCGTCGATGGTGTACGCACTGTGCGCGATCGCGATCCTGTCCTTCCTCGTGTGGGCGCACCACATGTTCACCGTCGGCCTGCCGGCAGCGGGCATCCTGTTCTATATGTACGCGACGATGATGATCGCGGTGCCGACCGGGGTGAAGGTGTTCAACTGGCTGGCGACGATGTGGAAGGGCTCGATCACGCTGGAGGCGCCGATGCTGTTCGCGCTCGGCTTCCTGTTCCTGTTCACCACCGGCGGCTTCACCGGACTGATTCTCGCGATCCAGCCGGTCGACGTGCAGTTCCAGGATACGTACTACGTGGTCGCGCACTTCCACTACGTGATGGTGGCTGGAACGCTGTTCGCATTCTTCGCGGCTACCTACTACTGGCTGCCGAAGTGGACCGGTCACATGTACAACGAGACCGTCGCCAAGTGGCACTTCTGGGGCTCGTTCATCTTCTTCAACGTGGCGTTCTTCCCGATGCACTTCCTCGGGCTCGCCGGCATGCCGCGGCGCATTCCCGACTATGCGCAGCAGTTCACCAACTGGAACCAGGTGTCGACGGTCGGCGCGTTCGGCTTCGGCCTGTCGCAGCTGATCTTCCTGTACGCGGTGGTGTCGTGCATTCGCGGCGGCAAGCCGGCGCCGGCGAAGCCGTGGGAAGGCGCGACGTCGCTCGAGTGGACGCTGCCGTCGCCGGCGCCGTATCACTCGTTCCCGACGCCCCCGGTCGTGCAATGACCGTCGCAGGTGCCGTTCGCGTGCCTCGCGAAGACGACTTCGAGGCGCGGCGCCGGGCCGCAGCGCGGCGCACCGGGTTCGGTCTGCTGCTCGTCGCGCTGATCTTCTTCTTCGGCTTCATCGCATCGCGGCTGTGGTTGTCCCCCGACGTGTCGATCACGGTCGTCGGCGCCGCGGTTGTCGTGTTCGTGATCGTCGCCGTTGGGCGCCACCTGCGCAAATGAGCGCTCCGGCGACGCCGCCGCAGCCGTCCGGCGCATCGCCGCGTGGTGGCGAAGGCGCGCTCGCGCGAGAGCTCGCGCGGAGCAACCGGCGCGTCGTCGTGCGCCTCGCCGTCTTTGCCGTGGCGATGTTCGGCTTCGGCTACGCGCTCGTCCCGCTCTACTACACGATCTGCAACGCGCTCGGGCTGCGCGAGCTCGATCGTCCCGACGCGATCGTCAATACGCAGGTCGACACGACGCGCACGGTGCGCGTCCAGTTCGACACCAACGTCCGCAGCATGGGATGGCAGTTCACGGCGCTCGAGCGCACCGCCGACGTTCACCCGGGCGCGGTGACGCAGGCGGTATTCCGCGTGGTGAACGCGAGCGGGCACGCGGTCACCGGACAGGCGATCCCGAGCTTCGGACCGCGCCTCGCGGGCGGGTACTTCCGCAAGATCGAGTGCTTCTGCTTTCAGCGGCAGACGCTCGCTCCCGGCGAGACGCGCCTGATGCCGGTCGTTTTCGTGATCGACCCGGATCTGCCGCGCGAGGTCTCGACGATCACGCTTTCCTATACGTTCTTCGAAGTCGAAGGCACCGGCGATGGCCAGACGGGCGCTTGACCCCGACCGGCGCGCGGCCGGCAATCCGATCAGGAGCATCCGATGAGCGCAGCGACGCAGGGCGCAAAGCCCTATTACTACGTACCGCAACCGTCGCAGTGGCCGATCTTCGGCGCCTGCGCGCTCCTGCTGATGGGGACAGGGGCCGCATTCTGGTTCAACGGCTACGACGCCGGTCCCTGGATGTGCCTCGCCGGCTTCTGCGTGCTGGTGTTCATGTTCTACGGCTGGTTCGGCCGCGTGATCGGCGAATCCGAGGGGCGCCTCTACAACAAGAAGGTCGACATCTCGTTCCGATGGGGCATGAGCTGGTTCATCTTCAGCGAGGTGATGTTCTTCGGCGCGTTCTTCGGCGCGCTGTTCTACGTGCGCAACATCTCGGTGCCCGACCTCGGCGGCACCACGCTGACCGGCCACCTGCTGTGGCCGGGCTACACCGCCCAGTGGCCGACGGTCGGGCCGTTCCTCAAGGATGTGTTCACGCCGATGAAGGCGATGGGCATCCCGCTCCTCAACACGATCATCCTCGTGTCCTCCGGCGGGACGCTGACGATCGCGCACCACGCGCTGAAGTCGGGCCATCGCGGCGGCCTCAAGTTCTGGCTGTTCGTCACCATCGTGCTCGGCTTTTCGTTCGTCTGTCTGCAGGCCTACGAGTACCACCACGCGTATACCGAGTTCAACCTGAAGCTGTCGTCCGGCGTCTACGGGTCGACGTTCTTCATGCTGACCGGCTTCCACGGGTTCCACGTGACGATCGGCGCGACGATGCTCACGGTGATGCTGGTTCGCGCGTTCCGCGGGCATTTCGACGCCGAGCACCATTTCGCATTCGAAGCGGCGGCGTGGTACTGGCACTTCGTCGACGTCGTCTGGCTGCTGCTGTTCGTGCTCGTCTACTGGCTGGTCTGAGCCCGACCCGCGCTCGCGCAGATCAGCACGGTTTCGCGTCGGAGCGCGTGCCCGCCATCGCCTGTTCCGCTCCGGTGGCGCAGTCGCCGCAGGCGGGTGACCGACGCTCAAGTGGGCCGCAGCCAGCCCATCCACCACGAGACGACGAGCAGCGCGATGAGAGTCATCGACAGCAGGACGCGAATCGCCAGAGCGATCACGACGCGGTTGCCGTGGCCCTGATCGCGGTAGAGAAACACGAGCGCCGTGAACAGGGCGCCCACGATCGCGATGAGGAAGATGATGATGACGACCTTGATGGCGCGCTCCCGCAGTTTTCGAGTGTAGCACCTGGATGCGCGATTCCCACCCTCGCGCCGAGCGCGACTCGGCGCATGCAGTCGCAGACTCGGCGCACGCAGCCGCGAAGCGGCGGCGACCACCGTGGATTCCGACAATCGCTGCACTCGTCGCCGTCGTGCTGTTCGTGGGCGCCGGCGAATGGCAGCATCGACGATTGCGCGAGAGCGAGGCGCTTCGCGATCGCATCGCCGCCAGCGACCGGGTCGAGATAGTCGAGCTTCCGCGTGATGTCGCGGGCTGGGCCGCGTGGCGTTTCCGCCAGGTTCGCGTCACGGGAACTTTCGATGCCGCCCGGCAGATCCTCGTCGACAACGTGATTCACGACGGGCGTCCCGGTTTCGATGTCGTGACGCCCCTCGACCTTGACGACGGGCGCAGCGTGCTCGTCGACCGCGGCTGGTTTCCGCTCGGAGAGTCGCGCGAGCATCTGCCGATGCCGCAGCCGCCGTCGGGGAAGGTGACGATACGCGGACGGATCGACATCCCAAGTACGCACTACGTCGAGCTCGGCGGGCGCAAGCCGCCGGCCGGAGCGCTATGGGAAAACCTCGATCCGCAGCGCTATGCGGCAGCGACCGGGCTCGCGGTGCTGCCGATCGTCATCGACGCGCAGGACGACGTCGCCGGCGAGGGTCTCGTGCGTGCGTGGAGTCCACCGGACTTCGGCATCACGATGCATCAGGGCTACATGCTGCAGTGGTACACGTTCGCGGCGATGGCGGCCGGCCTGTGGGCCTGGTTCACGCTGCGACCGTGGTGGCGTGCGAGACGGATGAGCAGGGCTGGCGCGCGCGGCCGGGAGCGATCGCGGTGAGCGGCGAACCCGGCGCGGCCCCGCCCGGCCGCGGCACCGATGCCACGACGCGGCGGCAGATCGCGCTGATCGCGCTGATCGCGGTCGCGCCGATGGTGCTGGCGTGGGCGGCGTACCACTACTGGCCGCGCAACGCGCGCACCAACTACGGCGAGCTCCTCGCGACGCGGGTGATGCCACGTATCACCGGCGAGCGCATCGGCGCTCCACGAACGGTGTTCGACAGCGATGCGCTGCGCGGGCGCTGGCTCGTTCTCTATGCGTCGGGAGGCGCTTGCGATGCGCGTTGCGCGCAAGCGCTGTACGCAACGCGGCAGGCGCGCACGCTGCAGAATGCCGAGCGCGATCGGGTGCTGCGCGTCTGGCTCGTCACCGATGCCGCCGAGCCCGATCCACGGATCGCCGCCGAGCACCCGGACCTGGAGATTGCGCGCGTGCCCCCGGCGTCGGTGGCGAGGCTGCCGCACGGAAGCGATGCGATCTATCTCGTCGACCCGCTCGGCAACCTGGTGCTCGCCTGGCCGATCGCTCCGGACATCAAGGCGCTCGCGCACGATCTCTCGCATCTGCTGCGCGCGTCGCAGATCGGCTAGACGCGCCCCTCGCGCGAAGTTCAACGTCTGCGCGCAGTTCAGCACCCGCCCGCCGACGTGGGCTCCGCCACCGAAGCGGAGCGGGCGATGGCCCGCCTCACGCATCGGCGACCACGGGAGCGCGGCGGCTGCGCTAAAATCGCGCGGAAGCCGATTGCCCGACCGTGACCACCGCCGCCTACGCGCAACTGCGCGCCCGCCAGTTCTTCGCCCTTGCAAAGCCGCGCGTGGTGTCGCTCATCGTGTTCACCGCGGTGATCGGCATGTTCCTCGCCGTTCCGGGGATTCCGCCCGCCGGGCCAGTCGTGTTCGGCACGCTCGGCATCGCGCTCGTCGCGGGTGCAGCGGCCGCGATCAATTGCCTCGTCGAGCAGAACATCGACCGGCTGATGCGCCGCACGAACTGGCGCCCCCTGCCGCAGGGCCAGCTCACGTCGGCCGAGACGCTCGCCTTCGCGGGAATCTTCGGCGGCGCAGGCCTGGTCGTCCTGTACGTCCTCGTGAACCCGCTGACGATGTGGTTGACGCTGGGCACCTTCATCGGTTACGCAATCATCTATACGGTGCTGCTGAAGCCGGCGACGCCGCAGAACATCGTCATCGGCGGCGCATCAGGCGCGATGCCGCCGGTGCTCGGCTGGGCGGCGGTGACCGGGCACGTCCCGGCCGAGGCGCTCCTGCTGTTCCTGATCATCTTCGTCTGGACGCCACCGCATTTCTGGTCGCTGGCGCTGTACCGGCGCGACGATTACGCGAACGCGCGGCTGCCGATGCTGCCGGTGACCCACGGCCTGCGCTACACGCAGGCGATGGTCGTGCTCTACACGGTGGCGCTGGCCGCGGTGACGCTGCTGCCCTACGCGGTGCGGATGAGCGGGCTCTTCTATCTCGCGGCCGCGCTCGTCCTCGGCGGCATCTTCGTCGGTTATGCGCTGCGGCTCCGCTACGCGTACAGCGATGCGCTCGCGCGCACGACGTTCCGCTATTCGATCGTCTACCTCGCCGCGCTGTTCTCGGCGCTCCTGGTCGATCACTACCTGCGCCTCCTGTGATCGCGTCGTGAGAACGTTGCCGCGGGCGGCGCTCGTCGCTGTCGTGCTTGCCGCGCTGCTCGTTGCCGCGTGCGCGAGACAGGGTCCGAAATTCGACGCCTCGGATATCACCGGCGCATCGTTCGGCCGCGATTTCGCGCTGCAGGATCCGCAGGGCAAGACGCGCACGCTCGAAGATTTCCGCGGCAAGGTCGTCGTGGTGTTCTTCGGTTACACGCAATGCCCCGACGTGTGTCCCGCCACGCTCGCCGCCCTCGCGCAGGCGATGAAGAAGCTCGGCAGCAGGGCCGGCCAGGTCCAGGTATTGTTCATCACCGTCGACCCCGACCGCGACACGGCGAAGCTGCTCGGCAAGTACGTCCCGGCGTTCGATCCACACTTCCTCGGCCTGCGTGGCGACGACGACACGACGGCGAAAGTTGCGAAGGAATTTCACATTCTCTACAACAAGGTGCCCGGCGCGACGCCCGGAAGCTACACGGTGGACCACTCGGCCGGCAGCTACATCTACGACCCGCAGGGGCGGCTGCGCCTGTACGTCGCGAACGGGCAGGGACCCGACGTGTTCGCGCACGACATCGGGCTCCTGCTCGATGCGGCGTCGTGATCCGTGCAGGTCACGGTCGCGGAGGCACTGAAGCGCGCTGAAGAAGCGCTGCGACGCGGCGATGTTCGCGCCGCGCGAGCGATCCACGGCCAGGTGCTGGCGGCGTTTCCCGACCACGTTCCAGCTCTACTCGACTCCGGAGATGCGGCGCTCGCCGATGGCGACTTCGCGGCGGCCGAGCGGAGCTTCCGGCGCGCTGGAGAGCTCGCGCGAGGCCGCGCCTCGCCGGCAATCGGTCTCGCGCAGGCGCTCGCCGGGCAAAACCGCTTCGCCGAAGCCTGGGCGGCACTCGAAGCGCCGCTCGCCGCCATGCCGCCGAGCCGCGGTGCGCTCGCGGCCGCGGCGTGGGTGGCGATCCGTGCGCACGACTGGACGCGCGCCGTTATCTGTTGCGAGCAGGGCCTCGCACTTGCGCCGCGCGATGCGACGCTGTTTGCGCTGCTCGGTGAGGCGCAGCGTGGCGCCGGCGACGCGGCCTCGGCGCGGCGGGCCTACGAGGCTGCGCTCGAGATCGATCCCTCGCGCCGCGATGCGCGCACCGGGCTCGGTATCGCGCTTCTGGAAGCAGGACTCCCCGAGCGGGCCGGACGCGAGTTCGAGGCCGCGCTCGCGCAGGGCAGGCCCACCGCAGGCCTCCTGGCGAACCTCGGCACATCGTGGCAGGCGCGCGGCGATTACGTGCGGGCTGCTGCGATGTTCGCAAGTGCGGTCGAGGCGGACCCGCGCCTCGTCCCGGCGCTCGCCGACCTCGTGCATTGCAGGCAATACCTGTGCGCCTGGGAAGGGCTGGGCGAGCTCGAAGCGCGGCTGGCGGCGACGCTCGACGATCCGCACGCCGACCCGCGACTGTCGCCGTTCATCGCGCTCGCGCTCCATTTCACCCCGGCGCAGCAACTCGCCGCGGCGAGGCGCTGGTCGCGCGCGATGCTGCCGGCGCCCGCGCGGCTCGTGCATCGGACCGCGGCTGTTGGGCCTGCGGCCATATCGGCTCCGGCAGTCCTCCGCGCGCGCGGCGATCGGCTGCGCATCGGCTACCTGTCGCCCGATTTTCGGGACCATCCGACCGGGCGCCTGATGGCAGGTCTGATCGAGGCGCACGACCGACGCCGTGTCGAAGTCTTCGGCTACAGCTACGGAAGCGCGCAGGATTCGCCGTTGCGGCGTCGCATTGCCGCGGCATTCGATCACTGGCGTGATCTCGGAGTGTCTCCCGATGGCGCGATCGCGCAGGCCATCCGCTCCGACGGGCTCGACGTGCTGATCGACCGCAAGGGCCACACGCATGGCGGTCGGCTCGCCGCGCTGGCGGAGCGCCCGGCGCCCGTGCAGCTTCACTACATGAGCTTTCCGGCGACGCTCGGCTTCGACGCGATCGACGGGCTGATCGCCGACGACATCGTGATCCCCCCGGGCGAGGACGCGCTCTATCACGAGCGCATCTTCAGGTTGCCGCGCTGCTACTTCGTCACCGACGGCTTGCGCCCGGCGCCGGGACCGGCATCGCGCGCCGAGCACGGCCTGCCCGAGGGTTCGCTCGTCCTCGCGAGTCTCAACCAGACCTACAAGATCGCGCCCGAAGTGTTCGCGGCCTGGATGCGCGCGCTGCGCGAGATTCCCGACAGCGCGCTTTGGCTCTTCGCGACGCACCCTGCCGCGCAGGCCAATCTCCGCACGGAAGCCGCGCGCGCGGGCGTCGCGCCGGAACGGATCGTGTTCGCGTCGCGGGTCGACAACGACGCCCACCTCGCGCGGCTCGGCTGCGCCGACCTCGCGCTCGACACGCTTCCCTGTGGCTCGCATACGACCGGCGTCGATGCGCTCTGGGCGGGCGTGCCGCTGGTCACCTGCCGCGGGACCACGTTCGCCGGCCGTGTCGGGGCAAGTCTCGTCACCGCGGCGGGCCTCCCCGAGCTTGTCACGAACGATCTCGAACAGTACGCAGCGCGGCTTGTCGAGCTCGCGCGCGATCGAGCTGCGCTGCGCTCGATGTCGGAGTCGCTCGTGCGCGGGCGCGCGACGCTGCCGCTGTGGGATACGCGCGGCTTCGCCGCGGACTTCGAGGACCTGCTCGGGCGTGCGTTCGCGGAGCTCGGCGGTTAGCGCGTCACGCCGCGCGGCGGCGCTCGATCAGCTCGATCTTGTAGCCGTCGGGGTCCTCGACGAACGCGATCACCGTCGTCCCACCCTTGACCGGCCCCGCCTCGCGCGCGACGCGACCGCCGTAGTGCGTCGCGGCCGCGCGAACCCGATCGCAGGCAGCAGCGGCATCGTCGACCTCGATCGCGACGTGACCGAAGGCGGTGCCGAGCTCGTAATGATCGACCCCATGGTTATAGGTAAGCTCGAGCACGGCGCCGGCATCCTCGCCTCCGTAGCCGACGAAGGCGAGTGAGTAGCGTTGTTCGGGACGCTCGGTCGTGCGCAGAAGCTGCATGCCGAGAACGTTCGTGTAGAAGTCGACTGCGCGCGTGAGGTCGCCGACGCGCAGCATCGTGTGCAGGATTCGCATTTCGTGGGGCTCCTTGGGAGTCGCTCGTGCGGCGCGACTCAGATCTCGATCATCTCGAAGTCTTCCTTGCGCGCGCCGCACTCGGGGCACGACCAGTTAGGCGGAACATCCTCCCAGCGCGTTCCGGGTGCAATGCCGTCCTCGGGCGCGCCGGCCTCCTCGTCGTAGATGTATCCGCAGATCAGGCACATGTATTTTTTCATCTTCGGCGAGCAGGTGCGACGCGTGCGTGCGCTAGAATGCCCAAGTGTAGCAATCCCTTCCGAGAACGCGTTCCGGTGCGACCCGGCCGCGCTGCCATGCCTGCCTCTACCGGCCCCGTACTGCCTCCGATCGTTCTCGCGTTCGCCGCGTCGGATCCGACCGGTGGCGCCGGCATCCAGGCCGACCTCCTGACGCTTGGCAGCATGGGCTGCCACCCGCTGTCGGTGATCACCGCGCTCACCGTGCAGGACACGGCCGGCGTCGAGGGAGTGCTTACGATCGATGCCGACTGGGTCACCGATCAGGCGCGAGCGCTCCTCGAGGACAGCGCGATCGATGCATTCAAGATCGGCGTGCTCGGCAGCGTCGACAACGTAGTCGCCGTGGCGGAGATCGTTTCCGACTATCCGGGCGTGCCGCTGGTGCTCGACCCGGTGCTCGCGTCGGGCCGCGGCGACGAGTTCGCGACCGACGACGTCGTGCGCGCGCTGCGCGACATGCTGCTGCCGCAGACGACGATCCTCACGCCGAACAGCGTCGAGGCGCGCAGGCTCGCAGCGGAGGACGACGAGGAGGAGCCTGCACTTTCGGTGTGCGCGGCGCGCCTCGTCGAAGCCGGCTGCGAGTACGTGCTGGTCACCGGCACGCACGAGCCGACGTCGGAGGTCGTCAACACGCTCTACGGAAAACGCGGCGTGGTGCGCAGCGATCGCTGGCCACGACTGCCGCACGGCTACCACGGCTCGGGCTGCACGCTCGCGTCGGCGATCGCCGCGATGCTCGCGAACGGCGCCGATGCGGCGGATGCGGTGCGCGACGCGCAGGACTACACGTGGCACGCGCTCGAGAAGGCATATCGGCCCGGGATGGGCCAGTACGTGCCCGACCGCTTCTTCTGGGGCCGCGACGACGACGAGGCGACTGCGCATGCCGCCGGCAGCGATTGATTCGCGGCGCGAGCGTGCCGCACGGCTCGTCGGCCTCTATGCCGTTACCCCGGACGAGCCCGACACCGCGCGTCTGCGGACGGTGGTCGCGGCCGCCCTCGCGGGCGGCGCGGCAGCGGTGCAATACCGCAACAAGGCCGCGGGTCCTGTGCTTCGCGCCGAGCAGGCGCAGGCACTCGCCGCGCTCTGTCGCGCGCATCGCGCGCTCTTCATCGTCAACGACGATGCGGAGCTCGCGCGCACGGTCGATGCCGACGGCGTGCACGTCGGCGACGACGACGGCGACGTCGCCAGGGTACGAGCTATCGTCGGCGAGCGGCGCCTCGTCGGGGTTTCGTGCTACGGCGACTTCGACCGCGCCCGGCGCGCGCGCGACGGCGGCGCCGACTACGTCGCTTTCGGGAGCTTCTTCGCGTCGGCGACGAAGCCCGGCGCGGTGCGCGCCGATCTTTCAGTGCTTGCGCGCTCGCGCGAGCTCGGGCTCCCGGTCGTCGCGATCGGCGGCATCACCGCGGCCAATGCGCTAAATCTCTTCGACGCGGGCGCCGATGCGGTCGCGGTGATCGCGGACGTGTTCGCCCACGCCGATGCTGCGGCGATCGAGCGGGCTGCAGCGGCGATCGTCGGCGTTTACGGGCGGCGCAACGACGCGCTGTTCGAGCGCGCGCAGCGGGTGATCCCGGCTGGCGTCAACTCTCCGGTGCGGGCTTTTCGCTCGGTCGGGGGCACGCCGCGCTTCTTCGTGCGCGGAGAAGGCGCGTATCTGTGGGACGAAGACGGCCGCCGCTACATCGATTACGTCGGGTCGTGGGGCCCGGCGATCGTCGGTCACGCGCATCCCGCCGTCGTCGCGGCCGTCCAGGAGACCGCGGCGCGCGGACTCTCCTTCGGCGCACCGACGGCACTCGAAATCGAGCTCGCCGAGGTGCTGGTGCGGCGCCTGCCGTCACTCGAGCTCGTGCGTCTCGTTTCGTCCGGGACCGAGGCGACGATGTCGGCGCTGCGGCTCGCGCGCGGATATACGGGACGACCGAAGATCGTCAAGTTCGAGGGCTGTTATCACGGCCACGCCGACAGCCTGCTCGTGAAGGCGGGTTCGGGGGCGCTCACGTTCGGGCAGCCCTCGTCGGCAGGCGTGCCGGATGCTATCGCCAACGAGACGATCGTGCTGCCGTACAACGATCTTTCCGCCGTCGAGCGCGCATTCGAAGTCGACGGAAACGCGATCGCGACGGTGATCGTCGAGCCGATTGCCGGCAACATGAATCTCGTGGCGCCGGCGCCGGGCTTCCTCGAAGGTCTTCGCCGCGTCTGCGAGCGACACGGCGCGCTCCTCATCTTCGACGAAGTGATGACGGGTTTTCGCGTCGATGCGCGCTCGGCGCAGGGGCTTTACGGTGTCACGCCGGACCTGACGACGCTGGGGAAGGTGATCGGCGGCGGCATGCCCGTCGCGGCGTTCGGCGGCAGACGCGACGTCATGGAGAAGATCGCGCCGCTCGGGCCGGTCTATCAGGCGGGGACGCTGTCGGGCAACCCGGTCGCCGTTGCCGCGGGGCTCGCGACCCTCGCGCTCACCGAGGTGCCGGGGTTCTACGATCGACTTGCGACGACGACGCGTGCGTTGACCGACGGGCTCGCGGCTGCCGCGAAGCGCCACGGCATCGCGTTCGCGGCGCAATCGATCGGCGGCATGTTCGGCCTCTACTTCGCGCCGCGCGTGCCGACGAGTTATGCCGAAGTGATGGCCTGCGACCGCGAGCGCTTCAATCGCTTCTTCCACCGGATGCTCGACGCCGGCATCTACTTCGCGCCTTCCGCCTACGAGGCGGGGTTCGTCTCGGCGGCGCACTCGGACGAAGACGTCGCCGTGACGCTGGCAGCCGCCGAGGCTGCGTTTTCGTAGCGGGCGTTCGGAATCCTGCGACGCTACGGTCAGGGCTCTACGCGCGCGAGAGTTCGAGGCTCGATCTCCGTGCGAGTAGACCATCCCATCGTACGCGGGGGACGATCCGAGCAGCGACCGTCGCCGCCCGGCGACAGTTTTGGTAGCGATTTCGCGCGCAACCCCTTGCACGGCAAGGACTTTTTCTGGTCTACCCGGGGTGGGCACGTGCTATGATCGCCGCTCCGATCGACCCCGTCCGATCTTGTCCGCCGCCATCATTTCCGAAGTCGAGCCCGAAACCGCTGCCCAGGCGAGCACCGAACGCAAGCGCCTCGGCGAGATCCTGATCGAGCGCGGCAAGCTCGATCCCGCGAACCTCGAGCGGGCGCTGCGGCTGCAGGCGGAGAGCGGCGAGAAGATCGGCGCGCTCCTCGTCACGCTGGGCCTGTGCGCGCAGCGCGACGTCGCCGAGGCGCTCTCGGCACAGCTCGGCGTAGCGCTCGTCGACGCCGCGGGCTACCCCGAGTTTCCGATTCTCGAGGAGAGCATCTCGGTGCGCTTCCTGCGCGACGCCCACGCGCTGCCGGTGCGCGAGGACGAGGCGGAGGTGGCGCTCGCGATGGCCGACCCGACCGACGTCTACACGATCAGTGCGTTCCGGATGGTGACTGGCCGCGCAGTGCGGCCGCTCGTGGCGATCCCGACCGAGCTCGACGCGGCGCTCGAGCGCCTCTACGGCAGCGGCAAGTCGGCGGTCGGGCAGCTCGTCGGCGCCGTCGAGGCGCGGCCGGACGAGCTCTCGCTCGATGCCGATGTCCAGCAGTTGAAGGACCTCGCGTCGGAAGCGCCGGTGATCCGCCTCGTGTCGCTGCTCATCACCAACGCGCTCGACATGCGTGCGTCCGACATCCACGTCGAGCCGTTCGAGAACCGGCTGATCGTGCGCTATCGGATCGACGGCGTGCTGCACGAGGTCGAATCGCCGCCGAAGCGGCTCTCGGCGGCAGTGATCTCGCGCATCAAGATCATGGCGAACCTCGACATCGCCGAGCGCAGGCTGCCGCAGGACGGGCGCATCCGCCTGCGCGTGCAGGGGAAGGAGATCGACCTGCGCGTCTCCACGGTGCCGACAATGCACGGCGAATCGGTAGTGATGCGGATCCTCGACAAGGGCGGCGTCGCGCTCGACTTCCAGCGCCTCGGCTTCGACGACGATACGCTGAAGCGCTTCCTCGACGCGCTGATGCAGCCGCACGGCATCCTGCTCGTCACCGGGCCGACCGGCTCGGGCAAGACGACGACGCTCTACACGGCGCTCGACCGGCTCAATCAGCCCGACGTCAAGATCCTGACGGTCGAGGACCCGGTCGAGTACCAGATGGCCGGCATCAACCAGATCCAGGTGCGCCCGCAGATCGACCTCACGTTCGCGAATGCGCTGCGCTCGATCGTGCGCCAGGACCCCGACGTGATCATGATCGGCGAGATCCGCGACCTCGAGACGGCACAGATCGCCGTGCAGTCGGCGTTGACCGGCCACATGGTGCTGTCCACCGTGCACACCAACGACGCGCCGTCGACGGTGAATCGTCTGCTCGACATGGGCGTCGAGGATTACCTGCTCACTTCGACCGTCGTCGGCATCCTCGCGCAGCGCCTCGTGCGCACGCTGTGCCCGCAGTGCAAGGAGGCCTACACGGCGCTGCCAGAGATCGTCGCGCAGATGAACCTGACGCGCTACACGCAGGAACGCGAGATCACCCTCTGGCACGCGAAGGGCTGCAATCACTGCGCGCATACCGGCTACGTCGGGCGCATCGGCATCCTCGAAATGATGCCGATGACCGACGCGTTGCGCAGCCTCGTGATGAAGCACGCGACCGCGACCGAGCTTCGCGCCGAGGCGATCCGCGGCGGCATGGTCGCAATGTACGAAGACGGCATGCGCAAGGCGCTGAAGGGCGTCACGACGTTCGAGGAAGTGCTGCGCGCGACGCGCGAGGACTGACCGGATGCCGCTCTTCAGCTACCGCGCAGTCAGCACGAGCGGCGACGTCGCGAGCGGCGAGCTCGAAGCCGCGAACGAGGCCGAGATCGTCGACCGCCTGCGCGACCAGGGACTGATGCCGATGCGGATCGCCGAGGCGGCGCTCGCCGGCGCACCCGGCGCAGCGGCGCGCGGCGCGGCGTCGCGGCCGCTTGCGCGCCTCTTCGCCCCGCGCCGCGTCACGCGCGACAACGTGCTGTCGATCACACGCGAGCTCGCCACGCTACTGCAGGCGGGGCTGCCGCTCGATCGCGCGCTCGAACTCCTGATCAATCTCGCGCCGAGCGCGCCGGTCGCGACGATGCTGCAGGGCATCCGCGACGAGGTGCGCGGCGGCAGGTCGCTGTCGCAGGCGCTCGACGCGCGGCGCGAGGTGTTCTCGCGCTTCTACGTCAACATCGTGCGCGCCGGAGAGGCGGGCGGCGCGCTCGCGACGGTGCTCCGGAGGCTCGCCGAGACGATGGACCGCAGCAAGGAGCTGCGCGAGTCGATCCGCTCGGCGCTGATCTACCCGACGATCCTCGTCGGCGTCGCCGTGATGTCGGTGATGATCCTGCTCGTGTTCGTCGTGCCGCAGTTCGAG
>DASVWR010000204.1:0-5250 GCA_036393115.1 Casimicrobiaceae bacterium
GTCGCCGTAGCGCTGGAAGCGCCGGCCGACGCCCTTGAACTCGGCGAGCGCGCGCACGATCGCCTCGTCGGCGACACCGACTTCGCGCCCGACCGCGATCGCCGCGAGCGCGTTGCGCACGTTGTGCAGGCCCGGCAGCGCGAGCTCGACCGCAACCGATCCACCGGCCGTTCCGCGAACGGAGAAGCGCGTCCTGCCGTCGCGGCTCGTGATGTCGACGGCGCGCAGCATCGCGTCGTCATTGATCCCGTACGACACGACCGGCTTCGCGACGATGGGTGCGATCTCGCGCAGGTTGGCGTCGTCGAAGCAGAGCACGGCGACGCCGTAGAACGGCAGGCGCTGGAGGAAGTCGACGAAGGCGCGCTTCAGCTTGCCGAAATCCTGGTCGTAGGTTTCGAGGTGATCGGCATCGATGTTGGTGACGACGGCGATCACCGGCGAGAGGTACAGGAACGACGCGTCCGATTCGTCGGCTTCGGCGACCAGGAATTCGCCGCTGCCGAGCCGCGCATTGGCGTCGGCGGACAGCAGCCGCCCGCCGATGACGAAGGTCGGATCGAGCCCGCCTTCGGCGAGCACCGATGCGATCAAGCTGGTGGTCGTCGTCTTGCCGTGCGTTCCCGCCACGGCGATGCCCTGCTTCAGGCGCATCAGCTCGGCCAGCATCAGCGCGCGCGGCACCACCGGCACGCCGCGCTCGCGCGCCGCCGCGACCTCGGGGTTGTCGGGCGCGACGGCGCTCGACACGACGACCGCGTCGGCGCCTGCGACGTGCTCGGCGCGGTGGCCGATCGCGACGTCGATGCCGAGCGCGCGCAGCCGCTTCGTCGCCGGGCCGTCGGCGAGATCGGAGCCGGTCACGCGATAGCGCAGCGTCGCCAGCACCTCGGCGATTCCGCTCATGCCGGCGCCGCCGATGCCGACGAAGTGCAGGCGCTTGACCTTGTGCCGCATCGGCTCAGCCCCTCTCAGCGCTGCGCCGCGCAGCCTCGGCCACATCGGGCCGGACGCCCGCGAGCTCGAGGCAAGCCGCGGCGACGTTGTCGGCCGCATCGCGCTTGCCGACGGCGTGCGCCGCCCGCGCCATCGTCTGCGCATCCGCGCGCGTCAGCGCCGCGAGAATGCCTGCGAGCGGCCGATCCGGCGCAGTGAGCTCGGCCTGGCTCATGACGATCGCCGCGCCGGCATCGAGCAGGAATTTCGCGTTCGCGCTCTGCTCGTCCGCGATCGCCCCCGGGAGCGGCACGATCACCGCGCCGAGGCCGACGGCAGCGAGCTCGGCGACGGTCAGCGCGCCGCCGCGGCAGACGACGAGGTCGGCCCACGCGTAGCGCGCGGCCATGTCGTCGATGAACGCGACGCATTCCGCGTCGACGCCCGCGTTCCGGTAGGCAGCCTCGAGCGCCGCGAGATTGCGCGCACCCGCCTGATGCACGACGCGCGGACGCGCTGCCGGCGCAATGGTCGCGAGTGCTGCCGGAACGGCGTCGTTCAGCGCCTGCGCGCCGAGGCTGCCGCCGACGATGAGCACATTGAGCGGACCGCTGCGCCCGGCAAAGCGCTCGGTCGGAGGAGCCAGCGCGAGGATATCGTCGCGCAGCGGATTGCCGACCCACTGCGCGCGCTTCGCATGCCGACCGTGGATCGATTCCGGAAAGCCCGTCAGCACGCGGTCGGCGCCGAAGGCGAGAATCCGATTGGCGAGGCCGGCGACGGCATTGGCGTCGTGCAGCACGAGCGGGCGGCCGGTGGCGACCCCCATCAGCGCACCCGGGAACGATGCGAAGCCGCCGAGGCCGAGCACGACGTCGGGCCGGCGCCTCCTGATCACGCGCAGCGCAGCGATGCAGGCAAGGAGCAGAGCGAACGGGCCGAGGACGAGTGTGGCGACGCCCTTGCCGCGGATGCCACGAAAGGCGACGGCCTCGAAATCGACGCCGTGCTGCGGCACCAGCGTCGCTTCCATCCCGCTGCGCGTGCCGAGCCAGAACACGCGCGCGCCGCGCGCCGCGAGCTTCGCCGCGACAGCGAGGCCCGGGAACACGTGGCCGCCGGTGCCGCCTGCGGTGATCATCACCGTCGCACTCATCGCCGCGCGTGCCTCCGGCCTCGACGTGCCGCGCTCATTCGACGAACCCCTTCAGCACGCGGCGGTTCTCCCAGTCGATGCGCAACAGCAGCGCGAGCGCGATACAGTTCGCGACGATGCCGCTGCCGCCGAACGACAGCAGCGGAAGCGTCAATCCCTTCGTCGGCAGCACGCCCATGTTGACGCCCATGTTGATGAACGCCTGCACGCCGAGCCAGATGCCGATGCCCTGCGCGCAGAGCGCCGCGAACGGTCGCTCGAGCCGCGCGGCGAGGCGCCCGATCGCCCACGCGCGATAGAGGAGCCACGCGAAGAGAAGGATCACCGCGAGTACGCCGACGAAGCCGAGCTCCTCGGCGATCACGGCGAGCAGGAAGTCGGTATGCGCTTCGGGAAGGTAGAGGAGCTTCTCGACGCTCGATCCGAGACCGACGCCGAACCACTCGCCGCGGCCGAACGCGATCAGCGAATGCGAGAGTTGGTAGCCGCGATGCATCGGGTCGGACCACGGATCGAGAAACACTGCGAGCCGCTGCACGCGATACGGCGCTGCGATGACGATGCCGGCGAGCGCCACAGGCATCAGCACGACGAGCCCGGCGAGAAGGCGCCAGTCGAGCCCGCCGAGGAACAGGATGCCGAACGCGATTGCGAGGATCACGACGAGCGCGCCGAAGTCGGGCTCGAGCAGGAGCAGGCCGCCAACGGCCACCATCACCGCGGAAAGTGGCGCGAAGCCGCGGAGCACCGTCATCCGAAGCGGCTGCTCGGCGTGCAGGAACGCGGCCTTGCGCACCGCGTAGCTCGCGGCGTAGACGACGACCGCGAGCTTCATGAATTCGGAGGGCTGGATGTTCACGACGAAAAGCGACAGCCAGCGCCGCGAGCCGTTCACCGCACGGCCGATGCCGGGCACCAGGACGAGCACCAGCAGCGCGGCGCTCGCGACGAACAACCACGCCGCGAACTGCTGCCAGACCTTGACCGGAACCTGGAACGCGACGAACGCGATGCCGAGCCCGACGGCGAGGAACACCGCGTGCCGGACGAGGAAATACCACGCGTGGTAGCCGGTGCGCGCCGACGCCTCCGCGGTGGCGATCGACGCCGAGTAGACCATGACGAGGCCGAACGCGAGCAGGAGCAGCACCGTCCAGACGAGCGAGACGTCGTAAGCGAGCATCGAGCGCGGATTGCGCGGCAGCGGCGCGAGCGGCGCACGCCGCACCGGGTTCGCGGCGGCGAGCTGCCTACGCATGGACGTCCGCCGCGAGATGACCGCGTACCAGCTCGCCGAAGCGCGTGCCGCGCTCGACGTAGTCGCGGAACTGGTCGAGGCTCGCGCACGCCGGCGAGAGCAGTACCGCGTCGCCGGGCCGGGCGATCTCGGTCGCGCGCGCGACGGCGACTTCGAGCGTGCCCGCCATCTCGACCGGCACCGTGGTTCCGGCGAGGCCGCGCGCCACGTCGCCCGCGTCGCGTCCAATCAGGAGCACCGCGCGGCAGGCTCGATCGACGCTTGGCCGCAACGGCGCGAAGCTCTGCCCCTTCCCATCGCCGCCGGCGATCAGCACCACCGGGCGCCCGACCCCTTCGAGAGCGACCTGCGTCGCAGTGACCGTCGTGCCCTTCGAATCGTCGATGTAGAGGATTCCTTCGGCATCGGCGATCGGCGTCATCCGATGCGGCAGCCCGCGGAAATTGGCGAGCGCCTCGTGCATCGCGCGGCTGCGCTTGGCGACCGCGCAGGCGAGTGCCAGCGCGGCGAGCGCGTTCATCGCGTTGTGACGCCCGACGAGCGCGAGACGCGAGGTCTCCATGATGAGATCACCGCCGCTCGCTAGCCAGGTCGTGCCGCCGCGCTCGACGAGGCCCCATTCCTCCTCGGAAAGGGGTACGCCAGCGCCGAAGGTCTGCACGACGCGGCCGGGCCGGCGCATCAGGCGCACGATCGGGTCGTCGCGGTTCAGCACCTGCACGGCAGCGTGGGCGAAGATGCGCGCCTTGGCGCTTGCGTAATCGGCGATGCCGCTGTAGCGGTCCATGTGGTTGGCCGACACGTTGAGCACCGTCGCCGCGACCGGAGCGAGGCTCGACGTCGTTTCGAGCTGGTAGCTCGAGAGCTCGAGCACGAACACCGACGGCCACAGCGTGCCTTCCTCGCAGCGCGTAATCTCGTCGAGCACCGGATTGCCGATGTTGCCGGCGACGACGGTCGACAGACCGGCGGCCCGCGTCAGCGCTCCGATCAGCGCCGTGACGGTGGTCTTGCCGTTGGTGCCGGTGACTGCGAGCACCTTCTGGTCGGCGGGAAGCGCGCGCGCGAAGAGCTCGACGTCGCCGACGAGCTCGGCGCCTGCGGCGACCGCCTCCTCGATTGCCGGCTCGCGTTTCGCGATGCCGGGGCTGATCGCGATCAGCTCGGCGCCGTCGAAGGTCGCGCTGGTAAACGGACCGCGCTCGATCGGCACGTCGGGAAGCACGCGCGCCAGCGCGTCCTGCTGCGGCGGCTCAGTGCGCGTGTCGGCGACGCGTACGAGCGCGCCGTGGCGGGCGAGGTAGCGGGCGGTCGAGAGTCCGGTGGAACCGAGGCCGAGCACGAGGGCGCGGCGTCCGCGGTAATCAGGTGTCATGTCAGCGCAACTTGAGGGTGGACAGACCGAAGAGGACGAGCAGCATCGTCACGATCCAGAAGCGGACGACGACCTGGTTTTCCTTCCAGCCCTTGAGCTCGTAGTGATGGTGGAGTGGAGCCATGCGGAACACGCGCCGGCCGGTAGTCTTGAACGAGAACACCTGAATCACGACCGACAGCGTCTCGACGACAAAGACTCCGCCCATGATGAACAGCACGATCTCCTGGCGCACGATGATCGCGATCGCACCGAGCGCGGCACCGAGGGCGAGTGCACCCACGTCACCCATGAACACGTCGGCCGGATACGCGTTGAACCAGAGAAAGCCGAGGCCGGCGCCCGCGATCGCGCCGCACACGACCGCGAGCTCGCCCGCACCGGGAATGTGCGGGAAGCCGAGGTAGCGCGCGAAGATCGCGTTGCCGGTGACGTAGGCGAAGATTCCCAGCGCGCCACCGATCATCACCGTCGGCATGATCGCGAGGCCGTCGAGCCCGTCGGTCAGGTTGACCGCATTGCTCG
>DASVWR010000205.1:0-5726 GCA_036393115.1 Casimicrobiaceae bacterium
GTTGTGCGGGCAGCCCGAGCAGAAATAGGGGATGCGCCGGATCGGCGGCGCGTAGCCGGCGAGCGCCTTCTCCTTGGCCTCGAGGAAGGCCAGCCGCTCGCGGATCCGCGGGCTGTCGTGGAAGCGGGCGATGCGCTTGGCGATGACCCGGGCAATGCGTGCTGGCGTCAGCTCGTCGGCCGAGGGCAGGATCCATTCGCCCTTCTCGTCGAACTTGCCGATCACCCGCGGGCGGACATTCTCGCTCCAGTTATAGAGCTGCTCCTTGAGCTGGTTCTCCATCAGCGCCCGCTTCTCCTCGACCACGAGGATCTCCTCGAGGCCTTCCGCGAACGCGCGCACGCCTTCGGGCTCGAGCGGCCACGGCATCGCGACCTTGAAGAGGCGAATGCCGATCTCGGCCGCGTCGGCGTCGCTGATGCCGAGGTCTTCGAGCGCCTGGCGCACGTCGAGATAGCTCTTGCCGCTGGTGATGATGCCGAGGCGTGCCGGCTTGTCCGGCGACGGCGAATCGATGACGATGCGGTTGAGCTTGTTGACGCGGCAGTAGTGCAGCGCCGCGTACACCTTGTAGTCCTGCATCCGCGCTTCGGTCGCGAGGAACGGATCGGGCCAGCGGATCGACACGCCGTCGGGCGGCAGCGGGAAATCGTCGGGGATGACGATGTTCACGTCGGACGCGTCGCCGTCGACCGAGGCCGAGCTCTCGACGGTATCGGAGACGCACTTGAAGCCGACCCAGCACCCCGAGTAGCGGCTCATCGCGAAGCCGTGCAGGCCGAGCTCGAGGATCTCCTGCACCGAGGCCGGATAGAGCACCGGCATCATCGCGGCCGAGAACTGGTGGTCCGACTGGTGCGGCAGCGTCGACGACTTCGCCGCATGGTCGTCGCCCGCGAGCACCAGCACGCCGCCGTGCTTCGACGTGCCCGCGAAGTTCGCGTGCTTGAACACGTCGCCGCAGCGGTCGACGCCGGGTCCCTTGCCGTACCACATCGCGAATACGCCGTCGACGTTGGCGCCGGGGTACATCGTCACCTGCTGCGTGCCCCAGATCGCCGTCGCAGCGAGGTCTTCGTTCAAGCCCGGCTGGAACCTGATCCGTGCGCGCTCGAGGAACTTCGACGCCTTCCACAGCGACTGGTCGAGGCCGCCCAGCGGCGACCCGCGATAGCCGGAGACGAAGCCGCCGGTGTTGAGCCCGGCAGCGGCGTCGCGCTGGCGCTGCAGGATCAGCAGACGCACCAGCGCCTGCACGCCGGTCAGAAACACGCGCCCGGTGCCGAGCTCGTACTTGTCGTCGAGGGTTACCGCGCGCAGCGCGGCAGGGTTGCCGGTAGGACTCATCGGTGGCTCCGCGTGGGGCGTGTCTTTTGGACGCGTTTTCGACCGGTTAGGTCCCGGAAGCGCGTGCGGCCGCAGGCTCGTGGCCCGGGCCGGCTCGGCGCGGATGATACGCCTCATCGCGAGGTACTGCCACGCAACGGCGCCACGACGTACTGCCACGCAACGGTGCCGCGAGGTGCTGCGTTAGACTGCGTCGATGACCGAACCCCTTCTCCCGGCGATCGAAATCGAGACCGCTCCCGATCCCACGGCCGCGGTGATCTGGATGCACGGCCTTGGCGACGATGGGCGCGGCTGGTCGGATGTCGTGCCGATGCTCGGCATTCCCCCGGAGCTCGGCGTGCGCTTCATCTTTCCGCACGCGCCGGTGATGCCCGTGACGATCAACAACGGCATGCGGATGCGCGCGTGGTACGACGTTCGCCAGGCCGATCTCTCCGAGCGCGCCGACCTCGACGGCGTGCGCCGCTCGCAGGCGCTCATCGCCGCGCTGCTGGCGAGGGAAGCGGGGCGCGGCATTCCGGCTGCGCGGATGGTGCTCGCCGGGTTCTCGCAGGGCGGTGCGATCGCGCTCTACGCGGGGCTGCGCTATCCCGAGCGCCTTGCCGGCATCGTCGGGCTCTCGACCTATCTCGTCGCGTCGGCGTCGACGGCCGCCGAAGCAAGCGCAGCGAACCGCGACCTGCCGATCTTCATGGCGCACGGCACGCACGATCCGGTCGTGCGGCTGCCGTGGGCCGAGCATTCGCGCGACGTGCTGCGCGCGGCGGGCTGGCACGTCGAGTGGCACACCTGGCCGATGGAGCACTCGGCGGCGCAGGAGGAGATCGTCGCCGTCGGCCGCTTCCTTACGCGGATCCTCGGCGCGGGCTGACGCGGTTCGGCGGCACAGGGCGCGGTGCGATGCCGCGTCCGCGCAGCGCTTCGCGCAGCAGGAACTCGATCTCGGCGTTGACGCTCCGGAGCTCCGCCTGCGCGAGCCGCTCGAGCGCCGACCACAGCTCGGGGTCGATGCGCAGCAGGAACGCCTTCTTCGCCGTCACGGCGGGCGGCGGAACGCGCGCTTCATCGCGATCGCCGCCACCAGAAGCACGAGCACCGCAACCGCAAGGAGCACGATCGCGGCGCCGAGGACGGTGATGCCGGCGGACGGAACGTTCTTCGCGATCACGAGGGCGTGCAGACCGAGGGCGAGAAGTACGCCGGCGAGCGCCTGAATCCGCGCATAGGTGTCGAGGCGCGCGAGCGTGTCCTCGCGCTGCGGCGGCGCGAGCCAGGCGTCGCGGTTCGGGATCTTCGCGAGGCGCGGGAAGCGGCGCGGAACGAGCGCCACCATGACCCAGATCGCGAGCGGGAAGCCGATCGTGAACGGGACGATCAGCATCGAATAGCCGCGGTGCGACATCCATCCGTTCGCGGCGCCGCTAAACCCGAAGTGCGTCGCCACGACGGGAGGAAGCTCCGGGAGCGTCGCCGCGACGATGACGACCGCGACGGCGACGAGCAGCACGATGGCGATCGCGAGCAGGCGATCGAGCGGCGAGTGCACGACGGAGTGGGTCATCAGTGGTACAGCGTTCCGGTGTTGACGACCGGCTGCACGTCGCTCTCGGAGCAGAGCACCGTCATCAGGTTCGACACCATTGCTGCCTTGCGCTCGTCGTCGAGGGCGACGACTTCGCGTGCCGAGAGGTCGGCGAGCGCCATCTCGACCATCGTCACCGCGCCGCGGACGATCTTCTGGCGCGCGCCGAGCTCGGACACGAGCGCGCCGGTGACGACCTCGGCGCTCGCGAGCAGCGTCGGCGCCGCGGCATCGGCCGGATCGTCGCCGTCGCCGCGATCGTAGGCGAACGACGACGCGAGGTGGCGCACCGCAGCCTCGCTCTGCACCTTGACGAAGTTCTCGTAATCGTCGACGTCGAACGCGGCCTTGGCGGTGTCCTCGACGTGCCAGACGACGACGGCGGCGATCTCGATCGGATTGCCGCGGTGGTCGTTGACCTTCAGCTTGTCGCCGTTCAGGTTGCGCGCGCGCAGCGAGATCTTCCGGCGCGTATAGAACGGATTGGTCGCGCGCAGCCCGGAGACGCGCGACGTGCCGCGGTAAGCGCCGAAGAGAAGCATGAGCGCGGCCTCGTTGGGCTGCAGCGTGTAGAGGCCGGCGAGCGTGAGGCCGGCGAGCGTGAGACCGGCGAGCGTCCCGACCAGCACTCCCGCGACGATCAGCGAGAGCGAGAAATGCAATTCACCCTGCGCGAGCGCGCGCCAGAACAGGGCGAGCGCGATCACCACCAGTACCAGCCCGACCGCCAGCGCGACGAAACCATTCGCGGTTGCGAGGGGTGCTTCCCGATGCGCGGGGTTCATCCGCGCCGATGCCGCTTCCATGGAGCCTCCGTGACGGCGGCACCCAGAGGTTATTCGGCACCGCTATTGGAATGATATCACCGCAATATAAGCGCACGCAACCCGAGATGCGGAAAACCGGGACGCACCACGTTTTTGGAAACAGTGAGTCGGACTGCGTGTCCGGGATCCGTCGCGGCGGGTAGCAGTGCGGATGCTGCGCCGCGCTCTACACCGACCGCGGAGGAAGGGAGTGGGGTCCCGTGACGCGCGAGTTCGGCCGCGAACGCGGCCGGTGTTTGAGCCCGTCACGGAACCGCACTCCCTCGGCCTCCGCGGTCGAGCTCCGAGCGTCAGCGCTTCTTCGGCTCGAAGTCGAGCGACGCCGAGTTCATGCAGTAGCGCAGTCCGGTCTCGGTGGGACCGTCTTCGAATACGTGGCCGAGATGCGCTTCGCACTTGGCGCAGACGACCTCGGTGCGGCGCATGCCGTGCGACAGGTCGGCGTGCTCGGCGACGCGATGCTCGGTGATCGGCCGGTCGAACGACGGCCAGCCGCAGCCGGCGTCGAACTTGGTCGACGACTCGAACAGCGGCTCGCCGCAGCAGACGCAGCGATACGTTCCCTCGGCCGTGTGGTTCCAGTACGCGCCGGTGAACGCGCGCTCGGTGCCTTTCTGCCGCGTCACGTGGTACTGCTCGGGCGTCAGCTTCGCGCGCCACTCGGCATCGGTGTGCTCGAGCGGCGTCGCGGCATTCGCGCCGTCGTCGCTGTCGTTGCGGTCGTCGTTCATCATTGGAGACTCCGTCGATCGGGTCGTGCATGCAAGCATCGCCGCCAACGTGCATCGGCGCCTGCGCTATAGTCGCGACTGCAGTCCGTTATCTTGCGCGCAGTCGATTTCTTGGATACCGCTTCAGCCACGCCGTTCCGTCGCGATGCGCGGGTGATCGGTATCGTCAGCCTCGGGCACGCGGTGTCGCATTTCCTCCAGCTCGCGCTGCCGCCGCTGTTTCCGCTGCTGAAGGCGCAGTTCGGCGTGCCGTGGACGCTCCTCGGCGCGGTCATGGCGTCATTCTACGTCGCGAGCGCCGCCGTGCAGTTCGTCGCCGGCTTCGCCGTCGATCGCCTCGGCGCGCGACCCGTGCTCTTCGGCGGTGTGGCGCTCCTCGCCGGCGGCACGATCGCGGCGGCAGCGGCGCCTTCGGCGCTGTGGCTGTTTCCCTGCGCGGTGGCGATGGGCGCCGGCAACGGCGTCTTCCACCCGTCCGATTTCGCGATCCTCAACGCGACGGTGACGCCTGCGCGGCTCGGCTACGCGTATTCGTCGCACGGCGTCGGCGGCAATCTCGGCTTCGCGCTGGCGCCGCTCGTCAGCTTCGGCATCGGCAGCGCCTTCGGCTGGCGCGTGTCGCTCGTCACGATGGGCGTGACCGGTCTCGTCGTGCTCGCGGTGCTCGCGAGCCAGCGCGAGCACCTCGTGTCGCACCGTGTCGCCGACGCCGCGTCGCACACGCTGCGCGGCAGCGTCGCGATCTTCACGCAGAGCGCAATCGTGCTGTGCTTCCTCTATTTCGTGTTTCAGACGATGGCGACAATCGGGATCCAGACGTTCCTCCCGGCGACGCTCAACGCGGCGTTTGCAATCCCGCTGATCGTCGCCACGTCGGCGGTGACCGCATATCTCCTCGGTGGCACCGCGGGCATCGTCGCGGGTGGATTTCTCGCCGTGCGTACGACGCGCCACGACCGTGTCGCGGCGACGGGCCTCCTCTGCGGCGCGATGCTTGTCGCGCTGGTCGCCGCGGGGGCGATCGGCAGCGCGGCCGCGGTCTCCGCATTCGCGCTCGCCGGGTTCAGCATCGGCGTTACCAGCCCGTCGCGCGACCTCATCGTGCGCAACGCGACGCCGAAGGGCGCGTCGGGGCGCGTCTACGGCTTCGTCTACTCGGGCCTCGACACGGGCTCGATGCTGGGACCGCTGTGGTTCGGGCTGATGCTCGACCACCACCTCGCGCGGCAGGTGCTC
>DASVWR010000206.1:0-10097 GCA_036393115.1 Casimicrobiaceae bacterium
GGACATCTGGTGGGCGTCGCCGGCCGGATCGGAGTCGGGGTGGGGGATCAACCTGACGCAGGAAGGCAACGCCATCTTCGGCACCTGGTTCACCTACGACGTCGACGGTACGCCGCTGTGGCTCTCGGTGACGGCGACGCCGACGGCGGCATCGAACTCGGGCGCCATGGCGACGACGATGTCCTACGGTTATCCGCCGCCTCCGCCGCCGATGCCGCCGCCTCCGCCCCAGCCGAAGGGCACGCAGTCGGTGTGGACCGGGCAATTGGTGCGCACGACGGGGCCGGCGTTCTCGGCAGTGCCATTCAACCCAGCGCTGGTGACTCGCAGCGTGGTGGGGACGGCGACGTTCACGTTCAGCGACGGGGCGAACGGGACGTTCGCGTACACGGTGAACGGGGTGTCGCAGGTGAAGAGCTTCACGCGCGAGGTGTTCGTCGCGCCGGGGACGGCGTGCCACTGACGTGGATTCGCACGCACGGCGGCCGGGACCGGATCACCGCGCTCTGAGTGAGTAAACGCCTGCCTGCGAGTCCCGGCGCGGCCTCGCCAGGTGTGCGGCTGCGGCAGCCGTGAAGGCGCGCTGGGCTCCCAGCGCCACCCGCGACGGCAGGCGGTTGCCGACTCCGAGCATTCCTGAACACCTCGCGAGAGATGACCCCACCGTTCACGCCCAACGCGCAGTGGCCAGCGCGACTGCGCAGGAAATGCGCGCTCGCTAGCGCTTCGCCGCCCGTACGTCGACGTCGAACGCGAACTGTCCGTTCCGCCTTCGGTTCGTGCCGCGGAGCATCGGATTCATGCCGAACGCCGTGATGGTGAATGCGTCGCTTCCCGCGTAATCCGCATCGGGCAGATATTCGACGCGGCCACGGTCGAAATGCAGGTGGCCGTGCCGCGGAGCCACGTCGGTCGTCCAGGTGTCCGGCGCGAAGTTCATGCCGAACTGAAACGTGAATCCGCAGGGCTTGCCGTCGTTGACGAGACGCATCGTTCCGTGGGCGACACCCGCTTCCATGAACGGCTGATGGTGCACGATGCAACGCGACGCTTGCGCTTCCTGCCCCGCAGATGCGGCGTCCTCGGCGAAGGCGCTGGTCGCGGCGAGCGTCAGTGCAGCGAGCGCGATGAGCGCGACGATGCCCGCATCGCTCGTCGTCCCTCCGAAGCGGCCGTGGGTGTGCTCCGGGCATCCAGTCGTCACCATGGCGAGGTCCTCCCCATCGCAGTGTGCCACGCGCGTCGCGGTCGGGCGAGGGCCGCGCGGTACCATTTGCGCGTGAAGCTTTCGGTGCTCGACCAGTCGACTGCGGCCAGCGGCACGACGCAGGACTGCGCGATCCGCGAAACGCTCGCGCTCGCCCGCCATTGCGACACTCTCGGCTATCACCGCTTCTGGCTCTCCGAGCACCACAACAATTCGAGCATCGTCGGCACCGCGCCGGAGGTCCTGGCCGCGGCGATCGCTGCGACGACCTCGCGCATCCGCATCGGCAGTGCAGGCGTGATGCTCACGCACTATTCGGCACTGAAAGTTGCGGAGCAGTTTCGCGTGCTCGAAGCGATCGCTCCCGGACGCATCGATCTCGGCGTGGGCCGGGCGCCGGGCTCGGATCTTCTCACCGCGCACGCGCTCAATCCGCATTCGGATGCCGCCGTCGAATTCCCACGCCAGGTGCGCGACCTCGAGGCATGGGTGGGCGGCCGTGATCTCGACGAAGGGCATCCGTTCGCGGCGATTCGTGCGCATCCGACGGGGCCGACCGAGCCGGAGCTGTGGATTCTCGGAAGCTCCGACTACGGCGCGCAGCTCGCCGCGTATTTCGGCCTGCCTTATGCATTCGCGTATTTCTTCACCGAGGGGCGCGGCTGCGCCGAGGCGCTCGAGCTCTACCGGCGAAACTACCGGCCCAGCGCGCGTCACCCGGCGCCGCAGGCGACGATCTGCGTCTGGGCGCTCGCGGCCGCAACCGGCGCCGAGGCGAAGCGGCTCCTGAAGACGCGCGAGCACTGGCGCGCCGGCTTCGACCGCGGCCTGCGGCGGGCACTGGTGACTCCGGAGGAGGCCGACGCCTATCCGTATTCGGACGACGAGCGCGATACGATCGCGCGGCTACGCGCGAAGGCGATCGCGGGAACCGCGGACGCAGTCGCAGCGCGGCTTCGCGAGATCGCGGCGCGATTCGATCTCGACGAGCTCGTGATCGTCACATGGACCCACGATCCCGCAGCGAGACTCGCATCCTACGAGCTGCTCGCGCGCGAGTTTGCATTGACGGAGCAACGACACGATGGCACGCAGGCGCGCTGACGAATTCCCGAGCGAAGTCCTCGCGCTCTTCGACTCCTGGATCCACGGAGGGCTGTCGCGGCGCGAGTTCCTCGATCGCGCGGCGCGCCATGCCGTCGGCGCGGTCGGCGCCGCGGCGATGCTCGCTGCGCTGACGCCCGATTACGCGCTTGCCGCCGAGATCGCGAAGGACGATCCGCGGATCGCCGCTGCCTACGAGAGCTACGACGTTTTCGCGAGCGGCGACACGATCCGCGGCTATCTCGCGCATCCGTCACCAGGGACAGGTCCGTGGCCCGGCATCGTCGTCGTTCACGAGAACCGCGGCCTTAATCCGTATATCGAGGACGTTGTGCGGCGCCTCGCCGTCGCGGGATACGTCGCGTTCGCGCCCGATGCGCTGACTCCGCTCGGCGGCTATCCCGGCAACGAGGACGAGGCGATGCGCCGCTTCGCCGCGCTCGATCCGCTGAAGCGCACGGCCGATCTCCTCGCTGCAGTGTCGTTTCTCCGGTCGCGCGCCGAATGCAACGGTCGCGTCGGCGCGGTCGGGTTCTGCTACGGCGGCGGCATCGCCGCTCTGATGGCGGTGCACTTTCCCGATCTTGCCGCGGCGGTCTCGTTCTACGGCATCCAGCCGTCTGCGGCCGATACCGCGAAGATCAAGGCGCCACTGCTGATCCATTACGCGGGACAGGACGAGCGCGTCGATCACGGCTGGCCGGCGTGGAAGAAGGCGCTCGACGCGAGCCAGGTGCGCTACCGCGTGTACACGTACGCGGGCGTCCATCACGGATTCCACAACGACACCACGCCACGCTACGACGCGGCGGCGGCGAAGCTCGCGTGGTCGCGTACGCTCGGCTTCTTCGCGGAATACCTCAGCGCCCGTTGACGCGCTCGTCGAGCGCGATGTCGACCATCATCTCGTTGGCGAGCGCCTGCAGCGAAGTGCGCAGCGCGTCGTCGGACAGCGCGTCGGGCACGACGAGCAGCGCCTTCACCTTGAAGAGATGCTGGCCCGGCGCCGCGGCACCGACGATCTCGGTGTCGAGATCCTCGATGCTGACGTCCTGGGAAGCGAGGTGCTTCGACAGGTCGCGCAGGATGCCGGGCCGATCGGGTGCGACGAGCTCGAGCCCGACGATGCGCCGGCCCGGAGGCGCCGACGGCGCATCGTTGCGCGCGATGACGATGCGCAGACCCTCGGCTTCGAGGCCGCGCAGCGCCGCGATCAGCGCGCTCGCGTTGCCGGTCGCGACCTGGAGATGCACCATCCCGGCGAACTGGCCGGCGATGCTCGTCATGCGGCTTCCGGCCCAGTTGGCGCCGAAGCCCTGCGCGCGCTCGGAGAGGAGGCTGACGATCCCGGGGCGATCGCGCCCGATGGCGGTGACGACGAGCGATGTGCTGCGCGGTGCCGGCTCCTCGGTGAGCGCAACCGAGCGGCGGATCATCGGTGCGCGCGTCGCGAAGGTCTCGTCCTGCGCGAAGGCCGGGAGCTCGCCGTGGCGCGCCGCGTGGCGCACGACCTGCGTGATCAGCTTCAATCCCATCGGTGCGAGCGCACGCTCCCACAACTCGCGCGCGGACTCGCCTTTCCTGACGAAGCACCAGTCCTGCGCGGCGATGGCGCCCGCGTCCCAGCCGTCCGCAAGGTGGTAGACGCTGCCGCCGGCGATCGGATCGCCTTCGAGGATCGTCCATTCCACGGCGGCGATGCCGCGGTGGCGCGGCAGCAGCGACGGGTGATAGCCGATGCCGCGCAGCCGTGCCCGCGCGAGCGCCTCGTCGGAGACGCGCGCATGCGTATGCGCGGCGACGATGAGATCGGTTCCCTCGGCGATGGCTTCGGCCGGGACGATCTTCGGGTCGGCGAGGACGTGCACGGGAACGCCGGCCGCAGTGGCCGCCTGTGCGAGACGATCGTCCGCAGCCGGCGCGACGACGCGCACCACGTCGGTGCCGTCTTTCCTCAGCGCCTCGAACACGATCGCGCCGAAATAGCGCGAACCCACCAGCGTGACCTTCATCGTGACCCCGCTCACTTCACCGTGCGCGAGATTATCCTATTCGACGTGTCCCTGCGACCTCTCGCACGCATCCCCGCGTACCTCGTCAACGGCGTCGAGGTTGCGCTCGGCGTTATGCTGGTCAACGTTCTCGCGTCGCTCGCCGGGGGCTCGCATGCTGCGCTGTTCGCTGCGACCGGTGCTGTTTGCGCGAGCCTCGCCGACGTCCCCAATACGGCGGCACGCATCTGGCGGCGGGTGGCGATCGCCGCGACACTCTCGTGTTTCGCGAGCGTCGTCGTCCAACTGTCGTCGCCGTGGCCGTCGGCGCAGGGGATCGCGATCGCGCTGATCGGCGGTGGCGGATTCATGACGCTGGCCTACGGTCCGCGCGCCGCGGCGATCGCCTTCGCCCCGGTGCTCGCCATCGTGTTCGCGATGGCCGTGCCGGTCCCCGAGCGCACCGTTGCCTTCGCCTTCGGCTGGAACGTGATGGGCTCGGCAGTCTACCTGCTCTGGGCGGTGCTCGCGGTGCGCGCACTCGAGGGCAGCTATCGCCGCGACGCGCTCGCCAACGCGATCGACGCGACGGCGCGTCTCCTGCGCACTCGCGCGCGCATGCTGCGAGCGGCCGGCCAGCCGGCAGAGCGGGTGGCCGCGCTGCGCGAGTGGGTCGCGCGCGGGGCGGCGCTCGCCGACCGCCTGCAGCTCGCGCGCGACTTCGTCTTCGTCGCTGCGGATTCGCCGGCGAACCGCCGGGAGACGGCGATCCTGCTGCATCTCATCGATATCCGCGACGTGCTGTTCGCGAGCCGCCTCGACGTGAATCTGCTCGGCGCCGATGCTGCCGGACTCGGCGTGCGCACGCACCTCGCCGGCGGCCTCGAAGCGATCGCCGCAGCCATCGACGCCAGCCGGGCCGCGATGCGCGGCTCGCGCGGAGCGCTCGAATCACCCGATGCGCGACCCGATCTCTCCCGACTCTTCGCGACCGTGCCGCTCGCCGCCGCCGATCCGCGCGGGCGGCTGATGCCGGCGCTTGCCGAGCGCTGGCGACGCCTTGCCGCGGAGGTCGCGCAGATCGGCAGGCTGGTGGGTGGTGCCGACGAGGCGATCGCGCTCTCGCGCGACGAGCTTGCGCACTTCGTTGCGCGCGACAGCTGGTCGATCCGCGCATTCGGAGCGCACCTCACGCTGCGCTCGCCGGTACTGCGCCTTGCACTCCGGATGGGACTGGCGCTCGGCGTCGCCTATCTCGTCGCCAGGCTGATGCCCTGGGGCGCCCATCCCGCGTGGGTAGTCCTGAGCGTCGCCGTCGTGCTTCGAGGGAGCCTCGATCAGACACTCGCGCGACGCAACGCGCGCGTGCTCGGCACGCTGATCGGATGCCTCGTCGTCGTGCTGCTGTTCGAGGTCCGCTCGGCAGGTGTGCTCAACCTGGTGTTCATCGTGTCGGTGGCGATCGCCCACGCGTTCGTCGGCATCTACTACATGGTGACGGCCATCGCTGCGACGGTAATGGCGTTGATTCAGCAGCACCTCGCCGATCCGCACGGGGGCTTCGCGATCGGCGAGCGCATCGCCGACACGCTGCTCGGAGCGCTGCTCGCGTGGGGCTTCAGCTATGTACTGCCGTCGTGGGAGCGCAGGACCCTGCCGCAGATCGTCGAGCGCGCGTTGCAGGCGCTCGGAGGTTATGCCGAGGACAGCCTCGGCGCGGCCGAAGGTGCTTATCGCGACGAAGACGCGCATGCCGACGAAAGCGCGCGAGTGGGCCAGCGGCTGTCGCGACGGCGCGCCTACGACGCGGTCGGCGCGGTCGAGGCGTCGTTCCGGCGCAGCGCGGCCGAGCCACAGCGCGTTCGCGTGCCGGTCGACGAGCTTGCCGCGTTCATCGATCACGCCCAGCGGCTGATGGCGCACCTGTCGGTGATCAGGCTCTCGCTCGCACGGCGCAGCGACTGGACGCGGGCACCCGACGTCGTCGCGGCCATCGCGGATGCGCGAGCGGGCCTCGCGCAATGCCTGCGCGTCGATCGCGCGCCTGCCGCGGACGAGGGTGCGATCGATCCTTTCGGCTCGCTTCCCGCCGACCGGACGCTCGCCGATCGGCGCGCATGGTTCCTGCGCCGGCTGCGCATCACCGTCGACGACGCGCGCCGCGCCGGGGAGGCTGCGCGCCGGCTTCTTGCAACGCCGTGACGAGATCGCAGAGGGGGCCGGCGCACGGCTCCGCGACCTTCAGCGCGAACAGCGGATCGGCGCGCGTGCGGCCGGGATTGATCGCCGCGATCGGCGTGTCGGCCGCGTGCGCCCACTCGCAGAAGCGGTACCCCGACCACACCATCAGCGATGATCCGATGACGAGCATCGCATCGGCCAAGGCGAGCGCCAGTCGTGCGCGCTCGACGCGCGCCGTGGGGACGCCCTCGCCGAAGAACACGACGTCGGGCTTCAGCATGCCGTCGCAGGCGGGGCACGTCGGCACGCGGAACGCCGCCGCGATGGTGTCAAGATCGGTGTCGACATCGGCATCGCCGTCGGGCGCGCCCGGACCCGCGGCGAGGGCGAAGCCCGGATTGTCGCGTTCCATCATCTCCTGCACGACGGCCCGTGGCCGGGTGCTGCCGCAGTCGCGGCAGGTGACGGTCGAGAGGCTGCCGTGGAGCTCGATCACTCCGGCATTGCCGGCACTCTGGTGCAGTCCATCGACGTTCTGCGTCACGAGCGCAGCGAGGTATCCTTCGCGTTCGAGTCGCGCGAGCGCGTGGTGGGCCGGATTCGGCTGCGCGCGCGCGATCAGCGGATAGCCGACCATGCTGCGCATCCAGTAGCGGCGGCGCATCGCGTCGGACGCGAGGAAATCCTGCAGGCGCACCGGCTCGGCGCGCATCCAGCGTCCCTCGGCGTCGCGATATCCGGGAATGCCCGAGGCGGTGCTGATGCCTGCCCCGGTCAGCACGAACAGCCGCGGATGCTGTCGCACAAAAGAGGCGAGCGCATTCGTGCTCATGGCGCCCTGAATCTGCCGGAAACGATTACCCGATGCCCATCGCCCCCCAGCCGACTGGCGTCACGCTCGTTCGCCTCACCGCGTGGCTCGCGGGTCTTCTCGGGCTGTTTCTCTGCGGCCCGCTGCTGACGCTCGCATTCGGCAGCGTCGATCTCAACCGCGACTGGCGCACCGCTTCGCATCGGCCTACCGGGCTCGCGCCTGACCCGGCCGCGCATCCCGAGGCGATCGTCCAGGTGTATGCAAGCCGCACGTTCGGCTGGCGCGGCGCCTTTGCCGTGCATACGTGGGTCGCGGCGAAGCCCGCCCATGCGACCCGCTACACGCGCTACGAGGTCATCGGCTGGCGCGCGCAGGGTGGCGGGTCGGCACTGTCGATTTCGGACGCCCAGGCGCCCGATGCCGAATGGTACGGAACGCGTCCGTGGATCGTCGATGAGGTGACCGGAACGCGCGCCGAGGCGGTGATCGCGAAGCTCCCCGAAGCGGCGGCGTCCTACCCGTGGGCGACCGGCTACCGGATGTGGCCCGGCCCGAACAGCAATACGTTCGTGGCCTGGCTCGGCCGCGCGATTCCCGAGCTCGAGCTCACGCTGCCGGCCCTCGCGATCGGCAAGGATTACCTGCCGCTGGGGGACTTCGTCGCGCGGGCGCCGAGCGGAACCGGGTACCAGGTCTCGTTGGCCGGCGTCGTCGGCGTTACGCTGGCGCGCGACGAGGGGTTCGAGGTCAACCTCTTCGGTCTCGTCGCGGGAGTCGATCTGCGCCATCCGGCGCTCAAGTTTCCCGGCTTCGGCCGCGTTCCCGGGAGAGCGTGAACTTTCGCGGGACTCGCGCTGCCTATCCGGGTTTTGGGGAGGCATCGATCTTGATTACCGAGACGTCGAGTGCCGGTGTCTGGGCGCCGCGCATGCTCAGCATCCTGAGAATCGTGACGGCATTCCTGTTCATGCTGCACGGCTCGGCCAAGCTGCTCCAGCTACCGGCGACCGGCCATTATGTGCATCTGCAGCTCTTCTCGCTGCTCGGCCTCGCCGGGACGCTCGAGCTCGTCGGTGGCCTCCTCGTGCTGATCGGCCTCTTTACGCGTCCGATCGCGGTCATCCTCTCCGGCGAGATGGCCGTCGCCTACTTCATGGCGCATGCGCCGCGAAGCTTCTTTCCGGTCATCAACCAGGGCGATGCCGCGGTACTCTATTGTTTCATCTTCCTTTATCTCGCGTTCGCGGGCGGGGGACCATGGAGCATCGACGCGTGGCGGCGCCGCGCGCGCAGCGCGGCCGCGGAGTCGAAGTCCGGGACGCGCCACGTTTTCGCCGGACCGGAAGGCCGCTAGCGGCCGATCCTCCGCCGGCCCTCGACGCCGGCACCGTCGCTCGCCTGCGCGCCATCGCGAATCGCTTCGCCGGCCCCGAAGCTACGCGCAAGCGGGCGCTCTTTGCGGCCGCAGCGCGCATGGCGCCGGGCGATGCCGATGTCCTCGTCGCCTGGCACGACGTCCTGCTCTTCGTTCTCGCCTATCCCGAGACTCCCGCGATGCGCGCGACCGCCGAGCGCGAGCTCATCCGCGTCGCCGAAGCTGCGCACGCCATCGACATCGCGGGCCGCGCGAACGAGCGCGCGAAGCTTGCCGGCAGCGGCATCGCGTGGTCAGCGACCACCGCGGCGTTCAGCCTGCCGATCGTCGAATGGCTGCTCGAGTGCTATCCGGATCGCGCCGAGATCGACTCCTTCGGCGATTGCGGAGATCTTCTCGTCGCGTGGCTCGCGCGGGCGCTGCCGCCCTCCGAGTTCGCCCTCGTCGAATCGGCCGAGGCGGCGCCCGACGCAGCGATCGACGCGGGTGTCGCCGGCTGGAAGCGGAGCCGGCTCGCGTGGCTCGCCGACTGCTTCCGGCACCTGCCGTGTGACCCTGCGCTCGCGACGACGCTCTACGACGGCGTCGCGCCGTTCGTCGTCCTTCGGCCGCGCGACGCGCCGATCTCGCGCACGTTCGCGCGCGGGCCCGCGGGTGCTGTGCACTATCATCGCGAGCCGCTCTTGCGCGACGTCGACGTACCACGCACGATCGCCGAAGCGCTGCCGCCGCCGCGACCGATGACGACCGCTGAGCGCCGCGAGCTCGTCGGAACCGCGCGCGGCGTGCTCGCGATGCTCGGGCGCGAGACCGATCCGATCACCCATGCCGAGGTGCAGGCGACGCGCTGGCACGAGCTCGGACGCGGCCTCGCGATCGCGCTCTACTCGGCGAAGCCCGAGTGGCGGCCCGCGCTCGATTCGCACATCGGTTACCTCTTGTTCAAGAACGCGGTCCCGATCGCCTACGGCGGCGGGTGGCCGTTTCTCGGCGCCTGCCGGATCGGCATCAACGTGTTCGCGCCGTTTCGCGGCGGCGAGTCGGCGTTCGTGATGGCGTCGATCCTGCGCGCCTACGCACAGCTCTTCGCCGTCGAGCGCTTCCTCGTCGAGCCGTATCAGTTCGGCGCCGGCAATCGCGAGGGGCTCGAATCGGGTGCATTCTGGTTCTACCATCGGCTCGGCTTCCGGCCGGTCGATGCGCGGCTTCGCGCGCTTGCCGCGAGCGAGCACGAGCGGATGCAGCAGGACGCGGGGTACCGATCACCGCTCGCGACGCTGAGGCGCTTCACGCGCTCCGATCTCGCGCACGTTCGCGCGCGGCCCCGCGGGCGTCACGCACTATCACCGCGAGCCGCTCCTGCGCGGCGTCGACGTCCCGCGCACGATCGCTGAAGCGCTGCCGGCGCCGCGACCGATGACGAGT
>DASVWR010000207.1:0-14873 GCA_036393115.1 Casimicrobiaceae bacterium
GCGCGCGAAGGCGACGATCTCGTCGACGGTGAGGAAATAGGGCTCGTAGCGAAGCTCGGCGATCAGCGCGAGCTCGTGCTCGATCTGCGCGCGCACGCCGGGCGGCGTCCCCGGCGCCGCTCCTCCGTAGCGGCGCGAAAGGCCCTGCTCGACGCGAGTGCGCAGCCACGATGCCGGCGTCTCGCCAGGAGGCACGATTTCCTCCGGGTACTCGTAGCGCAGCGTGTCGAGCGAGAACGTACAGCGGCGGGCGATGACGGCGGTCTCGGCGACGAGCTCGGATGGATAGACGGCGGCAAGACGCGCGCGGGCGCGCAGGTGGCGCTCGCCGTTCGGATGGAGCGCGCGCCCGCAGGCGGCGACCGGCGTTCTGAGGCGGATCGCGGTCAGCGTGTCCTGCAGCGCGCGGCGTGCACGGACGTGCATGTGGACGTCGCCCGCCGCGACCAGCGGGAGTCCGCTCGCCTTCGACAGCGCCTGCGCATGAGCGAGGCGCGCGCGGTCGCGCGCCTCGGCAGACAGCTCGACGCCGATCCACGCACGGTCGGCGAAGATGTCGCGCACCCAGCGCGCCGCGTCGCAGTCGGAGACGCCGCGAGCGATCGTCGCGAAGCCGGGATCGAGCTGCGGCAGCCACAGCGCGAGGCAGGAGGATGCGAGCGCTGCGACGTCGTCGCGCGTCAGACGGTACGAGCCCTTGGCCGAGCTGCGCCGGCCGCGTGTGATCAGTTGCGCGAGGTCGCCGTAGCTCGTGCGGTCCTGCGCGAGCAGTACCAGCTTCGTGCGATCGGCCAGCGTGAATTCGCTGCCGAGGATCAGCGGCAACCCTGCGTCCTTCGCCGCCATGTGCGCACGTACCGCACCGGCGAGCGAGCATTCGTCGGTCAGCGCGAGTGCCGCATAGCGCTGGCCGGCGGCGCGCTCGACGAGCTCCTCGGGGTGCGAGGCGCCGCGCAGGAACGAATAGTTCGACAGGCAGTGCAGCTCGGCGTAAGCGGGGAGCAGGTCAGCGGCGGACACGCGAGGCGGGGTGGATCGGATGGAGGGAGGTCGGCCGAGGGCCGCATGGGTCGTGAAACCGTATAAATATACGGTATCGAGATGATCCGCGCGAGTGCCGCCGCATTGCGAAGACGGTCGGCCGCTTCGGGAAATTCCGCCGGGCGCCGGTCCCTAGCGGGAGGTCGTTTGCCCGGCCGGCTCGGCAGGCGTGACGACTTTCGCCCGGGCACGCAGCGATGGGATCGCGTCGAGCTGGCTCTGCAATTGGGCGTCGACTAGCGCCCGGTGGCGCTCGCAGATCGGATCGGCGCAGGCCGCGTCAGCGGGCGTGCAGGGCCAGTAACGGCAGTGCGAGTCGATGTAGGCATGCCGGACGGCGGCAGCCGCCCGCAGCCGGCCCGGCAGCTCCTCGAAGAACGCGTCCCGGGCGCCTTCCGACGCGAAGGTGTCGGGAACGAGGATCAGCTCGGGGGGCGCCATGTACGCGTACGGACTGCTGTGTCTCGGCGTTTTCGCGGCGACGACGCCCATCGCAGGCGCCAGCACGATCACGCCGGGAGGGAATGCCATCACCGCACCGGCGGTCAACGCGCCGCCCGCACGCCGCGCGGTCGCTCCCTGCTCGTATTCGACCTCGGTGGTCGGCAGGGAAGGGAAGGTCATCCGCTGATCGAAGTAACCTTCCTTGCGACAGACGACGTCGATGGACGCGTCGATTCTCGGAACCGGCGCGATCCCCGGGTTGGACGGAACCGAGGCAACCTCGGCACCCTCCTGCATGACCGAGCACGCGGCGCCTGCGGGATCGGTACGCAGCGCCAGGTCCTGCATGACGTCTGCGCCGGGTCGCGTTTGCGTCGTCGCGCAGGCAACGAGCACCATGGAAGCGGCGAGGACTAGCGCGGCGCGCAGCATATGCACTTCACAAACGCTGACTTGGATCTTCGCGCTTCACGCCCGCGCCGCCTTGACCGATGTCAACGCACGGCTCTCGCCCCGGAGGCCGAGACAAGGCAGGTCGAGGCAACGCGGCTCCGATCCGCTCATCGAACCCGATCCGGGCGGCCATGACGTAAGATTCGTCTCCTTGTCTGCGCCGCCCTGACGTGGTTTCGCGGCGCGTCGACCATCGCTGATCGACGACGGCACCACCGACGATGTCCCAGATCGCCCTCGACCGCTTCTACCGTTACGCCGAGCTCTCCGAGCTCCTCCACGCGCTTGCGCGCGAGCACCCCGAACTCGTCGCGACCGAGTCGATCGGGAAGAGTCACGAAGGCCGCGACATCTGGGTGCTCGCGATCACCAACGCCGCGACCGGTGCGGCCCGCGACAAGCCGGCGTTCTGGGTCGACGGCAACATCCATGCAACCGAGATCGCGGCCTCCGCTGCTGCCCTCTGTTTCGTCGATGCGCTGGTCAGGGGTTACGGCAGCGATGCCGACATCACGCGTGCGCTCGACACGCGTGCGTTCTATGTCTGCCCGCGAATCAATCCCGACGGCGCCGAATGGGCGCTCGCCGACAAGCCGAAATGGGTGCGCTCGTCGACGCGCCCGTATCCGTTCGATGAGGACGAGCCGGAGGGCCTCGTCGTCGAGGACGTGGACGGCAACGGGCGCATCCTGCAGATGCGCATTCCGGACGCGAACGGACTGTGGAAGGCTCATCCCGAGGAACCGCGCCTGATGGTGCGCCGCGAGCCGACCGAGATCGGGGGAACCTACTACCACGTGTTGCCCGAAGGCCGCTACGACGGCTACGACGGGCATCTGCTTCGCATCAAGCGCCCGCGCGAGCGGCTCGACCTCAATCGCAACTTTCCGGGAAGCTGGCGCCAGGAGTTCGAGCAGCAGGGAGCGGGGCCTTACCCGACGTCGGAGCCGGAGATTCGCGCGGTTGCCGATTTCGTCGTGCGCCACCCGAACCTGACCGGAGGGACGAGCTTCCACACCTGGTCCGGCGTACTGCTGCGCCCGTTCGAGCACGCGCCCGACGAGGAAATGGACGCCGAGGACCTGTGGTTCTACCAGCTCGCCGGGCGCAAGGGCACCGAGCTCACCGGCTACCCGGCGATCTCGGTCTATCACGAGTTCCGTTATCACCCGAAGTCGGTGATCGGCGGAACCTTCGACTGGATCTACGAGCACCTCGGGCTCTTCTCGTGGGTCGTCGAGATCTGGTCGCCGATGCGCGAGGCCGGCATCACGAACTACAAGTACATCGACTGGTTCCGCGATCATCCGATCGGCGACGATCTCACGCTGTTTCGCTGGAGCGAAGAGCAGCTCGGCGGCGCCGCGCATCATGGCTGGAAGGCGTTCGATCATCCCCAGCTCGGCCGCGTCGAGATCGGCGGCTGGGATCGGTTCCACGCATTCAGCAACCCCCCGCTGTCGCGGCTCGCCGCCGAAGTCGCGCGCTTCCCGCGCTGGATCCTCTGGCAGGCGCTGTGCTCGCCGCGGCTCGAGCTCGTGCACGCGGGCGCGGTGCCGGTCGGCGACGGAACCTGGAAGATCACGCTCGTCGTGCAGAACACCGGCTGGCTGCCGACCTACGTGACGAAGCGCGCGCTCGCGCGCAAGACGGTGCGCGGCGTCATCGTCGAAGTTGCGCTGCCGCCGGGGGCCGCACTCGTCGCGGGCAGGCAGCGCGACGACACAGGTCAGCTCGAAGGCAAGTCGTCGAAGCACACCGGGGTCTCGTTCTGGCCGGACTACGAGGTGACCGACAGCCGCAGGAAGCTCGAATGGGTCGTGCGCGGAACGAGCGGTGACGTCATTGCGATGACCGCGCAGCACGAGCGGGCGGGGCTCGTGCGCGCGAGCGTCAGGCTCGAAGGGCCGCGCAGTTGACGGGCAGCGCGACGGGGTCGCGAGACCCCCGCGATCGCGCCTCGAAGCCGCGGATTCCATCCGGCGTATGGGCGCTCGGCTTCGTCAGCCTCCTGATGGACGCGTCGAGCGAGCTGATCCATGCACTGCTGCCTCTCTACATGGTCGGGCCGCTCGGCGCCTCGATGATCGTGGTCGGCTTCGTCGAGGGCGCGGCTGAGGCGGTCGCGATGATCGTCAAAGTGTTCTCCGGCTACTGGTCTGACCGCGTCCGTCGCCGCAAGCCTCTGATCCTCGTCGGATACGGGCTGTCGGCCGCTTCCAAGCTCGTCTTTCCGCTCGCGCCGGCGCTCGGCTGGGTGATCGGCGGCCGCGTCGCCGACCGCGTCGGCAAGGGCATTCGCGGCGCGCCGCGCGATGCGCTCGTCGCGGACCTCACTCCGGTGGCGGTGCGCGGCGCAGCCTACGGATTGCGTCAGTCGCTCGACTCGGTCGGTGCCGTCGCCGGTCCTCTCCTTGCGATCGCCGGCTTCGCCTGGTTCGGCGGGCAGTTCACCGAAGCGTTCTGGGTCGCGGTGGTACCGGCCGCGCTGTGCATCGCGCTGATCGTCGTCGGCGTCCACGAGCGCGACGATGGCAGCGTGCGTCGAGCCGCGGCGAAGCGGATCGCGTGGCGCGACGCTGGTAGACTCGGACACCGCTTCTGGCTGGTGACGGCGATCGCGGTCACGCTGACCTTCGCGCGCTTCTCCGAGGCGTTTCTCGTGCTGCGCGGACAGGCCGACGGCCTCGGCACGCTCGATGCGCCGTGGGTGATGGTCGTGATGTCGGCTGTCTATGCGGCGGTCGCGTGGCCGGCCGGACGCATCGCCGATCGCGGACGCATCTATGCGCTCCTCTCTGCAGGATTCGCGGCGCTGATCGCGAGTGACATCGTGCTGGCACTCGTGGCGGGACCCGCCGGGGCGCTCGTCGGCGCCGGGCTGTGGGGTCTGCACATGGCGCTGACGCAGGGATTGCTCGCGATGCTGGTGGCCGCCTGCGCGCCGCCGGCGCTGCGCGGAACCGCGTTCGGGGTGTTCAATCTGTTCTGCGGCGTCGCACTCCTCGTCGCGAGCGCGGTCGCGGGCATTCTCTGGCAGTCCTACGGGGCAGGCGCAACATTCATGACCGGTGCCGGTCTTACCGCTGCCGCGTGGCTGCTGTTAGGCGCTGCATACTGGCGGCTGCCGCGCCTTGGAGCACCGGACGCGAAGCGGCCGGCATGAAAGCGATGAACGACGTGCCTCTCTCCCTCGATCGCTCCGACAGCACGGTCACGGCGCCGGCCGGAACGCGCTATCGCCGGCACACGCTCGCGGTGCGGGTCATGCATTGGATCAACGTGATCGCGCTCGCGATGATGCTGATGAGCGGGCTCAACATCTTCACTGCGCATCCGGCGCTCTATTGGGGGAACTCGTCGTACACCGGAACCCCCGCGTGGCTCGAGATCGGTGCGCGCATGGATGCGAGCGGCGCGATGCATGGCTACACGCGGATCTTCGGCCATGAGTTCGATACCACCGGAGTGCTCGGCGTCTCGTCGGACGACGGCGAGCAGTACGCGCAGGCGTTTCCGTCGTGGCTCACCGTCCCGAGCCATCAGTGGCTCGCGATGGCGCGCGCGTGGCATTTCTTCTTCGCGTGGATCTTCCTGTTGAACGGTATCGCCTTCGTGCTGTACACGATCGCGAGTCGCCATCTCACGCGCGACCTCGTGCCCACCCGGCGCGATCTCGCCGGTATCGGCCGCTCGATCGTCGATCACCTGCGCTTCAGGCATCCATCGGGAGCCGAGGCGCTGCGCTACAACGTGCTGCAGAAGATCGCCTATCTCGTCGTGGTTTTCGTCCTGCTGCCGCTCGTCGTCCTGATGGGGCTCGGGCTCTCGCCGCGGCTCGACACGCTGTTCGGCGGCTGGGTCGGGTGGTTTGGCGGGCGCCAGTCGGTGCGCTCGATCCATTTCATCGTCGCGTGGCTGCTGGTCGCGTTCGTGCTCGTCCACGTGTTCGAGGTGATCGTCACCGGGCTGTGGAACAACCTGCGCTCGATGATCACCGGTGTCTGGCGCGTGCCGCCATCGCCGAAGCGCGACGATCCCGCTCGCGCCACGATGCCCGGCACGACGGCGCAAAGGAGGTAGCCGATGGAACCGATCCGGCAGCGCTCGCGTCGCCGCTTTCTCGCGCGGGTCGCGCACGTCGCGCAGGTCGGTGCGGCGCTCGGTGCCGCGGGTCTCGCAGGCTGCGATCGGCTGTCGCAGAACGAAACCGTTACGAGCGTCCTCGCCAGCGCCGAACACCTCGATGCCGCCGTCGCGAGGCTCGTCACCGGCCGCCGGGCGATGGCTCAGGAGTACGCCGAGTCCGACCTGTCGCCGACCTTTCGCAGCAACGGCACGGCGAATCCCGACAATCCGGCGTACCAGGCGCTCGCGGCCGGTGGCTTCGCGGCCTACGCGCTGAAGGTCGATGGCCTCGTCGCGAAGCCGCGAAGCTTCACGCTGGCCGACCTCCACGCTCTCCCGTCGCGCACGCAGATCACGCGTCACGACTGCGTCGAGGGCTGGAGCGCGGTCGGCAAGTGGCAGGGCGCGCGCCTTTCGGCGCTGCTCGATCTCGTCGAGCCGGCGGCGCGCGCGCGCTACGTCGTCTTTCATTGCGCCGATCCGATGAACGACGACGGCACCGATCCGTATTACGAGAGCATCGACATGGACGAGGCGCGGCACGTGCAGACGATCCTCGCCTATCGCCTCGACGATCGTCCGCTGCCGATTCCCAACGGCGCTCCGATCCGGCTGCGCGTCGAGCGCCAGCTCGGCTACAAGCACGCGAAGTACGTGATGCGCATCGAGCTCGTCGAGAGCTACGCTGGCATCGGTGGCGGCAACGGCGGCTACTGGGAAGATCAGGGTTACCAGTGGTACGCAGGAATCTGACCTTGCGCGAAGCGATTCACCGAAGGGCTCACCGAAGGATTCACCGATGATTGCGACTGCGCTCACGCGGATGTTCGGGCTGCGGCATCCGATCGTGCTGGCGCCGATGGGTGCCGTATCCGGAGGCCGGCTCGCAGCGACCGTGTCCAACGCCGGCGGACTGGGCCTCGTCGGTGGCGGTTACGGCGATCCCGCATGGCTGCGTACCGAGCTCGAGCTCGTGAAGAGCGCGACGCAGCGCCCGTGGGGTGTCGGGCTCATCACCTGGGCGATCGAGCCCGCGGTGCTCGAGCTCGCGCTGTCGTTCCGCCCGGCGGCGTTCATGCTGTCGTTCGGCGATCCGCGCCCGTGGGCGCCGGCGATCAAGGCCGCCGGCTGTCTTCTCATCTGTCAGGTGCAGGCGGTTGCCGATGCGCGGGTTGCGAAGGACGCCGGCGCGGATATCGTCGTCGCACAGGGAACCGAGGCCGGTGGACACGGAGCGCAGCGCGCGACGCTGCCGCTCGTGCCCGCGGTCGTCGACGCCGTCGCGCCGCTGCCGGCGCTCGCCGCGGGCGGCATCGTCGACGGGCGCGGTCTCGCTGCGGCGCTCACGCTCGGCGCACACGGGGCACTCATCGGTACGCGCTTCTACGCGAGCACCGAGGCCCTCGCGCATCCGACTGCGAAGGCGCGCATCGTTGCCGCGCACGGCGACGATACCGTGCGCACCGGCGTATTCGATATCGTGCGCGGCTACGCGTGGCCGGCGCCGTACACGGGACGCGCGCTCACGAACGGCTTCGTGCGACGCTGGCACGGTCGCGAAGACGCGCTGCGCGACACCCTCGAAGGCGAGCGCGCCTCGTTCCGGGCCGCGGCGGTGGCGGGGGACTTCGACACCGCGATCGTCTGGGCAGGCGAGGGCATCGACCTCATCGGCGATGTTCCTTCCGCGGGCGCACTCGTCGAGCGCATCTCGGCCGATGCCGAGACCCGCCTGCGCGACGCGGCGGCGCTCGTTACCTGACGAGCTCGTTCAGCGTGCAGCTCGCCTCGGCGAGCGGGTCGCCGAGAGCGCGGCTCAGATCTCGCGCTTCACCATGCGCATCCGTATCCGGTCGATCGCACGGTTCGGGTTGAGGCCCTTCGGACAGACCTCGGTGCAGTTCATGATCGAGCGGCAGCGGAACAGCCGGTAGGCGTCGTCGAGAAAGGTCAGGCGCTCGCCGGTGGCGTGATCGCGCGAGTCGGCAATGAAGCGCATCGCCTGGAGCAGCGCCGCCGGGCCGAGATAGCGGTCCGGGTTCCACCAGTACGAGGGGCAGAACCCCGTGCAGCACGCACACAGGATGCATTCGTAGAGACCGTCGAGCTCGGCGCGCTCGACGGGCGTCTGCAGACGCTCGCGCTCGGGCAGCGGCTCGTCGTCGATCACGTAGGGCTTGATCGCGTGGTAATGGCGGAAGAAGCGCGTCATGTCGACGACGAGGTCGCGGATCACCGGGAATCCGGGCAGCGGACGCAGCGTCACCGGTTCGTCGAGCGAGCCGAGCGGCGTGACGCACGCGAGTCCGTTGCGGCCATTGATGTTCATCGCGTCCGAGCCGCAGGCGCCTTCGCGGCACGACTTGCGGAACGCCAGGCTGTCGTCCTGCTCGTGCAGGCGCAGCAGCGCGTCGAGGAGCATGTGGTCGTGGTGACCACGCGTCAGCTCGTAATCCTGCATGCGTGGCGGCACGCCCGTATCCGGGTTGTAGCGATAGACCGAGAATCGCATCGGCGCTCCAGACACTGTTGTCCAGCCTACGCGCCCACGAGGATCTGCACGACCCACGCGCCGAGCAGTGCGAGACCGGCGGCCACGATCGCGAGCACTGTCGCCCGAAGCGGCAACGGCTTCACGTAATCGAGAATCACGTCGCGCAGCCCGACCCACGCGTGCAGCACAAGCGCGGCGAAGAAGACGATCACCGCCATTCGCACGCCGCCCGACGTGACCCACGCGCGCCATTGCGCGTACGACTGCGGCGGCTCTGCGGCAATGCGGGCCACGGCAAACAGCAGGAAGACGAGGAGATAGAGGGCGCCAAGCCGCTGGACCGTCCACGCGCGAAGCCCGCTCAGAATCATGCGCGGAGCACCAGCAGAATCATGCGCGGAGCACCAGCATGACAGCGGCGAGCGCGATCACGCCGCCACCGGCGAGCGCGAGCCATGCACTGCGGCGCGCCATTGCGAGCGACGAGCCGACGTCGACGTCCTTCAGCATGTGGCGCACACCGGCCAGTACGTGATGCCCAAATGCCCACGCGAGCAGCACGACCAACGCCTTGCCCGGCACCGAGCGCAGCCACGCGACGACCGCGGCATACTGCTGCGGGCCGGCAAGCGAGCGGTCCAGCAGGTAAACGAGCGCCGGCAACGCGACGGCGAGGATGACTCCGGCTGCGCGATGACCGATCGAGCACACTGCGCCTACCGGAAACCGGATCCGGAACAGGTCGAGGAAGTACGGGCGTCTGGATGTCGGGGTCATGCGCTCCTGTCACCGTGCAGCTTCCGACGGATCTGACAATTCGATTGTAGGCGCCTCGTCACCGCTGGGCAACCAACTCTGTCGTACTGCGATGCGCGTCGCGATGCTACGATCGGCATGCCGATGAATGCGACGAGGTCCACGGGAGACGAGCAACCGCAGGACGCCGATGCGGTGACCGCGCAGCGCTATCCGTGCGAGTCCGGGCGCATCAGCTTCGTCGTCGCACGGGACGGAATGGCCGCAGCGGTCGACTTCTGCCGGCGTACCGGTCACATCTATCGGGCTGCGGCCCTCGCGAATGGCAGGCGCGGACATCGTCATCCGCACTTCGCGTCGCTTCCCGAGTACCGCGCGAGGTTCATCGGGAGCTATCTCGACTTCAAGCGCTTCTACCTCGGCCATCGCGGCGACGGCGGTGAGAAGCAGGAGGAGCGGGGATAGGGGATGGAGGGGCGGAGGACGAGGGGCGCTTCACGCGAACAGGCCGTGCAGGAACCAGTCGCCGTCGTCGGTGCCACGGCGATGATCGCGATAGATCCACGCCGTTTCTCCGCGCGTGGATTCGGCGACGAAATAATCGCGGCGCAGGTCGCGCCCGTCCCACCACCCCGATTCGATCCGCTCGGGCCCGTCGCGCAGCACCCACGGCTTTCGGTCGAACTCGCGTCCGAGCGGACGCGCTTCGTCGAGCAGCCACAGCGGGCGCGGTGCCGCACGAGGTGTCGATGCAGGCGCAGCCGCACAATTCGCTGCGCGCGGTGACGACGCAGACGAGCGAGGCGACGCGTGCGGGCGGGTCGATGCGACGGGTCCCGCACCGGTCATGCCCATCGCGTATTCGGGGCGATGCTCGGCACGGGTTTCGAGCACGATCACCGCGTCGTCGGACAGGCGCGAGCGCAGCCGCTCGACGAGTGGCACGACGGCGGCAGCGGATTCGTTCTCCGGCGATCGGGCATGGCCCGGAAGGAGGCCGAGGCTGTGTCCGGCGAGCGGCGCCGTCTCGACGCTCGCGAGCACGATTGCGTCGACCGGCGCAGGCAGGACGATGCGTGCGAGGCGCTCGCGCAGCACCGCATCGACGTGCGCGGTGGCGCGCGCCGGAGCGCCGAAGGCGAACACGACCTGGGTCGGCGGGATCGGACATTCGCGCGAGCGGCGTTCGTGGGAGAGCGTCAGCCCGACCCGCACGGCACCGAGGCCGCGCGCCGCGAGCCAGCTCGAGAGATCGCGGGAGAGGCGATGGACAGCGAAGCCGATCGCCTCGGTGGTCTCGACTGCGGAAGGCAGCACGAGTCTGCGCTCGAACCGCGGCGGCGGCCGGTACGGCTCGCGCGGGTCGGACCGGCTGCCATAGGCGCGGTCGAGCGCATCGACGAGTGCGGGTCCGAAACGGCGCGCGAGCGGTGCGCGCGGAAGGCGCCGCGCAGCACCCAGCGTCGTCACGCCCGCCGCCTGCAGGCCGTCCAGCACGTCGGGATCGAGATCGAGCAGAGTCAGCGGAAGCGAAGCCAGCACCGCGGGCAGTTGGGCGATCGTGATCACCGGCACGACCACCTGTCCCGCATTGGACGGACGCGCGAGCAGGATTGCTGCGGCAGGGACCGGCGCGATCGCGGTCTGCAGCGGATAGTCGCGCGCCTTCACCTCGCGCGTCAGTCGCTCGAAGAGGCGCGTCAGGCCGCCGAACAGGCGCACGCTGCCGCTGATCTCGACGAGGACCGCAGCGGGCGGAGCGATGCTCACCTGCGGCGAGAACGCGAGGGCGAGCGTCGCGATCTCGGCGAGGGCATCGGCTTCGGCGGTGGCGTTGGCCTTCGCGGTGGCGCCGGCTTCGGCGGTGGCGCCGCGCGCGAGCGAAGGAACGAAAAGACAGAGCCACAACATCGCACTGCGACCATTCAATCCATCGTATTGCGACTTGTATTGCGACTACTCAATCGCCGGCCGGCTCGAGCAGGATCGGCTGTGCAAGTCCTGCACCGCGGCGCTTGAGGACATGCACGGCAAGCCGCCCGTCCTCGGGCGCGAGCGCGAGGCGCAGCGGTGCCGCCGCCGTACCGGCCCGCCGGCCCGGCCGCCGCCACAGCACGCCCCAGCTCCGCCCTTCGCGCGCAGCCACCCGGAGCCGGCGCAGCACGCGCTCGTCCTGCGAGTTCGTCCAGGTGAAAGCCGCGCCGCATTCGGGCGCGCGCAGCGCCTGCTCGCAGGCCCACAGCGCGTCGCGCTCGTCGACATCGCGCACGACGACGAGGCGTGTGAGGTCGAGGCCGGCAGCGGCCAGCGCGGGAGCATACGGCCGGTACGGTGGAGCGACCCATACGACGAGGCTTCCCTCGGCCTGCAGCCGCGCGAGCGCGGGCAGGGCGAGGCGCAACTCGCCGATGCCTTCGCGTTCGAGCAGGATCTCGGTCAGTGCGGCGCGCGGCCATCCTCCGCCGGGCAGCACGGCGTCGAGGGCGTCGAAGCCGGTGGCGACGGCGGCCGGCTCGGGCGCGCAATCGCCGCCGCGCCAGACGGCGGGGTGTGACAGGACTTCGGCGAGTGCCGGGTTCATCGATGCGGACGGATGGCCGCCGATGCAAAGCCGGATCGATCCGACGACTGAACCGGATCAGCCCGGCGACCAGTTGCGCGCGAACACGGCGGCGACTTCGGGATGCGCCTCGATGCGCAGCAGCGCTTCGTGAAGCGCCGGGCGGTGGGCTTCGAGGTGCTTGCGCGCTCCCGACCATTTCGAGACAACCGCGGCGAGGAGGTCGAGCGCGCCGAGGCGCTCGCCCGACAGCCACGGATGCGCGGGGAACACGTCGGCGAACATCTCCCAGTGACGATGCAGCCGCGCGCGCGTCCCGGCGCGGATGCGCTCCTGCACCGCTTCGTCGCCTTCGGCGTTCGCGCACCAGCGCTCGGGAAAGTCGATGATGCTGATCGCCGCATAGCAGTTGGCGGCGATGAACACCAGGCCACGGATGCTCTGGGCGCGCGCCGATGCCGCATCGGGCAGCAGGCCGCTCGCCGGATGAACGAGCCCGAGGTGGATCAGGATCGCGGCGCTTTCCGACATCGTGCTGCCGTCCTCGAGGACCAGCGTCGGGATCTGGCCCAGCGGATTGCGTTCGAGCAGCCCCGGAAACTCGTCGTTCTTCTCCCACGATGCGGTCTCGATCATCCGGTACGGCGCGTGCGTGAGTGCGAGCGCCGCCTCGATTGCCGCCGATCCCGCGCCTTTCCTGCCATAGAGCGTGTACATGCCGATCCTCCTCGATGGGATGTCAGGTGCCGCCCTGTTCTCCGAGCTTCGCCATGCGCCGGTGCATCTCCTCCATCGACACGTCCTCCTTGTGCGTGCCGATCGACCAGACATGGCCGAACGGATCGACGATCGTTCCCGTCCGATCGCCATAGAACTGATCGGCGACCGGGCGCTGAACGGTGGCGCCGGCCGCGACCGCCCGCGCGAACGTCCGGTCGACGTCCTCGACGTACAGCATCAGGCTCGCGCCGGCGCCGCCGAGCGTCTGCGGACTGCGGTACGCGTCGCTCTCGTCGGCGAGCATCACGTGCGAATCGCCGATCCTGATCTCGGCGTGTGCGACGCGGCCGTTCGGCTCGTCGAAGCGCATCACTTCGCTGGCGCCGAACGCGTTGCGATAGAAGTCGATCGCGCGCGCGGCCCCGCGCACCATCAGATACGGCGTCACCGTGTGATAGCCGGCGGGAATCGGTTGCACCATGATTGTCTCCTCGTGGGTGGAAGGGAACACGGGCCGTCGCCGGAGCGGTGTCAGAGACTCCCGCTGCGGACGAGGCCGACGCCGATGCCTTCGATGGCGAAGGCGGTGGTCCGCGGGTCGACGATGATCGGCTCGAACGCGTCGTTCTCGGGAACGAGCGCTATCTCGCGTCCACGCCTGCGCAGGCGTTTCACCGTCACCTCGTCGCCGCCGGTGCCGCCGATCCGCGCGACGACGATCTGGCCGTTGCGTGCGTCGGACGTGCGATGCACGGCGATGAGGTCGCCGTCGAGAATGCCGGCATCGCGCATGCTCGGCCCGCGCACGCGCAGGAGGTAATCGGCGCGCGGCGTGAACAGCGCGGGATCGACGCGATAGCGGGCCTCGATGTGCTCGACGGCGAGGATCGGATGGCCGGCCGCGACGCGGCCCACGAGCGGCAGCGTACCCGGCAGCGCGAGGCCGGGCGGGCTCGTGAGGCGCAGGCCGCGCGAAGCGCCGGGGACGATCTCGAGCGCACCCTTGCGGGCGAGCGCCTGCAGGTGGTCCTCGGCCGAGCTCGCGGTGGAGAAGCCCAGCCCGGCGGCGATCTCGGCGCGGGTCGGCGGCATGCCGGAGGTTTCGAGATGCGCGCGAATCCAGTCGAGGATCTGCTGCTGGCGCGCGGTGAGCCGGGGCGCGTCGGGCACCGTGGCGCCTCGCTCGCGCACGAGAGTGCGGCGGCCGGAGCGATGATGGGAAGGAGCGGGCATCGGCGTGGCAGCGGGCGCGAACCGTATGGATATACGGTATCGATTATAGACCGCGGCGACCCGCAGTCAAGCCGCCTGCCGATCCGCGCACGTTTCCGGGGGCTTCCTTGACGACGGCCAGAGCCGGCGTTACAAGCAGGCAGGGGAGGTTCGACAGGTCCGATTCATCTCCCGAGGAGAACGCTCATGGCCAGGAAAACGACTGCTCAATCCACCTCTTCCAGGCCGGCCACCAGGGCCTCAGCCGCGAAGGGATCCGCTCGCAAGGCTCCTGCCCGCAAGCGCTCGGCGCCGCCGAAGGGGGCTGCCGCCGGCGCGGCCTCCGCTGCGGGCGCGACGCCCGGGTTCGCGGGACTGGAAAAGATGTCGAAGATGTTGACTCCCGACAAGGCCTTCGAGCTCTACAAGACCAATGCCGCGCTCGCCCTCGAGGTGATCAACACCGCGATCGAGGGGGCGACGGAGCTGCGCCGGAAGCAGCTCGAAGGCGAGGAAGAAGCGCGCGCCTTTCAGCAGAAGCACGCGCGGTCGGCGGCCGAGGCGCGCGATGCGCAGGATCTGATGGTTGCCGGACAGGGAGCGGCGCAGGAAGCGCTCGAGAAATCGATGCACTACTGGAGCGAAATGTTCGATCTCATCGTCGAGATCCAGAAGCGGCTGTTCGCGTTGATCGAGGGCCAGATGGAAGGCGTTCCGGGGGTGCGGGAGACGCGCGCTGCAATGGCGATGCTTCCCGACCTGCGGCAGATGCAGAAGGTGGTCTCGGCGATGCAGGGCGTCGTCACGTCGGGCGGATCGGCGTTCGAGACGATGCAGCGGGTGATGAATGACTTTGCGAAGATCGCGCAGAGCTCGATGGCGGGTGCCGCACGCTGATGAGCGCTGCCCGGTGCGGATCATGAGCGCGTGCCCGGGGCGGGGGTCGAACCCGCACGACCTCGCGGTCCGGGGATTTTAAGTCCCCTGTGTCTACCGGTTTCACCACCCGGGCATGGCACGCGGGATTGTATCGGCGTCACTTCAACCACAGGAGCCTTGCATGAA
>DASVWR010000208.1:0-2074 GCA_036393115.1 Casimicrobiaceae bacterium
GCGAACGTCCGGTCGACGTCCTCGACGTACAGCATCAGGCTCGCGCCGGCGCCGCCGAGCGTCTGCGGACTGCGGTAAGTGTCGCTCTCGTCGGCGAGCATCACGTGCGAATCGCCGATCCTGATCTCGGCGTGCGCGACGCGGCCGTTCGGCTCGTTGAAGCGCATCACTTCGCTGGCGCCGAACGCATTGCGATAGAAGTCGATCGCGCGCGCGGCCCCGCGCACCATCAGATACGGTGTCACCGTGTGATAGCCGACGGGAATCGGTTGCACCATGAAGGTCTCCTCGTGGGTGAAAGGGAACACGGGCCGTCGCCGGAGTGGAGTCAGAGACTCCCGCTTCGGACGAGGCCGACGCCGATGCCTTCGATGGCGAAGGCGGTAGTCCGCGGATCGACGACGATCGGCTCGAACGCGTCGTTCTCGGGAATGAGCGCGATCTCGCGCCCGCGCCTGCGCAGGCGCTTCACCGTCACCTCGTCGCCACCGGCGCCGCCGATTCGCGCGACGACGATCTGGCCGTTGCGCGCGTCGGACGTGCGATGCACGGCGATGAGGTCGCCGTCGAGAATGCCGGCGTCGCGCATGCTCGGGCCGCGCACGCGCAGGAGGTAATCCGCGCGCGGCGTGAACAGCGCGGGATCGACGCGATAGCGGGCCTCGATGTGCTCGACGGCGAGAATCGGATGGCCGGCCGCGACGCGGCCCACGAGCGGCAGCGTGCCCGGCAGCGCGAGGCCGGGCGGGCTCGTGAGGCGCAGGCCGCGCGAAGCGCCGGGGACGATCTCGAGCGCGCCCTTGCGGGCGAGTGCCTGCAGATGGTCCTCGGCCGAGCTCGCCGTGGAAAAGCCGAGCCCGGCGGCGATTTCGGCGCGGGTCGGCGGCATGCCGGAGGTTTCGAGATGCGCACGAATCCAGTCGAGAATCTGCTGCTGGCGCGCAGTGAGCCGGGGCGCGTCGGGCGCTGTGGCGCCTCGCTCGCGCACGAGAGCGAGGCGGCCGGAGCGACGATGGGGAGGGGTGGGCATCGGCCTGGCAGCGGGTGTGAACCGTACGGATATACGGTATCGATTATAGACCGCAGCGGCCCGCAGTCAAGCCGCCTGCCGACCCGCGCACGCTTCCCGGGGCTTCCTTGACGACGGCCGGGGTCGGCGTTACAAGCAGGCAGGGGAGGTTCGACAGCTTCGATTCATCTCGCGAGGAGAACGCTCATGGCCAGGAAAACGACTGCTCAATCCGCCTCTTCCAAGCCTGCCCCCAGGGCCCCTGCCGCGAAGGCATCCGCTCGCAAGGCTCCTGCACGCAAACGCTCGGCGCCGCCGAAGGCGGCTGCTGCCGGCGCGACCTCCGCTGCGCGCGCGATGCCCGGGCTCGCGGGAATGGAAAAGATGTCGAAGATGTTGACTCCCGACAAGGCCTTCGAGCTCTACAAGACCAACGCGGCGCTCGCTCTCGAGGTGATCAACACGGCGATCGAGGGGGCGACCGAGCTGCGCCGGAAACAGCTCGAAGGCGAGGAAGAAGCGCGCGCCTTCCAGCAGAAGCACGCGCGGTCGGCGGCCGAGGCGCGCGATGCGCGGGATCTGATGGCCGCAGGACAGGGAGCGGCGCAGGAAGCGCTCGAGAAATCGATGCACTACTGGAGCGAAATGTTCGATCTCATCGTCGAGATCCAGAAGCGACTGTTCGCGTTGATCGAGGGCCAGATGGAGGGCGTTCCGGGGATGAGGGAGACGCGCGCCGCGATGGCGATGCTTCCCGATCTGCGGCAGATGCAGAAGGTGGTCTCGGCGATGCAGGGCGTCGTCACGTCGGGCGGATCGACGTTCGAGACGATGCAGCGGGTGATGAACGACTTCGCGCGGATCGCGCAGAATTCGATGGCGGGCGCCGCGCGCTGAGCAGCGCCGCGCCGCGCGGGTCAGGAACGCGTGCCCGGGGCGGGGGTCGAACCCGCACGACCTCGCGGTCCGGGGATTTTAAGTCCCCTGTGTCTACCGGTTTCACCACCCGGGCATGGCACGCGGGATTGTATCGGCGTCACTTCAACCACAGGAGCCTTGCATGAA
>DASVWR010000209.1:0-6105 GCA_036393115.1 Casimicrobiaceae bacterium
AAAGAACCCGCCGCAATTGCTGCTCGACGTTCAGGGTGTCGCCTACGAAGTCGACGTGCCGATGAGCACCTGGTACAACCTGCCGGCGAGCGGCGAGAGGATCACGCTGTTCACCCATCTCGTCGTGCGCGAGGACGCGCATCTGCTCTACGGCTTCGGCACCGAAGACGAGCGCCGCGCATTCCGCCAGCTCCTGAAGGTCAATGGCATCGGTGCGCGGATCGCGCTGTCGGTGCTGTCGGGGCTCTCGGTTTCCGAGCTCGCGCAGACGGTGAGCCTGCAGGAGACCGCGCGTTTGACGCGCATCCCCGGCATCGGAAAGAAGACGGCCGAGCGCCTGCTGCTCGAGCTCAAGGACAAGCTCGGCGCGGACCTCGGGCGCGCCGGCGCCGCGAAGCGCGACACGCCGGCGACCGTCGACATCACGGGCGCGCTCCTCGCCCTCGGTTACAACGAGCGCGAAGCGCAGGCTGCGGTCCGGCAGCTTCCCGACGGCATTGCCGTCGCGGACGGCATCCGCCAGGCGCTGCGCACGCTCGCGCGCGGGTGAGCGGCTGATGGCGATCGAAAGCGACGACCTCGCCCGCGTGGTGACGCCCGCAAGCGCAGGCGAGCCCGAGGAGGTGATCGAGCGCGCGCTGCGCCCGCGCATGCTCGCCGAGTACGTCGGGCAGCGTAAGATCCGCGACCAGCTGTCGATCTTCATCGAGGCCGCGCGGGGCCGCGCCGAGGCGCTCGATCACGTGCTGCTGTTCGGACCGCCCGGCCTCGGCAAGACCACCCTCGCACATATCCTCGCGCACGAGCTCGGCGTCAATCTGCGCCAGACGTCGGGGCCGGTGCTCGAGCGTGCCGGCGATCTCGCCGCGCTCCTCACCAATCTCGAGCCGCGCGACGTGCTGTTCATCGACGAGATCCACCGCCTGCCGACGGTGGTCGAGGAGATCCTGTATCCGGCGCTCGAGGATTTCCACATCGACATCATGCTCGGCGAGGGGCCGGCGGCGCGCAGCATCAAGATGGAGGTGCCGCCGTTCACGCTGGTCGGCGCGACGACGCGTGCCGGCATGCTCACCAATCCGCTGCGCGACCGCTTCGGGATCGTCGCGCGGCTCGAGTTCTACACTGCCGACGAGCTCGCCTCGATCGTCGTCCGCTCGGCGCGGCTCCTGTCGATCGCGATCGACGTCGACGGCGCGATCGAGATTGCGCGCCGCGCGCGCGGCACACCGCGCATCGCGAACCGGCTCTTGCGCAGGGTGCGCGACTACGCGCAGGTTCGCGCCGAGGGCGACATCACGCGCGCGGTTGCCGACGCGGCGCTGTCGATGCTCGACATCGACGGCTCCGGACTCGACGTGATGGATCGCAAGCTCTTGTCGACGGTGCTCGACAAGTTCGGCGGCGGCCCGGTGGGCGTCGACAACCTCGCTGCGGCGATCGGCGAGGAGCGCGACACGATCGAGGACGTGCTCGAGCCGTACCTGATCCAGCAGGGCCTGCTGCAGCGAACCACGCGCGGGCGCGTCGCCACCGCGCTCGCCTGGCACCACTTCGGGCTCGCGCAGCCGACCGGCGCCGGCGGCGACCTGTTCCCGGGCACGTGAGCGCCGGACGCCGCGATGGCGCAAAGCCGGGACCGTTCTCGCTTCCGGTCCGCGTCTACTACGAGGACACCGATGCGGGGGCTGTCGTCTATTACGCGAACTACCTGCGCTTCATGGAGCGCGCGCGCACCGAATGGCTCGACGCGCTCGGTTTCGCGCTGCCGGCGATCGAGCGCGAGCACGGCGTCACGTTCGCCGTCCATCGCGCCGAGATCGACTTCGTGCGTCCGGCGCACCTCGCCGACCGCCTCGACGTGACGGTCGAGCCGGTCAGCCGCGGCGCGTCGCGTCTCGATCTCGCGCAACGCGTCCTGCGCGATGGCGCAGTACTCGCGTCGGCGCGGATCGCGCTCGCCTGCCTCGACGCGAAGCGCTTCCGCCCGGTGCGCATTCCGGCCCCGCTCGCCGGAGCGCTCGCCGACCTTCCAACCGAGCCGCGCCGGGCAACCGGTGAAGGCGCCAGCACGCAGGAACCGCATTGAACCTGGAAACGAACCTCTCGTTCCTCGCGCTGATCGCGCACGCATCGGTCATCGTACAGGCGATCCTCGTGCTGCTCGCGGCGCTCTCGCTGTGGTCGTGGTGGCGCATCTTCCTCAAGATCTTCCTGCTGAAGCGCGCAGGGCGGGAGGCCGACGCGTTCGAAGACGAATTCTGGAAAGGCGGTGATCTCAACGTCCTCTACCGCGAGGCTGGTGAAGCGCAGATCGGCGGGGGGCTGCAGCACATCTTCGCCGCCGGCTTTCGCGAATTCTCGAAGCACCGCCGCCAGGGCAGCCCGTCGCCGGTGACGCTCGACGCCGCGCGACGCGCGATGCGCGCCGCCTACCAACGCGAGATCGACGCGATCGAGGCGCACCTGTCGGGTCTCGCGACGGTCGGCTCGGTGTCGCCGTACATCGGCCTTTTCGGCACCGTCTGGGGAATCATGAACGCGTTCCGCGGTCTCGAGAACGTGAGCCAGGCGACGCTCGCCAACGTGGCGCCCGGAATCGCCGAAGCGCTGATCGCGACGGCGATCGGCCTGTTCGCTGCAATCCCGGCATTCGTCGCGTACAACCGCTTCACCCACGACGTCGACCGCCTCGCGGTCCGCTACGAAACCTTCATCGAGGAGTTCTCGAACATCCTCCAGCGCCAGGGTTGAGCCGATGCGCAGACCGCGCAAGTCCGTGAACCAGATGAATGTCGTGCCCTACATCGACGTGATGCTGGTGCTGCTCGTCATCTTCATGGTGACCGCCCCGCTGGTCGCTCCGGGCGAGATCGAGCTTCCGTCGGTGGGGAGCAAGCTGCAGCCTCCGGTCAATCCGCTGCGCGTGCGCCTCAACCACGACAAGTCGATTACGCTCGTCGACCAGTCGAGCCGCTCGCCGCGCACGTCGCGCGTCGCGCTCGCCGATCTCGTCGATGCCGTGCGCAGCATCCAGGACGGCCGCGACCAGCCGGTCGTGATCGAAGCCGACAAGAGCGCGCGCTACGAGGACGTGATCGGCGTGCTCGACCGCCTGCAGCGAGGGGGCATCCAAAAGGTCGGACTGCTCGCGCGGCCGCTTCCCTAGGTCTGTTCGTCCGAGACCCCCGGCACCTCGCCCCCGGCTCGCGCTGCCCCGATACCGATCCGATGACGGCCCATGACCGCCCCGCGCGTGCGCGGCGCCCGCGCGGACGCCTGATCGCGCTATTGCTCGCGATCGCCGTCAACCTGCTGTTCGTCGGCGTGCTCGTGTTCTCGGTGACATGGCAGAACCGCGAGCCGGCCGCGGTCACCGCCGAGCTCTACGCGCCGCCATCGGCCGATCTCACGCCGCTGCCGGCGACGAAGCTCCCCGAGCTTCCGCCGCCGAAGCCGCTGCCGGTACCGCCCCAGCTCCCGCCGATGCCGGCGCCGGCGCCGGCACCCGCGCCGCCGCCGCCGACGGCGTCGCAAGCCGACATCGAGCTCAAGGCGAAGCAGGAGGCGGCGAAGAGGGAGGAAGCGAAGAAGGAGGCCGAGCAGAAGGCGAAGCAGGAGGCGAAGCGGGAGGCCGAGCAGCAGGCGCGCGCGCTCGCTGCGATGCAGGCGCAGGCGCAGCGCGAGCTGCAGAAGCGTCAGGACGCCGAGCGCGACGCGCGGCTGCGCAAGGAGGCCGAAGCGGAATCGCGGCTGCGCGCGCAGGCCGAGCAGGAGGCGCAGGCGCGCGCACAGCAGAATGCAGCGGCGACCGCGAGGAGCCGCGCCGAAGCCGACTGGATCGACCGCATCCGCAGCAAGATCCGCAGCAACGTCAACCTGCCGCCCGAGATCTCCGGCAACCCCGAGGCGATCTTCGACGTCGTCCAGCTGCCGACCGGCGAGGTTCTGAGCGTGAAGATGCGCAAATCGAGCGGCATTTCCGCCTACGACGACGCGGTGCAGCGCGCGATAATGAAGTCGTCGCCACTGCCGCCGCCGCCGTCACCCGACCTCTTCCAGCGCGAGCTCGAGCTGCACTTCCGCCCGCACGAGCAGTGAACGGCGTTTACGCGCGGGGCCTGCGCTCGAGAATCTGCATCGCCACCCAGGTCCAGTCGGCGCGCTGCTCGACCACCTGTCGCAGCGCGATCGTGTACACGGTGCGGCCGGTGGCGAGGACGAGGCGCCGCGCCTCGCGATACTCGTGCGTCGGCACGATCAGCGTGCGCGCCGAAAGCGGCTTGTCGGGACGCGACGGCGGCGGCAGATAGATCGCGTCGAAGCGCGGACCGAGGTCCTGCGCGTCGGTGCCGTCGACCTCGATGCCGTGCGCTTCGCGCGGCTCGCGCTGCGCGTGCAGACTGACCGCGACGACGCGCTCGGCGATCACCGAGAGCCCCGCCTCGATCTCGTCGTTGGCGAACTTGTTGACGCGGCGGACGACGCCGAGCACCCATTGCTCGCGACCCGCCTCGCTGACCGCGACGAGCGTCCCCAGCATCAGCGACTGACCGACGCCTCCGCTCGCGCAGATGCGCAGACCGGCGACGCTGCGGTCGCGGATCTGCCACAGCGATTGCGGAAAGCGCGCGAGGCTGCCCGACAGCGTGTCGTTCTCGTCGTTGGCGGCCGGAGGCGCGTACGGGGCGCCGGCGACGGCGAACACTTCGATCTGGTCGCCGGGCGGCTCGGTCGCGGCAGAGGCAGGGCGCGCGAGCTCCTCGACGACGCGCGCAACGCCGATCCGCACGCGCGCGGCCTGCACGCAGCTGATGCGCGGATCGCGGCGCAGGTCGACGTTGAGGTTCGGTGCGACCGCGGCGCGCGCCTTGTCGAGGATCGCTGCGCGTTTCGCGCCCTGCTCGCTCATCGGACCCTGCTCGGTCGCGTCGGCGTTCTTGAGCGCAGCGAGCGTCACGTCGAGCTGATCGGCGAGCGGCGTCGTATCGAGGAAGCGCAACATCGCGCCCGAATCCTGGCCGGTGCGCCGCCGCAGGCCTTCACGCCCCGCGACGTCGACGTAGAAGCCCTCCATCGACTTCGGCATCGCGAGGAGCTCGAGCCTGCGGCTCCAGACGCGAAACTGCGCCGCCACCCAGTCGAAGTTCGCCGGCGTGAGGTTGCCGCTGTTGAGCTGGTGCAGCAAGAGCGCGTAGACATACTCCTGCTCGACGTTCCAGTGGCCCCCCGCCGAACCCGTTCCCGGGTCTTCGCGATCGATCCCGAGCTCGGTTGCGCGCAGATACGCGCGATGCAGCTCGGCCCAGCGTGCGGGAATCCAGTGCTCGTGGCGGCTGATGCGCAGCCGCGCGTCGATGCCATAGTAGTGAACGAGGCGGGTGAACAATTGCGGCAGCCGCGGCTTCCAGCGCGCGTGCGCCGACGGAACGAGCGCCGCCTCGATCGCCGCCTGGTACGCGCCGATGAACGCCTGGGTGAGATCGAACGCCGCGGTCCAGATGCGCTCGGCGACTCGCGGCGACGCCTCGGCATTCTCGACGAACTGGCGGAACAGCTTGCGCCGGTCGGCCCGCAGCATCGCGTCGAGGTGCTGCAGCGCGTCGACCCGCCCGATGTCGAGCGCGCGCGCCGTCTGGCGCATCGCGTCGAAGGCGCGCAGCACGAGCTGCTGCCGGGCCACGATGTCGAGGGTGGGCAAATCGTCGAGCCACGCCGACGCCGCGCGTACCGACGCGAGCGGATCGCTGACGGACTGCGCGGCAGACGACTTCAGGAAGGCGAACATCGCGGGTCGAGCGGTGCGTGTCGGATACAATGGCGGCGAGGAGACCGATCTTACTTAGCAAATTGAATGCCACAAAACAGATGAGCCAATTTTCACGTATAAACAATAGCTTGGCTGACGCCTTCCGACGCGGCTGCCGCAGTTGCCGCTCCGTTCGCTCCATTATCGGAACGACGCAGCCGCGGGTGCACTAGACCGATGGCCGAAGAGGCCCCCTTGGCTGGAAGGAATGCGGCGGCGCCACCGGTCAAGCGCCGCCTCGATTACCGGCCTCCGGCATTCCTCGTCGACACGATCGACCTCACGCTCGAGCTCGA
>DASVWR010000210.1:0-17838 GCA_036393115.1 Casimicrobiaceae bacterium
TACGTCCGCTACCTGATCCTGCTGCTCTCGCTCGGCGGCTGCTTCGAGTTCTACGACCTCTTCTTCACCGCCTATATCGCGCCGGGATTGTTCAAGAGCGGCATCTTCACCGCGACGACCAGGGCGCTCTTCGGCATGCAGGGCTTCGCGAGCTTCGTCGCGGCGCTCTTCGCGGGGCTCTTCGTCGGCACGATCGTGTTCAGCTGGCTCTCCGACCGCTACGGCCGGCGCTCGATCTTCACGTTCTCGCTGCTGTGGTACTCGGTGTGCACGTTCATCATGGCGTTCCAGTCGACCGCGATGGGGATCGACGTCTGGCGCTTCATCGCGAGCATCGGCATCGGCGTCGAGCTCGTCAACATCGACACCTATATTTCAGAGCTGGTGCCGAAGGAGACGCGCGGAGCGGCGTTTGCGTTCAACCAGTTCGTGATGTTCTGCGTGGTCCCGATCGTCGCCTTCATCTCGTGGCTGCTGGTGCCGCAGGCGCCGTTCGGCATCGACGGCTGGCGCTGGGTAGTGGTGATCGGTGCCACCGGTGCGATCTTCATCTGGTGGATCCGCCTGGGTCTCCCCGAATCGCCGCGCTGGCTCGCCCAGCACGGCCGCCACGACGAAGCGGCGCGGATCATGGAGGACATCGAAGCGCGCGTGCAGAAGGAAACCGGCCAGCCGCTGCCGGCGCCGCAGGTGCTCGCCGACGAGGACGAGTCGAAAAAGGGCTCGTGGGCGGAGATCTGGAGCCCCGCGTTCATCGGCCGGACGATCGTGCTGATCGTCTTCAACCTGTTCCAGACGGTCGGCTACTACGGCTTCGCGAGCTGGGTCCCCACGCTGCTGATCGCGAAGGGGATCACGGTGACGAAATCCCTCGAATACACGTTCATCATCGCGATCGCCAACCCGTTCGGGCCGCTGATCGGCCGTGCCTTCGCCGACCGCTTCGAGCGCAAGTGGCAGGTCGCGTGGGCGGCGATCGCGATCGCCGCGCTCGGCCTCATCTTCTCGCAGCAGACGGACGGGTTCTGGATCATCGTCGTCGGCATCCTGGTGACGCTCGCCAACAACTGGATGTCCTTCGCGTTCCACGCCTATCAGGCCGAGCTCTATCCAACGCGCATCCGTGCGCAGGCGGTGGGCTTCGTCTACTCGTGGAGCCGGTTCTCGGCGATCTTCAGCGGCTTCATGATCGCGTTCTTTCTCGGCCGCTACGGGAACACCGGGGTGTTCGCGTTCATCGCGCTGTGCATGGTCGTCGTGTTCGTCGTCGTCGGGGGCTTCGGGCCGCGGACGACGCGCCGGCGGCTGGAGCAGATCGCGCGGTGAGCGGGGCTCGCGCGATGCCGGGCGTGGCAAGCATTCGCGCGGGGCGGGGTGTGGCGCGGATGCAACCGGCCGCGGCGCGTCAGCCGGCATCCGCGGGACGGGTGTCTGCGCCGGGCGCGAATCCTGCTACACTGGCAACCATGACGCGAGCGACCGGGTTCTGGGGCTACTTCTACTTTTCGGACCACGCCGAGGGCCGCGCGCACGCATAAGAGACACGAAATCGAACACAGCGCATCGGGCGGCCCCTCGAAAGGCCGCCCGATGTTTTTTGCGCAAACGATCCACCCACGAAGGAGAAGGAGATGATCATCGTCATGCAGCCCGAGGCCGGGGAAGCCGAAATCGCCGCGGTCGAAGCGAAGATCCGTTCACACGGCCTCGAAGTCCACGTCTCGCGCGGCACCGAGCGCACGCTGATCGGTGCCGTCGGCGACGAGCGCCGGCTCGATCCCGAGATGTTCGATCCGATGCCGGGGGTCGAGCGCTCGATGCACATCCTGAAGCCGTACAAGCTCGTCGCGCGCGAGTGGCACAAGGCGAGCAGCGTCGTCGACGTCGCCGGCGTTCCGATCGGCGGGGCCGACGTGCAGGTGATCGCCGGGCCATGCTCGGTGGAGACGGTGCCGCAGATGGAGGCCGCCGCCGACGGAGTCGCGGCAGCCGGTGCGCGCCTGATGCGCGGCGGCGCGTTCAAGCCACGCACGAGCCCCTATGCATTCCAGGGCAAAGGCATCGAAGGGCTGACGATGCTGAAGGACGCCGCAAGCCGCCACGGCCTGCCGATCGTCACCGAGCTGATGGACGTGCGGATGCTCGACACCTTCCTCGAGCACAAGGTCGACGTGATCCAGATCGGCACGCGCAACATGCAGAACTTCGATCTCCTGAAGGAGGTGGGGACGGTCGATGTCCCGGTGGTCCTGAAGCGCGGCATGAGCGCGACGATCAGCGAATGGCTGATGGCGGCCGAATACATCGCGGCCGGAGGCAATCATCGGATCATCCTGTGCGAGCGCGGCATCCGCACCTACGAGAGCGCGTACCGCAACGTGCTCGACGTGACCGCGGTCGCCGTGCTGAAGAAGGAGACGCACCTGCCGGTGATCGTCGACCCGTCGCATGCTGGTGGCAAGGCGTGGATGGTGCCGGCGCTGTCGTGCGCGGCGGTGGCCGCGGGCGCCGACGGCTTGTTGATCGAGGTGCATCCGTGCCCGTCGGAGGCGTGGTGCGACGCCGACCAGGCGCTGTCGATCCCGGAATTCGCGACGCTGATGGATCGCCTCGATGCGATCGCGCGCGCGATCGGCCGGCGCGTCGATCGCCACCATACGAAAGTTCCGGAGGCGATCCCCGCGGCCGCCGCCGCGTGATCGCGAATCGACGTGGACGTGGTCGATTGCGCCGTGATCGGCGCGGGCGTGATCGGCCTTGCCGTCGCGCGCGAGGCAGCGCGCGCCGGACGTGACGTCGTCGTGATCGAAGCCGCGCGCAGGCCCGGCACCGTTACGAGCTCGCGCAACAGCGAAGTGATCCATGCCGGGATCTACTATCCGGAGGGCTCGCTGAAGGCGTGCCTCTGCGTCGAAGGGCGCGAGCGTCTCTATCGATACTGCGACGAGCACGGTGTTCTCTATCGGCGCCTCGGCAAGCTCGTCGTCGCGACGAGCGACGCGCAGCGCGAAGGGCTCGGCGCGCTCGCCCGGCGCGCGCGATCCAACGGTGTTACCGACGTGGTCGCGCTCGACGGCGCTGCGGCGCGGAGGCTCGAGCCGGCGCTCGCGTGCGCGGCGGCGCTCCTGTCGCCGTCGACCGGCATCGTCGACAGCCACGCGTACCTGACGGCGCTGGAAGGCGATGCACGCGATGCCGGCGCGGTGCTCGCGGTGGCGAGTCGCGTGGCGCGCGGTCGAGTCGTCGCCGGCGGGATCGAGCTCGTCGTCGAGGGAAGCGAGCCGCTGTCGCTGACCGCGCGAAGCGTATTCAACTGCGCGGGCCTCGACGCCGCGCGGGTCGCGGCTTCGATCGAAGGCGTACCCCTCACCGCGATCCCGCGCCTTCGCTACTGCAAGGGGAGCTACTTCCGCCTCGCCGGGCGCTCGCCGTTCTCGCGGCTCGTCTATCCGATGCCGGAGCCGGGCGGCCTCGGCGTGCATCTGACGCTCGATCTCGGCGGCGGAGTGCGCTTCGGGCCGGACGTCGAGTGGATCGATGCGATCGACTACGCCGTCGACGCGTCGCGCGCCGATCGGTTCTACCCGGCGATCCGGCACTACTGGCCGGGATTGCCGGACGGTGCCCTCGTTCCCGACTATGCGGGGATCCGCCCCAAGGTTCAGGGTCCGGACGAGCCCGCGCGCGATTTCATAATCGAAGGCCCGCAGGAGCACGGCGTCGCGGGGCTCGTCAACCTCTTCGGCATCGAGTCACCCGGCCTCACCGCCTCGCTTGCCATCGCAAGTGATGCGCTGGCGCGGCTCAACGCCTCGTACTGAAACCGTCCTCGAAGCGCGCCGCGCGGCGAACGCGCTGCCTCCGATACAATTTCCCTTTTTTCGCGCGTCGCCGTCATGGAACTTCCGAAGAGCTTCGAGCCCCACGCCATCGAGGCGAAGTGGTACCCGATCTGGGAGTCGAACGGCTGTTTCGAGCCTTCGTATGCGCCCGGCGCTGCGCCGTACTGCATCCAGCTTCCACCTCCGAACGTCACCGGAACGCTGCACATGGGGCACGCGTTCCAGCAGACACTGATGGACATCCTGATCCGCTACCACCGGATGCGCGGCGACAACACGCTGTGGCAGGTCGGTACCGATCATGCGGGGATCGCAACGCAGATCGTCGTCGAGCAGCAGTTGAAGGCCGAAGGCAAGACGCGCCACGACCTTGGTCGCGAGGCTTTCGTCGAACGCGTGTGGGCGTGGAAGAAGCAGTCGGGCGGCGCGATCACCAATCAGATGCGCCGCCTCGGCGCGTCGGCCGACTGGTCGCGCGAGCGCTTCACGATGGACGAGGGCCTCTCCGCGGCGGTGCGCGAGACCTTCGTGCGCCTCTACGACGACGGGCTCATCTACCGGGGCAAGCGGCTCGTCAACTGGGATCCGACGCTGATGACCGCGGTGTCGGACCTCGAAGTCGACAGCGAGGAAGAGGAGGGCACGATCTGGGAGCTCTCCTATCCGCTCGCCGACGGCTCGGGCACGCTCACCGTCGCGACGACGCGCCCCGAGACGATGCTCGGCGATACCGCGGTCGCCGTGCACCCCGACGACGAGCGCTACCGCGCGTTCGTCGGCAGGACGGTGCGGCTGCCTCTCGCCGGACGCGATATCCCGGTGATCGCCGACGATTACGTCGATCGCGAATTCGGGACCGGTGTCGTCAAGATCACGCCGGCACACGACTTCAACGACTGGGCGATCGGCCAGCGCCACGGCCTCGCTGCGCTGCCGATCTTCAATCTCGACGCGACAGTCAACGACAACGCACCGGCGAAGTACCGCGGGCTCGATCGCTACGCGGCGCGCAAGGCGGTGCTTGCCGATCTTCGCGCCGACGGTCGCGTGGTCGCCGAGAAGAAGCACCGGATGATCGTGCCGCGCTGCGGGCGAACCGGCCAGGCAGTCGAGCCGATGCTGACCGACCAGTGGTACGTCGCGATGCGAAAGCCCGCTCCGGCCGACCACGCGCTGTGGCCGGGACGGTCGATCCAGGATCTCTGCCTCGCGGCGGTGTCCGACGCCGGCATCGTCGACCCGCAGAGCGGCGAGCGCGGGCGCGTGCGCTTCGTTCCCGAGGAATGGATCTCGACCTACCTGCACTGGATCGAAAACATCCAGGACTGGTGCATCTCGCGCCAGCTCTGGTGGGGACACCAGATCCCGGCGTGGTACGACGAGGCGGGCAACGTCCATGTCGCGCGCAGCGAGAACGAGGCGCGCGCCCAGGCGGTGGCGAAGCTCGGCCGTGCGCCGGCGTCGTTCACGCGCGACGAGGACGTCCTCGACACTTGGTTCAGCTCGGCGCTGTGGTGCCATTCGACGCTCGGCTGGCCTTCGACGACGCGCGAGCTCGCCACGTTCCTGCCGTCGTCGGTGCTTGTCACCGGCTTCGACATCATCTTCTTCTGGGTCGCGCGGATGATCATGACGACGACCCTCTTCACCGGCAAGGTGCCGTTTCGCGACGTCTACATCAACGCGATCGTGCGCGACGCCGATGGGCAGAAGATGTCGAAGTCGAAAGGCAACGTGCTCGACCCGATCGACCTGATCGACGGTGTCGACATCGAAACGCTGGTCGCAAAGAGCACCGCGAACATGATGGATCCGCGCCAGACCGACCGGGTCGCGAAGCGGACGCGTTCGCACTACCCGAACGGCATTCCCGCCTTCGGCGCCGACGCACTGCGCTTCACCTTCGCTTCGCTCGCGACCTTCAATCGAACTCTCAACTTCGACCTCGCCCGTTGCGAGGGCTATCGCAACTTCTGCAACAAGTTGTGGAACGCGACACGCTTCGTCCTGATGAACGTCGAAGGAAAGGACTGCGGTACCGACGAATCGCTTCCGCGCGCGCAAAGCTTCGTCGATCGCTGGCTCGTCGGCCGCCTGCAGCAGGCCGAGCGCGAGATCCACGAAGGACTCGACCAGTATCGCTTCGATCTCGCCGCACGAGCGCTCTACGAGTTTGTCTGGGACGAATACTGCGACTGGTACGTCGAGCTCGCGAAGGTACAGCTCGCGCGCGCGGACGCTGCCGGCGACGCCGCGACCGCGCGTGGGACGCGTGCGCTCCTCGTGCGCGTGCTCGAGGCTGCGCTGCGCCTCGCGCACCCGTTCATTCCGTTCATTTCCGAGGAGCTCTGGCAGAAGGTGGCTCCGCTCGCGGGGCGCACCGGCGACACCGTTTCGCTGCAGCCGTACCCGGTCGCCGATCCTGCGCGCATCGATGCCGAGGCGGCCGCGACGATGGTGCACTTCAAGGAGGTCGCCAATGCGAGCCGCACGCTGCGCTCGGCGATGAACCTGTCGCCCGCCGAGAAGGTACCGCTGATCGCGACCGGCAAGTCGGATGAGCTCGAGGCATTCGCGCCGTACCTCGCTGCGCTCGCGCGCCTTTCCGAGGTGCGCATCGTGCCGGAGCTTCCGCGCTCGACGGCGCCGGTGCAGATCGTCGGCACGACGAGCCTCATGCTGCATGTCGAGATCGACGTCGCCGCCGAGCGCGCGCGCCTCGCGAAGGACATCGCGCGCCACGAGGGCGAGATCGCGCGGGCGCAGGCGAAGCTCGCCAACGAGGGGTTCGTCGCGCGTGCTCCGGGCGCCGTCGTCGCCCAGGAGCGCGAGCGCCTCGCCGGATTCAACGCGACGCTCGACAAGCTGCGCGAGCAGTACGCGCGGCTGGGGCGGTGAAGTCCGGCACGGGTTCCTTTGGGACGTCGGACCGCGCCCGCAGCGCGGCGAAGCGCGCGACTTCGCCGATGACGAGGAGCGCAGGCGAGCGAACGGCGTGCGTTTGCGCCCGCTCGGGAAGCTCGCCCAGCACGCCCGTGACGAGACGCTGCTCCGGCCGCGTTCCGTTCTCGATGAGCGCAAATGGGGTCGAAGCGCGACGTCCATAGGCAATCAGGCGGTCGCGCAAGCGCTGCAGGCTGGCGACACCCATGTACACGGCGAGCGTCTGGTGCTCTCCGGCGAGCGCGCGCCAGTCGAGTGCGTCGAGCGACTCCCTGCAATGAGCGGTGACGAGGCAAAGCGAGTGCGCGTGCTCGCGGTGCGTGAGCGGAATGGCTGCGGAGGCCGCGCAGGCGAGGGCGGCCGTCACTCCGGGCACGACCTCGTACCGGATTCCGTGCGCGCGCAGCGCCTCGAGTTCCTCGCCGCCGCGGCCGAACACGAACGGGTCACCACCCTTGAGCCGGACGACCCGCTTGCCCGCGCGCGCATGACGGACGAGCAGCTCATGGATGCGTTCCTGCGCGACGCCTTCGCTGCGGGCGCGCTTGCCGACCGCGATGCACTCGGCGCCACGTCGCGCCAGGGCGAGCACGCCGTCGCCGACGAGGCTGTCGTACAGGATCACGTCGGCTTGGGCGAGCAGACGTAGCGCGCGCAGCGTCAGGAGCTCCGGATCACCGGGGCCCGCGCCGACCAGCGCCACCGATCCGGTTCGCTGGCAGGTGAGCGCGATCATGTCGCTTCCACGGTTGGATTGCTCGCGGGCACCGGGCTCACCGGCACCGGCCCCGCCGTGGCGTTCACAAGCTCGCGTCGGACCAGGAAGTCGCCGAAGCGCTCGTCCGCCATGCGTTCGCGCGCGTATGCGGCGAGGAGGGGATCGAGCGCCTCGACAATTTGCTCCTCGGCGACGTTCTCGCGATAGAGCACGCCGAGCCTCTGGCCGCGATGGTCGGCGCCGAGCATCACGTTGTAGCGCCCCACGGCTCTGCCGATCAGTGCGATCTCTCCGAGGTACGGGCGCGAGCAGCCGTTGGGGCAGCCGCTGACGCGCAGGTGAATCGGTGCGTCGATAAGCCCGTGACGCTCGAGCAGTCGCTCGAGCACGCCGACGATCTGCGGCAGGTAGCGCTCGGCCTCGGCCATCGCGAGGCCGCAGGTCGGCAGTGCGACACAGGCGAGCGCGTCGCGGCGCAGCGCGCTGCTGTGGCGACCGGTATCCAGGTCGTACTCCGCGACCAGCGCGTCGAGCGTCGTGCGGAGGCTTGCCGGGACGGCGGCGACGATCAGATTCTGATTCGCAGTGAGACGAAAGTGCGCTCCTGCCGCCTCGTCCCTCGCGAGCGCGTCGGCGACGCGACGCAGGCCGCTCTGCAGCCGGAGTCCGTCGCGGTCCCAGACTCGCCCGGCTGCGACGTGCAGCGTCAGATGATGCAATCCGTCTTCGCCTTCGATCCAGCCGAAGCGGTCGCCATTGTGGGCGAACTCGAACGGGCGCGAAGGTGGGAAGGCGACACCGGCGCGGCGCTCCACTTCTGCGCGGAACCACGGCAGGCCGCGAACGTCGATCGTGTACTTGAGGCGCGCGTGCTTGCGGTCGGCGCGGTCCCCAAAGTCGCGCTGCGTGGTCACCACCGCCTCGGCGACGGCTGTCACGGCGTCGCGCGGAACGAAGCCGAGCATGCTGGCAAGACGCGGATACGTTGCCGGATCGCCGTGCGTGACCCCCATGCCACCGCCCGCCGCCACGTTGTAGCCGGCAAGCTCGCCATCCTCGACGATCGCGATGAACCCGAGGTCCTGCGCGAACACGTCGATGTCGTTCGTCGGCGGAACCGCGAAGCCGATCTTGAACTTGCGCGGAAGATACGTCTCCCCATAGATCGGCTCGTCCTCGCTGCCGCTCGCCGCGCCGCGCTCCTCGCCGAGCCAGATCTCGTAGTAGGCGCGCGTGCGCGGCAGGAAGTGGTCCGACAGGCGAACCGCCTCGGCGCGCACGGCTGCGTGGAGCCGCGATTGCAGCGGATTGGCGGATACGACGACGTTGCGGCTGACGTCGCCGCACGCGGCGATCGTGTCGATCATCGCACCATTGATCGCACGCATCGTCGCGCGAAGATCGCGCTTCTGCACCCCGTGGAGCTGCAGCGCCTGACGCGTCGTGATGCGCAGGCCCCGCTCGGCGAACGTGCCGGCGACGGTATCGAGCTGCAACCACTGGCGCGGCGTCACCATTCCGCCGGGCAGGCGCATGCGGATCATGAATCCGTAGGCCGGCTCGAGCCTCGCGATCCTACGCGCGTCGCGCACGTCGCGATCGTCCTGCTGATAGCTGCCGTGGAACTTGATCAGAGTGCGATCGTCCTCGCGCAGCGCGCCGGTCGCGGCGTCCGCGAGACTTTCGACGAGCTCGCCGCGCAGGCGCGCGCTCGCCCGCTTGATGTCTTCCGTCGAGCGCGGGGCGCCCATCAGTAGGCGTCCCGTGCGTAGCGGCCGTCGCGCTGCAACGCGTCGACGTATTCCGCGGCGGCGTCCGGCGACCTGCCGCCGTGCTCGGCGATGATTTCGACCAGCGCCGCGTGCACATCCTTCGCCATGGCGATCGCCCCGCAGACGTAGACGTATGCACCCTGCTCGAGCCAGTCGTAGAGTCGGCGGCCGTGCTCGCGCAGTCGCTGCTGGACGTAGAGCTTTTCATCCTGGTCGCGCGAGAACGCGAGGTCCAGACGGTGCAGCCGGCCGGTCTCGAGCGCACGCAGCCATTCGACCTGATACAGGAAGTCGTTCCTGAGGCGGGGGTTGCCGAAGACGAGCCAGTTGCGTCCGGTTGCACCGATCGCCTCGCGCTCCTGCAGAAACGCGCGGAACGGGGCAACGCCGGTGCCGGGCCCGATCATGACGACGTCGCGCGCGTGATCGAGGGGAAGGCGGAAGCGGTCGTTGCGCTCGACGTACACGTTCGCTCGCGCACCAGGCTCGCCGGTCGCCAGCTGGTGCGATGCGGCGCCCCAGTGCCACCCGCCGGCCGTCATGCTGCGCACGTGCGCGACCGTCAGGTGAGCTTCGTCGCCGACCTGCTTCTGGCTCGAAGCGATCGAGTAGAGGCGCGGCGCAAGGGGGTGAAGCGCCTCGACCAGCGACTGCGCCGACCACGTCGCCGGATAGCGGCGCAGGACGTCGACGACCTGGTGATCGCGCATCCACTGCCCGAACGTCTTCGCGTCCGCTGCGTCGAGGATCGCATCGAGCTCGGCACTCCGGGCGCGCGCGGCGTGCGCCTGCAGGAACGGCCTCGCGAGCCGAGTGAGCTCGCGCCTTTCGGAGAGCCACGTGCGAAGCGCGAGCGTGTCACCGGCGATCGTGACCGGCGCAGCCGCGTCGAGGCCAAGCGCGTCCAGGGTCGCGTCGACCACCGGAGCGGGGTTCACCGGCCACAGCCCCAGTGCATCGCCGGGCTCGTAGGAGAGACCCGTTTCCTCGAGCGCAAGCTCGATGTGGCGAACGTCCTTGTCGCCGCCGAACGTGAGCGGCAGATTTGCCACGATCTCGGCGGCGTACGGCCGCTCGCGCGACCCCGACGACGCCAACGCGTTACGCAGCGATACGACGGTCCCCGATGGAGCCGGCGACGCGTGCGCGACGCGCTGGACCGCATCGATTGCCCGCTGCAGCCAGGGTGTGGCGACGCCTGCGATGTCGACGTCGGCCTCGCCACGGTCGAGGAGGCGCTGCGCGCCGAGCTCGGCAAGGCGCTCGTCAAGCCGCCGCGCCGCCGCGCAGAACTGCGGGTAGCTCGAGTCACCGAGTCCGAGCACGGCGTAACGCAGCGAATCGAGCTTCTGCACCCGCCGGCTCTCGAGAAAATCGAACAACCCCCGCGCATCGTCCGACGGCTCGCCGTCACCTTGCGTGCTGAGGATCAGGTAGAGAAGCCGCTCGTGCTTGATCTCGCGGACCGGGTAGCCATCGGCGCGCATCAGGCGCGCTGCGACTCCCGCGGCTGCCGCCTGCTCGGCGAGTGCTTCGGCAAGCCGGCGTGCGTTTCCAGTCTGGCTTCCGTAGACGATCGTCAGCGGCGTCGCTTCGCTCCCCCCCGTGCTCGTCGCGGGGCGAATCGGGCGCACGGGCTGGCTCGCACGGGCAACGCGTGCGAGCCCCGCGAAATAGCCCGACAGCCACCAGAGCCGCTCGCTGTCGAGATCTTCGACGAGGCGGGCGACGGCGGCGGATTTCTCCTCGGACAGCGGAACTGGCAGCAGAGCGGGGGAAGCGGACATGGCGATCGATGCGTCAGTCGGTCCCGCACTCTATGCGAGGCCCGCGCGCGACGGAAATGGTCTTGTGGCATACGGATATGTCCGGCAGTGATTTCGCACCCGTTGGAATATGCAATTTCCCGAAAGTCATTTCACGCGGCCGGCGAAGACCGATAGGCTCGAGTTCTTTCGATTCGGAGCGCACGCAGCACTCCCGTCACCCTTCCCGGCAAGGAGATCAGCAATGGCCATTCACATCGGCGACGTCGCACCCGATTTCACCGCAGACACGACCCAGGGACGCATCCGCTTTCACGACTGGATCGGCGACCACTGGGCGATCCTGTTCTCGCACCCGAAGGACTTCACGCCGGTGTGCACGACCGAGCTCGGCTACATGGCGAAGATCGAGCCCGAATTCGCGAAGCGCAACGCGAAGATCATCGGTCTCAGCGTCGATCCGGTGTCCGACCACACTCGCTGGGCGAAGGACATCGAGGAGACGCAGGGCACCGCGGTCGGGTACCCGATGATCGGCGACGCCGACCTCGCGGTCGCCAAGGCCTACGACATGATCCACCCGAACGCGAACGGAGGAGGGCCGCGCACGGCGGTCGACAATCAAACCGTTCGCAACGTCTTCATCGTCGGCCCCGACAAGAAGGTGAAGGCGATCCTCGTCTATCCGATGAGCGCCGGCAGGAACTTCGACGAAGTGCTGCGCCTTCTCGATGCGCTGCAGTTGAACGCTAAGGAGAATGTCTCGACGCCGGTCAACTGGAAGCCGGGCGACGCGGTCGTCATTCCGGCATCACTGTCGGATGACGATGCGAAGAAGAAGTACCCGCAAGGCTTCAAGACCTGGAAGCCGTATCTGCGCACGGTATCGCTGCGGCACTGAGCGATCTGCGGCGCCGACGGTGACGCCGCAGGAAGCGTCGCCGACAACGCAGTGCGCCGTGCACGAGGGCGCCGATGAGGGAACCTGTCTACGTGGGCCTCGCCGCCGTGCAACAATGGCGGCTGACCGATGGAGCCGACGACCGCACCAGGATCTCTCGCGGGCCTTCGGGTCGTCGACCTCACGCGGGTGCTCGGCGGCCCGTACTGCACGCAGCTTCTCGCCGATCACGGTGCGGAGGTCATCAAGGTCGAGCCGCCGGCGGGTGACGACACCCGCGGCTGGGGCCCGCCGTTCGAAGGCGACACGTCGGCGTATTTCCTCGGCGTCAACCGCAACAAGCTCGGCGTCGTGCTCGACCTTGGGGCGCCGCGCGATCGCGACCGGCTGCTGCAGCTTCTCGAAACTGCCGACGTGCTGGTCGAGAACTTCAAGATCGGCACGCTCGAGCGCTGGGAGCTGGGGTACGAGCAGACGCTCGAGAAGCGCTTTCCGCGTCTCGTCCACTGTCGCGTGTCGGGCTACGGCGCCGACGGCCCGCTCGGCGCGCTGCCGGGCTATGACGCCGCGGTTCAGGCATTCACCGGGCTGATGAGCGTCAACGGTGAGGCTGACGGGCCGCCGCTGCGCATCGGCGTGCCGATCGTCGACATCGTCACCGGCCTCAATGCAGCGGCCGGGATCCTGATGGCGCTGCGCGAGCGCGAGACGAGCGGGCACGGGCAGTTCGTCGAGGCGACGCTGTTCGACAGCGCGCTCGCGATCCTGCACCCGCATGCCTCCAACTACTTCTATTCGGGGGTCGAGCCGGAGCGCACCGGCAGCGCCCATCCGAACATCACGCCCTACGATATGTTCCACACCGGCGGCGCGGACATCTTTCTCGCCGTCGGCAACAACGCGCAGTTCGCCGCGCTCTGCGCGGTCATCGGCGCGCCCGAGCTCGTCGATGACCCGCGTTTCGTCGACAACCGGACGCGCAACGGCCATCGGCGCGAGCTTCGCGACGAGCTCGAGCGTCGCTTCGCATCGTGGGACGGCGCGCGGCTCGCCGAGACGCTGGTGCATCGCGGCGTGCCGAGCGCGCCGGTGCTCGGCGTCGGCGAGGCGCTCGGCCAGCCGCACACGGTCCATCGCGGCATGTGCGTGCGCATCGGCGACTATCGCGGGATTGCTTCGCCGATCAAGCTGTCGCGCACACCCTCGACGTACCGCAGCGAGCCGCCGCGGCTCGGCCAGCATACGAAGGAGGTCTTCGGCGACGCCGCCGATGCGGACGGCCGTTGACCCTGTCGCGGGTTTCGTGGAGACTGTTGCGCGCTCCGGGGCGCGGAGGAAGTCCGCGACGGACCGGCGCGTTGAGACGGGACGCTTTCGGACGAGCGCTGGCGCGCGATGACCGATCCACTGCCCTTCCACACTCCGCTCACGACCCTCGACGACGATGCCTGGGCGGACCTCCTCGACTTCATCGAGGAGCGCCGCGTCATTCCGATTCTCGGTCCCGAACTCCTGCAGGTCGATACCGAGGCGGGTCCGCGGCTCCTCTACGACTGGGCGGCCGAGAAGCTCGCGGTGAAGCTCGGCGTCGATACGGGGGCGCTCCCGCAGCCGTACAACCTCAACGACGTCGTCTGCTGGTTTCTCGCCTCGCGCGGACGGCGCGAAGAGGCCTACACGCGCCTTCGCAGCCTGTTTCGCGACGTCGCGTTCGAGCCGCCGCTGCCGCTGAGGCAGCTCGCGCAGATCACCGATTTCGACCTCTTCGTCACGACGACTTTCGATCCGCTGCTCGAGCAGGCGATTAACGCCGAGCGCTTTCAGGGGGCGCAGGCGACCGAGGTGCTCGCTTACGCACCGAACCGGGTCGTCGACCTGCCGGCAGAGCGCGAAAAGCTCGTACGACCGGTCGTCTATCACCTGCTCGGACGCCTGTCGGCGTCTCCCACGTACGTCATCTCCGACGAGGACACCCTCGAGTTCATCTGCGCGCTGCAAAGCGAGCACCTGACGCCCGAGAAGCTCTTCCACGAGCTCGAGCATAACCATCTGCTGTTCATCGGCAGCAGCTTCACGAACTGGCTCGCGCGCCTCTTTCTGCGCATGACCAAGCGGCACCGGTTGTCCGACCCGCGCGACGTGGGCGAGGTGCTGGCGGACAGCCACTCGGTCGGCGACGCGCGGCTGATGAACTTCCTGCAGCAGGTGAGCCTGAGGACGCGCGTCTATGCCGGTGCAGGCAAATTCGTCGACGAGCTGCACCGGCGCTGGACCGCGCGCCGCAAGCCCGCCGACGTGATCGAGCTCGCGCGGCCGCAGCGCTTCGCGCCACCCGAGCGCGAGATGCCCGACGACGCGGTCTTCATCAGTTACGCGCGCGAGGACCTCTCGGCGGTCCAGCGGTTGAAGGCCGGCCTCGACGCCGCAGGCGTGAAGACCTGGTTCGACGTCGATCGCCTCGAAGGCGGCGACGATTACGATCGCAAGATCCAGCGCAACATCGCGCGCTGCGCGTACTTCATTCCGGTGATCTCGGCGACGACCGAGCGCAGGCTCGAAGGCTATTTCCGGCGCGAGTGGAGCTACGCGCTCGATCGCTCGCGCAACATCGCCGAGGGTGCGCTGTTCATCCTGCCGGTATCGATCGACGACACCGACCCGGTCGCTGCGCGCATTCCCGACAGGTTCAAGGCGCTGCACGTCACGCGGCTTCCGGGAGGGGAGGTCGCGCCCGAGTTCGCGCAGCACCTGAAAAATCACCTGGCGGCGCGCAGCTGACGCGCGACGCCGTGACGATGACGTTCGCCCGATCGTGAACGATTCGACCGCGTCGTCGACAGCGACCCCGGCGACACCTGCTTCACCGGCGGCGACGTCGCAGGTCGATGTCGAGCACCCGTGGCTCGGGCTCGCGTCGTTCAGCGAAGAGACGCAGGGGTTCTTCTACGGCCGCGAGGACGAGGTCGCCGAGCTCGCACGACGCGTTCAGCGCAAGACGTTGACGCTGCTGTTCGGCCAGTCCGGGCTCGGCAAGACGTCGATCCTGCGGGCGGGCATCGTGCCCCGGCTGCGCGGACTCGGCTACTGCCCGGTGTACGTTCGCGTCGACTATGCAGCCGCGACGCCGCCGCCGTCCGAGCAGATCAAGGAAGCCATCCTCCGCGCGACCGGTGTATCGGGCGCGTGGACGCAGCCCGGTGTCGCGGTGGCGGGCGAATCACTGTGGGAGTTCCTGCACCATCGCAGCGACGTTCTGCACGACGCGACGGGCGCGCCGCTCATCCCGCTCCTGATCTTCGACCAGTTCGAGGAGATCTTCACCCTGGCGCAGTCCGACGACGCCGGACGGGCGAAGGCGGCGGAGTTCATCGACGAGCTCGCCGATCTCGTCGAGAATCGGCCGCCGAAGAAGCTCGAAGCGGCGATCGACGCTGACGACTCGATCGCCGAGCGGTTCGACTTCGCGCGCAGCGACTACCGTGTGCTGATCGCGCTCCGCGAGGACTACCTCGCGCAACTCGAGTCGGTGAAGGCGAAGATGCCTTCGGTCACACAGAACCGGATGCGTCTCGCGCGGATGACCGGCGAGCAGGCGCTCCAGGCCGTGAGAAAGCCCGGCGGAACGCTCGTGTCGGAGGAGGTCGCCGAGGCGATCGTGCGCTTCGTCGCAGGCGGCTCCGAGCTTCGCAACGCCGAGGTCGAGCCGTCGCTCTTGTCGCTCATCTGCCGCGAGCTCAACAATGCGCGCATCGCCCAGGGCGCCGCCGAAATCTCGGCGGCGCTCCTCGCGGGCTCGCGCGACACGATCCTCACTGAATTCTACGAGCGCTCGCTTGCCGACCAGCCCGCTGCGGTACGCCGATTCATCGAGGACGAGCTCCTCACCGAGTCGGGCTTCCGCGAGAGCGTAGCCGAGGAGCGGGTGAGGCGGGCGTTCGATGCCGCGGGCGCACCGCGCGCGCTTGCAACGCTCATCGACCGGCGGCTCCTGCGGATCGAGGAGCGGCTCGACCTGCGACGGGTCGAGCTCACCCACGATGTTCTCTGCAGCGTTGTCGTCGCGAGCCGCGAGCTTAGGAAGGAGCGCGAAGCTCGCGACGAAGCCGAGCGCCGGCTCGCCGAGCAGAAGGCGCGCGAGGCGGCAACGCATAAGGCTCTGGTGCGAGCGCGGCAGGTGGCTGCGGTGTGCATCGTGCTGGCGATCGGCGCCGTCGCCGGCGCGATCTTCGGCTATACGAGCATGAAACGCGCGCAGCGCGCGGAGGTGGCCGCACAGGAGACTCGCAGGCTCGCCGATACCGCGCGCGGAGAAGCCGAGAGACTGATCGTCTATCTCCTCGACGACTTCTACCAGGAGCTCGAGCCGATCGGACGCCTCGACATCGTCGCGTCACTCGCGAAGCGCGCCGTCGATTACTACGCCGACCTGCCGGCCGCACTTCGAACCCCCGAGACCGATCGCAACCGCGCGCTGGCGCTCGTGCGCTACGGGGCGGCGCTGCGGAATCAGTCGAAGCTCCCCGAAGCCAGGGCGGCGCTCGCCGACGCGGTGTCGACGCTGGAAAAGTTGAGGGCCGGTGGCGACAACTCGGAGGCGGCGGCGATCGGGCTGGCGCTCGGCCTCACGTCGCAGGCGCGGGTCGCGAGCAGCGAGCTCAGGATTCCGGACGAGCTGGCGCTCGCGGCGAAATCCGTCGACGTGCTGCGCCCATTGATGCAGGCGCCATCGCCGTCGGTCGAGGTGCGCCGCGCTTTCGGTCTCGTCACGCTCTTTCAGGGCTATGCGCAGCAGGTGGCGGGAGATTACGAAGCCGCGATCAAGACCCTCGATGAATCGCGCGCGGCGAGCCGTGGCCTCGCGAACTTGTCGCTCGACGACGTTCCGGCGGCGGTCGCGTATGCCGAATCCTCCGGTTGGCAGATGACGGCGCTGCAGACCCTCGGGCGCAACGCGCAGCTTCGCGACATTGGCAAGGATGCGCTGGAGGTGACGGCCAAGGTGCTCACCGCGCAGCCGGGCAACATGTCGGCGCTTCGCGCCGAGGCGCTGATGGACGAAATATTGTCAGGGGTCAACTGGACCGATCTTCACATTCGCTCGGCGCTCGAGTTCCAGCGCAAGGCGGAGCGCGACTGGGAGAAGACGGTCGCCCTCGACCCCACCAACCAAATCGCCTGGAACAACCTGGTCGATGCGCGTACCCAGATCGCCGGAGAGCTCTTCAGCCTGGGTGACGTCGCAGGCGGGCGCGCCTCGCTCGAAGCCGCGCTCGCGGTGGGCACGCGGGTCAAGGCGGCGGCGATCATCGGCCAGGTGCTGGGGCTTGCTTCCGGATACCTCGCGCGGTTCGACGCGGACAACGGCGACGATGCGAGCGCTTCGAAGGCGCTCGCGGTGAACCGGAAATACGTTGCGCTCTCGGTTTCGAACCAGCCCGAAGGTTCGTTCGGGAGGGCGTTCCTTCCCGAATTCCTCGGGTACCTCGGTTATCCAACCGGACCCATCGGGTATGGCGAGTTCGCGATTCCCTGGGCGAACGGCGACTTTGCGACCGCACACCGGATGGCGCGCGAATCGGCGAAGCGCCTGGAGGCGATGAAGCCGCCAGGACCGGGGGCGAAAGACGGCCGCGACCGCGCGCTCGACCAGACGTGGCGTATCGCGGCCGAGGCGTCGTGGTGGATGCATGATTACAAGACCGCTGAGACCGAGATCGAGCACTCGCTCGAACTCCACAAGACGCTGCCATCGAGGAACCTCGGCGAGCAGCGCGATGCCAACTATCCGGTTGTCCTCGCGTCGGTGATCGCGTCGGGTCTCGGCAACCACGCGAAGGCGCAGCAGCTCATTGCGCCGGTCGTCGCGTTCGAGCGGGGCCTCTACGAGCGCAAGGAC
>DASVWR010000211.1:0-16292 GCA_036393115.1 Casimicrobiaceae bacterium
CCCCTTCGTCGTCATCGCTACGACCAGGGAACCCTTGCCTTCCTCGGGCGTGCCCGGTAGCCCGGCGCGCCCCGAATCTCCACTCGATTCCTGAGCGCGCCCCGGTTGCCGGGGAGAGACGCACCGTGTGACCGCGGCGGCACGATATCGTGCTGCGCGGTCATCTCTTCGTCCGCGTTTCCGGGAGGAACCGATGTCCAACCTGCCTGCTTCCGCCACCGCGCTGCGCGGCGGCACATTCGCCGCGCTCAATTCGCGCGTCACCTACATCGAATGGCCGGGCAACACCCGCCGCACGATCGAGATCGTGCGCCCGGCCGAAGCCGACGCCGCCGTATCGAAGATCTCGGTCTTCGCCCCGGTCGCGCGCGCGCTGATCGGAGCTGCGCCGGGCGCGCGCATCGCGGTGTCGCTCCCCAACCGCGCGATCCGCGAGCTGCGCGTGATCGCCGTCGAGAACGAGGAGTTCGTCCATGACGCTTGAGCTCATCGACCGACTGGGCGTGCGCGCGCCGTTTCGTCGCGGTCCCATGCTGCTCCATCCGGAATGCCCGATCGAGCAGGCGATCACCAGCGCCGACCCGATCGTGCAGGAGTCGCTGCTGCGCGAGATCTGGCGACGCACGCCGGCATACGAGGACGGTGTGCTGCTGATCGCGCAGCCCGACCGACTGCGCGTCCTCGCCCGCGCCGAGGCGCTGCTGCGCCCGGCGATCGACGCGCTCACCGACCGCCACGGGACGGCGATCGTCGTGCACGCGCCGCAGGTGCGTTACGCGCTCGGGCCGCCGGTGCTCGAGCCTTACATGACGCTGCTGCTTGCGGGTGATGCCGACTGGCTGCCGCAGGTCCAGCGCGACCTCCATCGACGTCGCGCGCGGCCGGAACGCCTCGAGCAGAACGACGGGCGCTTCACGCTCGAAGTCGAGGCACCGCTCGCCGCGCTGCTCGGCTACGCGGACTGGATCGACCAGGCCTCGAACGGCATGATCGACGCCGGGCTGTGGCTGTCGCGCTACCTGCCGATCGACGACGAGGGGCCGTCGGCCGCGTGAGCGGCGGATTCGTCCGGCACCGGGAAGCCCGTCGGCCCATGTCTGCCGGCGGGCCGCTCCGGGCGGTCGTGCGCGATGCGGCTTGACCGCAGACCATTATTTCCATATTGTTGGAAACATGAACAAAACGAAAGTACTCGCGGCATTGACCGGACTCTCGCAGGAATCGCGCCTCGACATCGTTCGCTTGCTCGTCGAGCGTGGCCCCGGCGGAATGCCCGCCGGGGAAATCGCGACTCACCTCGACCTGCCGAATGCCACGCTGTCGTTCCACCTGAAGGAACTGTCACACGCCGGACTCGTCGCCAGTCGCCAGACCGGCCGATTCATCTACTACTCGGCGCGATTCGATACGGTCAACGGACTCGTCGACTACCTGACCCACAACTGCTGCAGAGGCGCGAGCCGCGCCGATGAATGCGCTTCCCCGACCCAGCGCAGGAGGAAGGTGTCATGAAACGATTTCACGTGCACGTGGGCGTCGGTAACCTCGACGAAGGCATCGCGTTCTACTCGAAGCTGTTCGGCGCGGAACCTTCGGTTCGCAAGCCCGATTACGCAAAGTGGATGCTCGAGGATCCACGCCTCAACTTCGCGATTTCCACGCGGGCCGGAGGACAAGGCGTCAACCACCTCGGCTTCCAGCTCGACAGCGACGAGGAGCTGCGGGCGATGCAGAGCCGGCTCGCGGAGGCCGACGCGGGCATCGTCGAGGAGAAGGAAGTCGGCTGCTGTTATGCGCGTTCCGACAAGTACTGGGTGACCGACCCCGCTGGCGTTGCCTGGGAGACCTATCGCACGCTCGGGAGCATCCAGACTTTCGGCGACGACGCGACGCACCCGCAGAGTGAGCCTGAACGAACCGCGTCACCGGCCGCAGCGTCGTGCTGCAAGCCGAACCCTGCGCCAGCGGGGGCCGCCGTGTCGGCCGGCGCGCGGAACGGTTGCTGTTCCTGAGCAGAAGAGTCGCATTGCCGGGCGTGAAGGGTCGCGCTGCCGCGGCGCAGCGCCTCGATTGGAGCGGGTGAAGGGAATCGAACCCTCGTATGCAGCTTGGGAAGCTGCCGTTCTGCCATTGAACTACACCCGCGGCGCGACACTGGCGTCGGCAGTTGCGCCGGGAGGCGATGATACTCCGCAGCGCTCGGATGTCGCGCCGGGAGGCAGTGGTCGGCATATCGGCCGCGCCTGTTTCCGAATGTTTCCGTCGCGCGCGCGGCAGCGGGCTCATATACAATTCAATCGGTTGCGCGAGATTCGCCGTCGCAGCCGCTCCGGAAACAACGAAGAGCCCGACTGGTCGTAACGGATTGCGCCGGCAATCGATGCGCGGAGCCGACCTCTGCATGCGGCCCACGCCCAGGAGACTTTCGGCATGACACGAGCGCGGCGCACGCTGACGCTGGCCGCGTTGGCGATACTGGTGATCGGCATCGGTGGATGGCTGATGCACCAGCGCTCCGGCTCGCGCGCCGCCACCCCGAAGGTGGTCGCCGCCGTGCCGGTCACCGTCGCGACGGTGGCGAGGCACGACGTCCCGGTTCGCATCTACGCGATCGGTAACATCGAGCCGTACACGACGGTCGCCGTCAAGGCGCTCGTCGACGGCCAGATCGTCGCCGTGCGCTTCACCGAAGGCGAGGAGGTGCATCAGGGCGCGGTGCTGTTCGAGATCGACCGCCGTCCGTTCGAGGCCCAGCTTGCACAGGCGCAAGCGAACCTCGTGAAGGATCGCGCGGTGCTCGACCACGCCGCCGAGCAGGAGAAGCGCTACAAGGACCTCCTCGCGCAGAAGTTCATCTCGCCCGACGCCTACGGCCAGGTGAAGGCGAATGCCGAGAGCGCCGCGGCTCAGGTGCGCGCCGACCAGGCGGCGATCGAAGGCGTCAGGCTCCAGCTCAGCTACTGCACGATCCGGGCGCCGATCACCGGCTACGCCGGCAAGATCATGATCCAGCGTGGCAACCTGGTGAAGGCCAACGACACCAATGCGTTGGTGGTGATCAACCAGGTGCGCCCGATCTACGCGTCGTTCTCGATTCCCGAGCAGAACCTCGACGCGGTGCGCAGGTACCTCGCCGACGGCGAGCTCGCGGTCACCGCGTCGGCTCCGAACTCGGGCAGCATACCGGTCGCGAATCCGGCGGACACGCCGGTTGCGGGGAAGCTCACCTTCATCGACAACACGACCGACGTCTCGACCGGCACAATCAAGCTCAAGGCCGAGTTCCCGAACACCGGCAGGGAGCTCTGGCCGGGGCAGTTCGTCAACGTCGTGCTGACGCTGACGCATGAGAAGAACGCGATCGTCATGCCGTCGACCGCCGTGCAGAACGGGCCCGACGGTCAGTACGTGTTCGTCGTCAGCGCTGACGGACATGCCGCGCTGCGCAAGGTGAAGATCGAGCGCACCGAGAGTGGCGACGCGGTCGTCGCGTCGGGCGTGGCCCCCGGCGAGCGCGTGGTCACGGCCGGGCAGCTGCGGCTCGCGCCGGGCGTCGCGGTGACGATCGACAGCGCGAAGGGCGCGTGAGCATTTCGGCGCTGTTCGTTCGCCGTCCGGTCATGACGCTGCTGGTCATGATCGGCATCCTCATCTTCGGCATCGTCGGATACCGGCTGCTCCCGGTCAACGCGCTTCCCAACGTCGACTTCCCGACGATCCAGGTCGAGGCGCAGCTCCCGGGCGCGAGCCCCGACACGATGGCGTCGGCGGTGGCGACTCCGCTCGAGAAGCAGTTCTCGACCATCGCCGGAGTCGACTCGATGACGTCGACGTCGAGCACCGGCACCACGCGGATCGTGCTGCAGTTCGCGCTCGACCGCAACATCGACGCCGCCGCGCAGGACGTGCAGTCGGCGATCGCCGCAGCGGCGCGCCAGCTGCCGTCGTCGATGCCCGCTCCGCCGACCCAGCGCAAGGTCAATCCGTCCGATTTCTCGATCTTCCTGCTGGCGCTCACGTCGGAGACGCAGCCGCTGTCGACCGTCGACGACTACGCCGAGAACAACCTCGCGCAGCAGATCTCGACGGTGAGCGGCGTGTCGCAGGTGCTCGTGTTCGGCTCGCAGGAGTACGCCGTCCGCATCCAGCTCGACCCGAACAAGCTCGCCTCGCGCAACATCGCGCTGACCGACGTCGAGCAGGCGGTCGGCAGCGCCAACGTCAATCTGCCGACCGGCACACTGTACGGCCCGCACCGCGCCACGTCGGTGACGGCGACCGGGCAGCTCACCGACGCCAAAGCCTACGCGCCGCTCATCGTCGCGTACCGCAACGGCGCACCCGTCCGGCTCGACCAGCTCGGGCGGGTGCTCGACAGCGTGCAGAACGACAAGACCGCCGCCTGGTACAACGGCACGCGCGGCGTCGTGCTCGCGATCTACCGCCAGCCGGGCACCAACACGATCGAGGTCGTCGACCAGGTCAAGCACATCCTTCCTTCGTTCCAGGCGTCGCTCCCGCCGTCGATCAAGCTGTCGGTGCTCTACGATCGCTCCGAGTCGATTCGCGAATCGGTGCGCGACGTGCAGTTCACCCTGCTGCTCGCCCTCGGGCTCGTCGTGCTGGTGATCTTCGCCTTCCTGCGCAGCGTGCGCGCAACCGTGATCCCGAGCCTCGCGCTGCCGCTGTCGATCATCGGCACGTTCGCGGTGATGTACGTGCTCGGCTATTCGCTCGACAACATCTCGCTGATGGCGCTGACGCTGTGCGTCGGCTTCGTCGTTGACGACGCGATCGTGATGCTGGAAAACATCACTCGCCACATGGAGATGGGCGAATCGCGGATGCAAGCGACGCTCTCCGGGGCGAAGGAGATCGGCTTCACGATCGTGTCGATGACGCTGTCGCTCGTCGCCGTGTTCATCCCGGTGCTGTTCATGGGCGGCATCGTCGGGCGCCTCCTGCACGAGTTCGCCGTCACCATCATGGTTGCGGTACTGATCTCGGGCTTTGTGTCGCTGACGCTGACGCCGCTCCTGTGCAGCCGCATCCTGAAGGTCGACCGCGAGGTGAGGCACGGCCATATCTACGCGGTGTCCGAGCGCTTCTTCAACGCGATGCTCGCCGGCTACCGCCGCGGCCTCCACTGGACGCTCGGCCATCGCCGCTTCGTGATGCTCGTCTTCGCGGCGATGTTCGTCGCCACCGGCTTCCTGTTCGCGAAGATGCCGAAAGGCTTCCTGCCGAGCGACGACGTCGGGCAGCTCTTCGTCATCACCGAGGCCGCTCAGGATATCTCGTTCGACGCGATGGCGAACCTGCAGCAGCAGGTCGAAGCGATCATCCGCAGGAACCCGTATGTCGAGAACGTGATGACGTTTGCCGGCGCCGGGGGCCCCACGGGCTCGCTCAACAACGGCCGCCTGTTCGTGACGCTGAAACCGCGCAACGAGCGCCCGTCCGCCGACGAGATCGTGCGCGAGCTCCGCCCGACTGTGCAGACGATTCCGGGAATCCGCGCTTACGTGCAGAACATTCCCGCGATCCGCATCGGGACGCTCACCAAAAGCCAGTACCAGTACACGCTGCAGGGCACGAACAGCGCCGAGCTGTATGCTTGGTCGCCGCGCGTCGAGGCCGCGATCGCGAAGCTGCCCGGGCTTCTCGACGTGACCTCCGACCTGCAAATCACGCAGCCGCAGATCAGCGTCGAGATCGACCGCAACAAGGCGTCGGCCCTCGGCGTCTCCGCGGAGGCGATCGAGAACACGCTCTACGACGCCTACGGCTCGCGCCAGGTGTCGACGATTTACGGCACGACCAACCAGTACTGGGTGGTGATGGAGCTGCTGCCGCGGTACCAGACCGATCCGTCGGTGCTTTCGATGCTGTACGTGCGCTCGAACACCGGCGCGCTGGTTCCGCTGAACGCCGTGGCGACGCTGAAGCCGACGATCGGGCCGCTCGCGATCACCCACCTCGGCCAACTCCCGTCGGTCACGATCTCGTTCGATACGCGGCCCGGGGTCGCACTGTCGCAGGCGATCGAGGAGATCGACCGCGCGACGGCGGCGATGCGGCTGCCGGGATCGATCAACGGCTCCTACCAGGGGTCGGCGCAGGCATTCCAGGCGTCGCTGCAGGGGATGGGTGCACTGCTGGTGATGGCGATCTTCGTCATCTATCTCGTGCTCGGGATCCTGTACGAGAGCTTCGTGCACCCGGTGACGATCCTCTCGGGTCTCCCCACCGCAGGTCTCGGCGCACTCGTCACGCTGCTGCTGTTCGGCGAGGTGCTCGACATGTACGCGTTCGTCGGCATCATCATGCTGATCGGCATCGTCAAGAAAAATGCGATCATGATGATCGACTTCGCGATCGACGCGCAGCGCAATCAGGGCAAGGCGGCGGAAGAGGCGATCTTCCAGGCGTGCATCACGCGGTTCCGGCCGATCATGATGACGACGATGGCGGCGTTGATGGGGAGCCTGCCGATCGCGCTCGCGCTCGGCGCCGGAGGTGCTGCGCGCCGCTCGCTCGGCATCGCCGTCGTCGGCGGCCTCGTGTTCTCGCAGCTCCTCACGCTCTTCATCACGCCGGTGATCTACGTGTACTTCGAGCGCTTCCGCACCTGGGTCGCCGCGCGTCGCGCGCACGCTCCGGCGCCGGCGGCATCCGCCGCCGACTGACGCTCAGAGCAGGTCGTTCAGCGAGAAGCCGACGCCGAAGGTGGTCTGGCGGAAGTTGTAGTCGATGAGGCTCTCGCCGTATCCGGTGAATGCCTGCAGGTAGACGCGGAACGGCCCGACCGCCGGGGCGGACCACTCGAGCTCGAGCGCCCCCTTGCCGGTGCGCGGATTGCCGCGCCCCGTGACGGTCAGCGTCTGGCTGCCGCGGCGCCACAGGAGCGAGACGTCGCCGTAGCCGAGGTAGTCGGTGATGTCGGGGTTGTCGTCCTTCGTCGCCGGCTCGTGAACGCGCAGCCACGGCCGGACGAAGAGCCCCAGCCTGCCATCGCCGACGCGATCGTCCTCGAGCCCGAATTGCGCATAGACGCGATTCCAGCTTCGCGATTGCGTACCGGAGCGTCCATTCGACTGGTGCACGAAGCCGAAGTTGAAGAGCTGCCAGCGCCAGTTCCCGATCAGTGGACGATCGGGTTGCGTGACGAACATGAGCTCGGGCTGGTAGTCGGTCTCGCGGAACGGACGCGACTGCGACGCATTGAACACCTGCCAGTTGCTCTGCTGCGTGTAGCCTAGCCAGCTTGCGAACGCGCGGTCGGCGCTCTCCCAGACGCGCGCCTTGAAGCTCACCTGGAACTTGAGCTCCTCGCGATTGATGTCCTCGGGCGCCTGTGTCCACGGATGCGTCGGCGAAGAAGGCGTCGGATTCACGCGATCGGCGTGGCGCAGGATCACGTAGTTCGGATTGTGCAGGCGAATGAGGAACGGATAGCCGGTGGCGGCGTCGTAGCGCGACCAGCGCTCGCCGATCATCGAGCGCTCGGGCGCGATCGCGAGCGCGGCCTTTGGTTGGGCGACGCGCCCCGCCGGCGACTCGTGGCCGAACGCCGCGTCGTAGCAGGCGAGCCGGGCATGATCGTCCGCGATCGCCGCGCAGTGACCGGGATCGCTCGCCCACGCAGCCTGCGCAACGCCTGCGAGCACGGCGGCGACGACGAATGGGAGCAATGGGAACGCGATGGTCGACCTCCGGTTGCAAGATCTGCACGGACGGATCGTCGTGCAGAACGTCATCGTGGCACATTGGCGCAACGCGCGGCCGGCATCCGTTTGCTATGCTGAGCACTCGCCTGCGACAGCGGAGTGCTCGTACATGAGAGACGCATCGCTCCCGGTCACCCTGATCGTCATCGGTCTCGGCTGGCTTTTGTGGGAACTGCGCCTGTTCCCGGACATCGACTGGATCATCTCGGCGGGGTTCGTCGTCGCAGGGATCGCCGTGCTGGTGATCGACGGCGTCAACAAGAATTCGATCGTCATCGGACCATTCCTGATCGCGATCGGCATCGCGTGGCTCGCGCACGACCGCTACTGGGTCGGCTGGCGCTTCATCGTTCCGGGACTGCTCGTGCTGCTCGGTGTGCTGATGCTAGCGGCGCGCAGCCACCGGGTGCCCGAGCGCCGAGTGCCGCCGGTTCCACCCCAGCCGTAGCGAAGCTCGCTTGTCGCCCGCCGTCGATGGCGTAAACTTGGCCCGACGCTGGGGGTCCTTCCCGCGCGGCTGCGCGGGTCGGTGAGACGACACCCTTGGAACCTGTTCGGATAATGCCGGCGCAGGGAAGCGTGGCCTTCCGGCTCCTCTTCCGCCGCCGCCCGTGAGGAGCACGATGAACGCCAACGACCAGTTCTTCGCCCGCGACGCCAGGGTCGATTCCGCCGCAGTGGCGCCGCTTCCGTCTTCGCGCAAGATCCATGTCGCCGGATCGCGGCCCGACCTGCGCGTCCCAATGCGCGAGATCGCGCAGAGCGATACGCCGGCCTCGATGGGAATCGAGCGCAATCCGCCGATCGTCGTCTACGACACCTCGGGACCGTACACCGATCCCGCCGCCGAGATCGACATCCGGCGCGGATTGCCGCCGCTTCGCGCGGCGTGGATCGCCGAGCGCGACGATACGATCGCGCTCGACGGGCCGACGTCGGCCTACGGGCGCGCGCGGCTTGCCGACGTTGAGCTCGCAGGCCTGCGCTTCGACCTCCGCCGCAAGCCCCGCCGTGCGAAGGCCGGCGCCAATGTGAGCCAGATGCACTACGCGCGCCGCGGCATCGTGACGCCGGAGATGGAGTTCATCGCGATCCGCGAGAACCTGAAGCGCGATGAGATGCTGCGCACGCTGCCGGCGATCGTCACGCGCCAGCACGCGGGCCGGAGCTTCGGCGCCGCGATTCCCGACGCGATCACGCCGGAGTTCGTGCGGAGCGAGGTCGCGCGCGGGCGCGCGATCATCCCATGCAACGTCAATCATCCGGAAACGGAGCCGATGATCATCGGCCGTAACTTCCTCGTGAAGATCAACGCCAACATCGGCAACTCGGCCGTGTCGTCGTCGATCGGCGAGGAAGTCGAGAAGATGACGTGGGCGACGCGCTGGGGCGCCGACACGGTGATGGACCTGTCGACCGGGAAGAACATCCACGAGACGCGCGAGTGGATCATTCGCAACTCGCCGGTGCCGATCGGCACGGTGCCGATCTACCAGGCGCTCGAGAAGGTCGACGGCAAGGCCGAGGAGCTCACCTGGGAGATGTACCGCGACACGCTGATCGAGCAGGCCGAGCAGGGCGTCGACTACTTCACGATCCACGCCGGGGTGCTTCTGCGCTACATCCCGATGACGGCGAAGCGGATGACCGGCATCGTCTCGCGCGGCGGATCGATCATGGCCAAGTGGTGCCTCGCGCATCACCGCGAGAGCTTCCTCTACACGCACTTCGAGGACATCTGCGAGATCATGAAGGCGTACGACGTCGCGTTCTCGCTCGGTGACGGGCTGCGCCCCGGGTCGGGCTACGACGCCAACGACGACGCGCAGATGGCCGAGCTCGCAACGCTCGGCGAGCTCACGACAATCGCGTGGAAGCACGACGTGCAGACGATGATCGAGGGCCCCGGCCACGTGCCGATGCACCTGATCAAGCACAACATGGACGAGCAGCTCCGCCTGTGCGGCGAGGCGCCGTTCTACACGCTGGGCCCGCTCACCACCGACATCGCCCCCGGCTACGACCACATCACGAGCGCGATCGGCGCGGCGATGATCGGCTGGTACGGCACGGCGATGCTCTGCTACGTGACGCCGAAGGAGCACCTGGGACTCCCGAACAAGACCGACGTCAAGGACGGCATCATCGCCTACAAGATCGCCGCGCACGCGGCCGACCTCGCCAAGGGCCATCCCGGCGCGCAGATCCGCGACAACGCGCTCTCGAAGGCGCGCTTCGAGTTCCGCTGGGAGGATCAGTTCAACCTCGGCCTCGATCCCGACAAGGCGCGCGAATTCCACGACGAGACGCTGCCGCAGCACGGCGCCAAGCTCGCGCACTTCTGCTCGATGTGCGGGCCGCACTTCTGCTCGATGAAGATCACCCAGGACGTGCGCGAGTTCGCTGCGCAGCAGGGCCTCGCCGAATCCGAGGCGCTCGCGAAAGGGATGGAGGCGAAGGCTGCGGAGTTCGTGGAGGCCGGCGCGGAGATCTACAGCAAGGCGTAGCTCGAGTAGCCCACAGAAGACCGATCCGACGAATTCGCTGCAACTGACGCGGTCGCCTGCGAACCTGCTCGCCGCATGCATCGGCAATCCCGGTGTCATGTCGAGCCCGTTCGCGCTGACCACTCCGCCCGGCGGCACTCGTCCGCACAATACCGCCGAGGCAGTAGCGAATCTCGCCCGCGATCACGGAAGCAATGTCGCCGCGATCTACGCGCTGTCATCGCTCGGCGACGTCCAAGATCATCGCCTATCCACGATCCCCGACGCATGGACCGTCACGGTCAAGGTCGACGATTCCGGCAGGGACGACCCTGACCTTCTGATCGGCGGCCCCGGCAATCTCGCGTTCGACCAGCGCGGATACGCGTGGGGCACCAACAACGTCATCCAGGATACGCCCAACTCGAGTCAGGCGATCGTGGTGCTCGAGCCCAACGGTCAGCCGGCAGACGGCAGCCGGCAGCCGGGGCACGCCCGTTTCGCCTCTCGTCGGCGGAGGCATCTGGGGACCGGATTCGGGGTCACCGTCGATCCGACCGGCTTCGTCTGGTTCGGCAATTTCGGATGGGGTCCCGTGCGCGGGCTGCGATCCCTCGCCCGACGGAAATATCTGGATCCCGAGCTTCGCCGACGGCAGCGTCTACGTGTTCATCCATGGAAACCAGCACAAATCCATCGTGTTCCGACAGGATGTCGGGAGCGGCCCTTTCGACGTCGCCATCGCCGGGGACGGAACGGCCTGGGTTTCGAACGGACTCGGCAAGGCGCCGAGCAGCGTTGCAAGCTACGCGCTCGTGAACGGGGTCTGCAGCGGCAATTCCGCCATTTCATCGGGCAGGGTCTCCGAGGTCTGTCGATCGACTTGCGAGGAAACGCATGGATCGCCTCGCAGGGCGACCGCATGGTCTATGCGATGCGTCCCGACGGCACCGAGATCGGGCGCTACGACCGTGGCGGCATCAATGGCCCGCGGGACAAGGCGATCGACGGCGACGGCAATGTCCGGGTCGCCAATTTCGGCCCGCTGCAGGTCGGAGTCGACAACACGTTCACGGGCAGGCTCTCGGAACTCCGCGGCACGGTAGGCCATTGCCCGCCCGGCAAGGGTGTCGGCGACGCCCTCTCGCCGGCTACGGGCTACACGGTGCCGTCGGCAGGCAGCGAAGTGCTGCTGCACAACGGTGATCCGCTGTACGGCGCGGGTAAGCCGCCGAGCTACATCCCGATGATGCGTCAGACAGGCGTCGTCATCGACCGGGCGGGCAACATATGGTCGATCAACAACTGGAAGCCGAGATTCGACAACGACGCCGTCCTCAACCCAGGCGGTGACGGCATCATCATTTTCGTCGGACTCGCGCCGCCGCCTTCGCGGGCGCGGTGAGGAGCAGTACGCGCCGGTCGACCGCGGTATCTACTGTGCGGTGTTGTGCGCGCTCTTGGCGGTGCCGATGATCGCGAGGCGCTGCGCGATACGCTTCGCAGGCTGCGGGTGCACGGTCGGCACGTTGTCATCCTTCGCGATCTCGTCGTGCAGCCACTCGCGGAAGCGCTCGAGCTTCGGCGACCCGGACAGGCGCGGGGGATAGACGAGGAAGTAGCGGTGCGGTGACGGCACGGTAATCGCGAACGTGCGCACCAGCACGCCGTTCGCGAGATCGTTGCCGATCAGCGAAGTCCGCGCGAGTGCTATGCCCTGGCGGTCGGCGGCAGCCTGCATCAGGTGGGACGCATCCTCGTACCTGGGACCGCGCGCCGGCTCGGACCAGTCGAGGCCGGCGGCGCGGAACCACGGCTCCCAGAACTCGTCCTCGCAGCGAAGCAGCGTATAGCGCGCTAGGTCCGACGGTCGCGCCGGAACACCTCCGTCGATGCGCGGGCTGCAGGCGACGAAGAACGCATCGTCCATCAGGTGCTCGGCGATGAGCCCGGGATAATTCCCGCCGCCGTAGCGGATGCCGGCGTCGACATCGTCGCGGCGGAAATCGACGAGGCTCGGCGTCGCGCGGACGTCGAGGTCGATGTCGTGGTTCGCGGCGACGAACCTCCCGATTCGCGGCAGCAGCCAGCGCGCGGCAAACGACGGCATCACCGTCACGCGGAATGCGCGCGGGTTGCGCCGCTCAGTGAGCTCGCGCATCGCTTCGGTGAGCTCGGAGAGCGCGACCTTGACGCGGTTCGCGAAGCGCTCGCCCTCGTCGGTGAGCCGCACGCCGCGCCCTGCACGCTCGACGAGAGCCACGCCGAGCGCTTCCTCGAGGCCCTTCAACTGGTGGCTGATCGCACCGTGCGTGACGTGGAGCGCCTCGGCGGCGCGCGTCAGGCTGCCGCTGCGCGCAACGGCCTCGAGCGCGCGCAGCGCCTGCAGCGGAGGGATGTGAAGCACCGGGGTCGGCCCAGTCATCGGATTCGCCGGTCAATATGTGAGCGTGATTGGCATATTACCCGAACGGATATCGATTGTCCTGCTGAGTGCTGCCCAATAGACTCGCTTCGTCATCGAACGAAGCCACGAGGCAGGAAAATGGAAAATTCGCTCACACTAAGAGGCTGCTATTCGCAACCGGCTCCGGCCCGTTCCGCGCGCGTGACGACACGCCGCGTGCCGCCGACCGAGGGTTTCGGGCTGGTGCGGCGCCCGGCCACGCTACCGGTGGCGTCGAACGACGCAGGTGATCGCGCCACGCCACCCGCACCGCGTCCCGATCGCGAAGACGACGATCTGGTCAGCCCGATGTCGCCGGCTCAGGTCGACGCGCTCCACGCGCTCGTCCATGCCCGCTCCGCTGCGCCGGGCGTGCGGTGGACACGGCGCGACCGCGGGATCGACGTCCTCTGGGCGGGAACGCTGGCCGTGCTGCTGGCGCTCGCGATCGTCTCGCTCGAGAGCGGAAAGACGTTCGTCGCGACTGCCGATCGGCTGCAGGCGGTGGCGGAAACGCGCGCGTCCGCGGTAACCGGCACGGCGACCCAGCAGCCGCTCGCCCGCCGACCGGTGACGCGTCAGTCGTCGGCGGCGACGAGCCGCACGATGTAGCCGCCGGACTTGTCGTCGCGGTCGAGCGCGAGCTCGCCGCGACGCGCGGCTTCCTCGAGGAGGGCGTTGAACGAGCGGAACCCGTAATAGCTTTCGTTGAAGCCGGGCTTGCGGCGCCGCAGTGCCTGCTTGATCATCGAGCCCCAGATCTTCTCCTCGACGCCGCGCTCGGAGAGAAGCGCTTCGACGGTCTCGACGACGAGATCGACGGCGTCGTCGCGGCGGCCCGACTCGTCGGGGGCGCCGTCGTTCGCCGCATCGCCGCCTGGAGCCGCTCCCGCGGTCGTCGCGGCAACCGCGGCTGCCGGTGGGGAAGGAACTGCCGCCTCGACCGCGGCGGCGAGTGCGGCCTCCGCAGTGGCGGGCGCGGACTTGCGCCCGCCAGCGCGCGATCGCGGCGCGGCCTCGCGCGGCGCGGTGCGGCGCGTCGACGTCTTCTTCTTCTCGCGCACGAGGTCGTCGTAGTAGATGAACTCGTCGCAGTTCGCGATCAGCAGGTCGGACGTCGAATTCTTGACGCCGACGCCGATGACCGATTTCGCGTTCTCGCGCAGCTTCGACACCAGCGGCGAGAAATCGGAATCACCGCTGATGATGACGAACGTGTCGACATGCGCCTTCGTGTAGCAGAGGTCGAGCGCGTCGACGACCATCCGGATGTCGGCCGAGTTCTTCCCCGACTGGCGCACGTGCGGGATCTCGATCAGCTCGAACGATGCTTCGTGCATCGGCGCCTTGAAGGCCTTGTAGCGCTCCCAGTCGCAGTACGCCTTCTTGACGACGATGCTTCCCTTCAGGAGGAGGCGCTCGAGCACCTTGCCGATGTCGAACTTGTCGTAGTGCGCGTCACGAACTCCGAGGGCGATGTTCTCGAAGTCGCAGAACAGCGCCATGTTGGTGACTTCCGTGGAGTGGGCCATGAGAATCGGTCGGCGCGAGCGCAGCCGTCGTGGGAAATGCCGCCACGATACCAGCACGGCGCGCCGGCTACACTGATGGCGGACTTCATGTCGATCCGGCGATGACCGTTCCCGTTCTGTCGAGTCTCGAAGCGCGCGTGCTCGGTGTGCTCGTCGAAAAGCAGCGCACGGTGCCCGATACCTACCCGCTGACGCTGAATGCGCTGGTCGCCGGCTGCAATCAGAAGACGAGCCGCCATCCGGTCATGTCGGTGACCGACGCCGAGGTGCAGGCGACGCTCGATGCGCTGCGGGCCGACGCGTGGATCGTCGAGACGAGCGGGGGTCGCGCGATGCGCTACGCGCACAACGTCGATCGCGTGCTCGCGATCCCTGCGCAGTCGGTCGCGATCGTCGCGGCGCTGATGTTGCGCGGGCCACAGACCGCCGCCGAGCTCAGGGTCAACTGCGAGCGCATGCATGCGTTCGCCGACGTCTCCGCGGTCGAAGCATTCCTGCACGAGCTCGCTGAGCGCCCGGCAGGTGCGCTCGTCACCGAGCTGGCGCGTACGCCGGGAACGCGCGAAACGCGGTGGGTGCAGCGGCTTGCGGACGCACCCGCTGCGCCGTCGCAGGTCACGCCTGGCGCCGTCGCGGACGAGCGCGGCGATTCCGAACTGCAGCACGGCGACATCGCCGACCTTCGCCGCGAGGTCGCCGACCTTCGCCGCGAGGTCGCCGACCTGCGCCGCGACCTCGATCGCCTCACTGCGGCGGTCGCTGAGCTTCGCACCGCCCTCGCGCCTGCACCGCCGCGATCAGACTAGCGCGAAACGCCGCCGCGACCGCGTCGCGGAGGACGCGATCGCCGATCAGAGCGTAGACTCGGCGGGTCGTCAACGTCTTGCGGAGGACCGATGGGACTGCTCGATGGAGTACTCGGTAACGTAATGGGGAGCCTGCTCGGCGGGCAGTCGACACAAGGCGGACAGAACCCGCTGATGCAGATCGCGCTGCAGATGCTGCAGCAGAACGGCGGCCTGCAGGGCGTGCTCGGCAAGTTCGAGCAGGCAGGGTTCGGCCAGCAGGCCCAGTCGTGGGTCGGCACCGGGCAGAACCAGCCGATCGAGGGCGGCGCACTGTCGCAGATCTTCGGCAGCGGCCAGATCGGGCAGATCGCGCAGCAGCTCGGCCTCTCGCCCGACCAGGCTGCCGGACAGCTCGCGCAGGTCCTGCCGCAGATGATCGACAAGCTGACGCCGAACGGACGGGTTCCCGAGAATCACAGCGACCTCGTCAACCAGGCGCTCGCGATGCTGCAGAAAGGCCAATCGGCGCAGACCTGACTGCGCGTCGCACGGATCTGATCGCACCTCGACCGGCCGCGAGCTCGCGGCCGGTCTCGCACTCGTAGCCCGCCGCATTACCGCGCGCGCTTCGTGCGACAATCCGGTCCGCGAACCCGCCCGCTCCGCGCTCGATTTCCCGCTTGGACCATCCCGCTCTGCTGGTGACGCTGATTCTCGGCGTCGTCGAAGGCTTGACCGAATTTCTCCCGGTGTCGTCGACCGGACATCTGATCGTCGCCGGCTCGCTCCTCGGCTACACGGGCGAGCGCGCAAAGGTGTTCGAGATCGTCATCCAGGCCGGGGCGATCCTCGCCGTGTGCTGGGAGTACCGCGCGCGCATCGGCTTCGCGCTCGGCGGGCTCTTCTCCGACCGTGATGCGCAGCGCTTCGCGCTCAACGTCGCCATTGCGTTCGTTCCCGCCGCGGTGCTCGGGCTCTTGTTCGTGAAGGGAATCCAGGCGCACCTCTTCGCACCTCTGCCGGTGGCGGCGGCATTCATCATCGGCGCGTTCGTGATCCTCTGGGCTGAGCGCCTGCAGCGGCAGCGACCGGCGACCGTGCGCATCGCCACGGTCGATGCGATGCGCTGGACCGATGCGCTCAAGGTGGGGATCGCGCAGGCGTTCTCGCTGATTCCCGGCACCTCGCGCTCGGGCGCGACGATCATCGGCGGCATGCTGTTCGGTCTTTCCCGGCAGGCAGCGACCGAGTTCTCGTTCTTCCTCGCGATCCCGACGCTGTTCGCGGCCTGCGGCTACGAGTTCTTCAAG
>DASVWR010000212.1:0-9319 GCA_036393115.1 Casimicrobiaceae bacterium
ACGGGCGCGACATCCACATCGTCGACGCCGCGCGGCTGCGCAACTACCACGCCTGAGCCGCAGCGCCGGACTCAGTGGCTGGTTCCGGTCGAGCGCATCGTCTTGTTGTAGACGTTGTACTTGCCCGACGGCCTGACCATCGGGATCCGCTTCACCTCGCGCAGCGTCTGCGCGTCGTAGACGACGACGGCGCCATCGTCGGCCCAGACGCTCGCCAGCGCATAGCGGCCGTCGCGCGTGAATTCGACGTGCGCCGCCGGCTTCCCCGGCGATGGCGTCAGCGTTGCGACGACTTCGAGCGTGCGCTTGTCGATCACCTGCAGCACGTCGTTCTTCGGGCCGTTGAACGCGTCGACCCACGCGTACGGCGTGCTTTCGTGGCTGCGCAGGAAGAATCCGGGGCCGGCGGTCGGAATCTGCGCGACGGTCTTCCACGTCGTCATGTCGATCACGGTGACGCGCGCTTCCTTGAGGTTCGGCGTCGCGAGCACGCGCCGTCCGTGCCAGTGCCAGGTGATCCCCGACGCGAGATGCGGAAGCCCCGGCAGATCGATCGTCGCGATCGCGCGTCGCACGTCGAGGTTCACGACCTCGGCGGCGGACGCGTCGCGCGCAGCACCGATCACGTGAGTGTAGGAAGGATCGAAGAAGAAGTCGTCGAGGACCGCGGCGAGCCGCGTGCGGCGGATCGCGTACGGACGCGGCGACGCGAGCGCCTCGGCCATCCGGTAGTCGTGGACGAGGCCCGCATAGACGGGTCCCGTCCGCTCGCCGTAAGGGAGCTCCCACAGCTCCGGAACGTCCTTCAGCGCGACGACGAAGCTCTCGCGCGGCGGAGCGTCGTAGACCGCCGAGACGCGCGACGGATGCCCCTCGCCGTCGAGCACCGGGATCACGCGGAGCAGCGCGAGATCGCGCGCGTCGAGCATCACGAGCGTCTGCGGCAGCGTGTTGCCGACGAGCACGTAGCGGCCGTCCGACGAGACCGCGAGGTTGCGCGTATTGAGGCCAGCGCGGATCTCGGCGACGAGGGTCAGGTTCCAGAGATCGTAGAGGCTCACCCAGCCGTCGCGCGAGGCGAAGTAGACATAGCGGCCGTCGGGAGAAAACTTCGGTCCGCCGTGGAGCGCATAGCGCGATGCGAAGCGCGCGATCGGCTCGAAACGGTCGCCGTCGAGCACCGTTACGTGGTGATCGCCGCTCTCGACGACGACGAAGAGGTTCTCCGGATCGGCAGCAAAGACCGCCTTCGCGGGAAGCGAGCCTGGGCGCACGTACTCGATCCGGCTCGCCGCAATCTCGCGTCCGGTCCATTGCGGCAGGCGCGCGGGCGACTGGTAGAGGAAGGCCGCGAGCGCGCCGATCTCGTCGGAGGTCAGGCGATCATCGAATGCCGGCATACGCGTCGCTACCCGGCCGTGCGTGATCGTCGTGACCGCGGCAGCCTTGCGCAGGCGCTCGAGGCTGTCGGGGAGGAGCGCGGGACCGGTCTCGCCCTCGCGGTCGGCGCCGTGGCACGACGCGCAATGCGTGGCGTAGAGCGCCGCCGCATCCGCGACCACCGCGTTGGCGCTTCCCGGGCCGGCGCCGCCGCGGGTGGTGGTCTCTGCGGCGAGCGCGGCGGGTACGACGAGCGCCGCGATTGCGAAGGCGAGCGCGCGCATCGGCGCGAGGCGGGCCACTACACGATCCTCGCCCTGCGCCGCGGTCTCGCATACGGGGCGAGCGGAAGCCGCAAGTGTCCGGACGCGATCCCGAGCTCGTCGTCTTCGAGGTAGCACGCCGGGTCCTCGGCCCACGAATCCCCGAAGACCCGCCACGCGCGAACGCGCGTGTTGCCCCCGCAGATCGCGAACTGCGCGCAGGCACCGCAGCGCCCCCCGACGGCACGCGGGCGCGCCTTCAGCCCGGCGAGGAGCGCGTCCGACGTGTCGGTCCAGATCGCAGCGAAGGAGCGTTCCCTGACATTGCCGAGTGTGTGGTCCCACCAAAAGGTGTCCGGATGGACGTTGCCGAGGTTGTCGATGTTCGCCACCGCCACGCCCGAGGCGTTCCCGCCCCACTCGCGAAGCCGGGCCTCGAGCTTGGCTGCGCGCTCGGGAAAGCGCTTCTTCGTCCACTGCAGCAGGTAGACGCCGTCGGCGTCGTTGTTGCCGGTGACGAACTCCTTCGGTCGTCCTGCGGTCAGGTGCCACCAGCACGTCTCGAACAGGAGGTCCATCGCGCGCCGCGTCGTGGCGAGCGCGGCGTCGGTGCGCCGATTGACGTCGCCGCGTCCGGCGTAGTTGAGATGCGAGAGGTAGAAGCGGTCGATCGCCTCGTCGTCGATCAATGCGAGGAGCGCCGGGAGGTCGACCGCGTTCTCCTGCGTCAGCGTGAAGCGCACCCCGACGCGGACCCCGGCGTCGCGCAGGTGTCGCAATGCCGCGAGCGAGGCGTCGAACGCACCCTCCTTGCGCCGGAAACGGTCGTGCGTCGCGCGCCTGCCGTCGAGGCTGATGCCCACGTAGTCGTAGCCGACCTCGGCGATCCGCGCTGCGACAGCGGCGTCGATCAGCGTGCCGTTCGTCGACAGCCCGACGAAGAAGCCCATCGCCTTCGCCCGACGCGAGATCGTGAAGAGGTCCGGATGGAGAAGCGGCTCGCCGCCCGAGAGGATCAGCGCAGGCACGCCGAACGCGGCGAGGTCGTCCATCGTGCGGAAGATCTCGGGTGTCGTGAGCTCGCCGGGGAAATCGACGTCGGCGGAGATCGAGTAGCAGTGCCGGCAGGCGAGATTGCAGCGCCGGACCAGGTTCCAGATGACGACGGGACCGGCCGGTGTGCGCCGCGGCGCGTCCTGCGACGGATTGCGGATCTCCTGCATGAAGCGCGTGATGCGGAACATCGCTCGATCTCCTTCGGGCCTGTCGACAGGTCCTAGTCGGGAAGGCGCAGACCGGTCTTCTTCAGGATCCGCGTGCTGAAGAGGACTTCGTGTCCCCGCGCGGCGTCCCCGAGAATGCCGGCGATCGTGGCGACACTCGCGGCGACTTCGCCACGGTCGCGCCCGTGCACCATCGCGAACAGGTTGTAGCGCCAATCCGGGAGGCGGCGCGGGCGCCGATAGGAGTGCGAGACGGCGGCCAGCGCGCCCACCTTTGCGCCCAGCGCGTCGACGTGCTCGTCGTCGACGTCCCAGACGCTCATCCCGTTCGCGAGCCAGCCGAGCGCATAGTGATTCGGTACCGCGCCGATGCGGCGGATGCGCCCGTCGGCGAGCATCGCCCTCACCCGCTCGCGCACGGTGTCGGGCGCCATCCCGAGGCGAAGCGCGACCGCGTCGTACGGCGCCGGTTCGAGCGGAAGCCCCGCCTGCAGCGCGCGCACGATCGCGCGATCGGCCGGGTCGACGGTCGCACCCGAGGTTGCCGTCGCGGCACCCGCGCTCATTGCGCAACCCCGAGCGCCAGGCCGACGTAGTACTCGCGCTCCTTCGGAAACGTCAGCACGGGAAGCCCGGTCCGCGCCTCGATCGCATCGACGACCGCGCGCGCGCCGTCGGCAGTCGCCGTCGCGAGCACGAACCACATGTTGAGGCGATGCTCGCGCGCGTAGTTGTGCGCGACCTCCGGAAACGCATTGACGAGCGCGGCCACCGCGTCGAAGCGCTCGCCGGGAACGCTCATTGCCGCGAGCGTGAACGCGCCGCCCATCCGCTCGACCTGAAAGAGCGGCCCGAAGCGCGTCAGCGTTCGGTCGTCGAGCAGGCTGCCGATGCGCGCGATGAGCTCGTCCTCGCTCGTGCCGAGCGACGTGGCGGCAACGAGGAAAGGGCGCTCGCAGACCGGGAATCCCTGCTGCAGGCGCTCGACGATGGCGCGGTCCATCTCATCCATCGGTCGCGGCCTCGAAGGTTCGCGCACCGCACTGCTTGAACGCGGTACGCGAGAAGAGACGCAGATGCGGATGGCGATCGAGGCGCCAGCGCGCGCCGATCGCGTCGAGCTCGGCATCGACCTCCGCGCGGATCCGTCCGTGCACGACGCAGTAGAGGTTGTACGGCCACGCCGGACGCGCGCGCGTGCGCGCATAGGCGAGGTTTACCGCCGCCTCGGACGCGAGCCGGCTGCCGGCGCCTTCGAGCTCGTCGTCGGGAACATCCCACACGGCCATCGCGTTCGCCTGGTAGCCGAGCGGGCGATGGCGCACGATGACGCCGAGCCGGCGCAGCGTGCCGTCGTCGAGCCAGCGCGAAAGCTGCGCGAGAACGTCGTCCTCGCCCCCGGCTGCCGGAAGACCGGCGCGTCGCGCGAGGCTCGCATACGGCCGCGGCACGAGCTGCAGGCCCGGCTGCAGCACGGCAGCAATCGCCTGCCCTCGTACGTCGAGGGCCGCCGGCGTCGGGGGCCGTGACGGCACCGGGGCGCGAAGGGGGCGCGTGCACTCGCCCGCATCGGCGCGGCGATCGACATCGAGATCGAAGCCGAGGTCGATGTGGAATTCGCGCTCGAGCGGAAGGGCAAGCGTCTCGCAGTCGGTCTCCTGCCCGAGCCGCGCGACGAGCCCGGCGAGCACTTCACGATCGGGGGCGTGCACAACGAGCCAGAGATTGAAGCGGTGCTCGCGCTCGTAACTGTGGTTGACGCCGGGCCAGCCGCTGACGCGCCCGGCAACGGCGGCGAGCGAAGCCGGCGGCACGGCAATCGCGACGAGCGTGCTCGCGCCGAGGCTCCCGGCACGAAACACGCCGCCGACGCGGCTCACCACGCCCTCGCCGACGAGGCGCGCGAGCGAGTCGAGCACGCTCGACTCGCTGACGCCGAGCGCACCGCCGATCACCGCATACGGCGCAGGCTCGAGCGGAAAGTCGCGCTGGAACGCGCCGACGAGCCTCGATTCCCACATCGACGCAACCATCAGAAGCCGATCCGCGCCGCACGGCTCGTGAAGAAGATCCCGCTCGGCGCGGGCGCTGCGAGCGTCGCGACCGGTGCGAGTGTGCGCGTGTCGTAGACGAGCACGCGATCGTCGTCGCGCGAAGACATCCACACCGCTTCGCCGCGCGGCGTGAATTCGAGATGGAGGATCGCGCGGCCGGGAGCGAGCGTATGCGCGACGCGACGCGTCTCGGCGTCGATCACCTGCACGAGGCCGTTGTCGGGGAGCGCGAAGGTGACCCAGATCTCGCGTCCGTCGGGGCGGGCGATCACGAACACCGGCTGGCCGGCGACCGGTACCTCCGCCAGCGGGCGCCAGTCGCGCGTGTCGACGGCGAGCACGGCGTGGTGGCCGACCGCAGGGAGCCACGCGACGTCGCCGGCGATGGCCCATCCGCGCAGGTGCGGCATCTTGTAGACGGGAAGGCGCTCCTCGCCGCGGCCGTAGCCGTCGAGAATCCGCCGCGCGCCTTGCTCCGGGTGCCACAGGTCGACGAGCGCGAGCCCGTCCTCGCCGAACAATCCGGCGATGTAGTAGCGCCCGTCCGGCGTGACGAGGCCGTCGTAAGGCTGCTTGCCGACGTTATGGATCCGCTGGATCCGGGGGGCGCGCGGATCGGCGAGATCGGCAATCCAGATCTCGCCCGCGTCGAAGAGGCTGAACACGAGCCGGTTCCCCGGCGCATCGGCCAGCCCGACGACCTTCGAGCGCGCCCCGCCGGCGCCGTAGACCGCCGGAATGTCGGCGACCGGTTCGAGCGTATCGGCGCGGAATACGCGAACCCCACCCGGTACGTAGTTCTGCGCAGCGACGAGCGAGCCATCCTGGGTGATCGCGCCGCCGATCGAGTTGCCGGCCTGCGCGATGCGCGCGACGACGCGGCGTGCCAGGAGGTCGACCCGGCTGAGCGCGCCATCGCGTCCGAAGACGTATGCGTAGCGCCCATCGCGCGAATAGACGACCGACGCGTGCGACAGGTCGCCGAGCCCGCCGATCTCGCCGAGGCTCGCACGCGCCGACGTGTCGATCACGTCGAGCGCACCCTTCTCGCGCAGCACGACGACGCCGAGGTCGCCGGTGCCGCGCGGCTCGACTTGCGTGCAGCCGGCCGCGGCGACCACCGCCACCGCGACGATCGCCGCACTGCGTGCGGCGATGGCTGCACTGCGCGCGGCGATGGCTGCACTGCGCGCGGCGATGCTCATGCGCAGACCGCGCATCCGCACGTCGGAGCTAGCGCGCACGCTCGTCCCCGTGGCGCAGCCTCGCCGCGAGCCACGCCGCTTCATTGTCGGAAAGGAACGGCCGCCACGGCGGCATCGCCGTTCCCGGACGTCCGTCGATGATCGTCGCCGCGAGAACGGCTTCGGATTTGCCGCGAAGCGCGTCGCGCGTGAGCGGCGGCCCCAGCCCGCCGGTGAGGCGCATGCCGTGACACGCACCGCAATCGCGGTACAGCAGGTGCAACAGCTCGCGCTCGCGTTCCGCCGACGGCGGCGCGGCCGCCGCCGGGCCGTGCTGTGCCAGAACGATCGGGGCGATCGCTAGCGTGGCCAGGAGAGCAAGCGCGCTGATCACGCTTCGCCACGCCATCGCCAGCCTCCGGCCGTCGCCCGCGCTAATAAACGTCGTGCTGCGTGTTGTGGACGTTGAACTTTCCGGTCGGCGTCACGAGCCGCGGGTCGCGAATCACCGCCTTCAGCTTGCGTGTGCGGTCGTCGACGACGACGATCGCCGAGCGCTGCTCCTTTCCGTTCCACACCGAGAACCACACCTCGTCGCCCGCGCGGTTGTACTCGGGCTGCACGACGCGTTTGGCCCCTTCGCCAACATCCGCCCACTCGGCGATCGGCAGCACCTCGTAGCCCTTTTCGAGGTGCGCGATGTCGAATACGGCAACCGACTGGCTGACCTTGGCGTCGGGATTGAGCGCGGTATCGACCCACAGGTTCTTCGACTTCGGATGCGTCTTGATGAACAGCGATCCGCCACCCTGGCCCTTCAGCACACGGACGACCTTCCACGCGTTCGCCTTGTGCTTTTCCGGGTCGGTGCCGATCACCGTGATCTCTTCGTCGCCGAGATCCCCGGTCGCCCAGACCGGCCCGAACTTCGGGTCGACGAAGTTCGCTCCTCGCCCCGGGTGCGGCGTCTTGCCGACGTCGACGAGCCCCGCGAGCTTGTCCTCCTTCGTGTCGACGACTGCGATCTTGTTCGACGCGTTGGCGGCGACGAGGAAGTAGCGCCCGGTCGAGTCGAAGCCGCCGTCATGCAGGAAACGCGCCGAGTCGATCGTCGTCACCTTGAGATTGTTGAGGTCCTGGTAGTTGACAAGATTGATCTTTCCCGTTTCCTTGGCGTTGACGATGAACTCGGGGTGGTAATGCGACGCGACGATCGAAGCGACGCGAGGCTCGGGGTGGTATTCCTCGGGCGCGATGGTCATCCCGCGCGTCGAGACGATCTTGAGCGGCTTCAGCGACGGACCCTCCATGATCACGTACTGTGGAGGCCAGTACGAGCCGGCGATCGCGTAGCGGTCCTCGTAGCCCTTGTACTTCGAGGTCTCGACCGAGCGCGCCTCGAGGCCGATGCGGATCTCGGCGACCTTGTCCGGCTGCTTCATCCAGAGATCGATGAGATCGATCTTCGCGTCGCGGCCGATCACGTACAGGTAGCGACCCGACGCCGACAATCGCGAGATGTGCACCGCGTAGCCGGTCTTGACGACGTTGATGATCTTCTTCGAGTCGCCGTCGATCAACGCAACCTCGCCGGCGTCGCGCAGCGTGACCGAGAACAGGTTATCGATGTTGTACGAATTCATCTTCCGCTGTGGGCGCTGCGCCGGCGGGACGATCTCCTTCCACGACGCCTCCATCTCCTTCAAGCCGTATTCGGGCGGAGTCGGAGGCGTCTGCTGGACGTAGCGCGCCATCAGGTCCACTTCGGCAGCGGTGAGCTGCCCCGAGCTGCCCCAGTTGGGCATCCCGGCCGGCGAGCCGTAGCCGATGAAGACCTTCAGATATTCGGTTCCTTTCGCGACGGTGATGTCGGGGGTGAGCGGCTTGCCGGTCGCTCCCTTGCGCAGCACCCCATGGCACCCGGCACAGCGCTCGAAGTAGATCTGCTTGCCTTTCTCGAATTCAGCCGCGGTCATCGGCGGTGCCTTCGGATTGATGTCCTGGTGCATCGGCTCGGTCGCGAGCGGCGAGCTCGCCGCACCCTCGTATTGCATCAGCGGCTGATCCTGATGCCCGGGCTCGACCCCGCCCGCTCCCTTGCTGGCGGGTGCGGCCTGCGGCGTCGGTGCGGCAGGCGCTGCCGGTGCTGCCGACTGGGCGGGGGATGGCGCCGGGGCGGCCTTCTCGACATCGGCTGCCGAGGCGGCAAGCGGAAACGGGACGAGCGCGGTAACGAACAGCGTGCGAACGAGCAGCGAGCGCTTGGTCACGACATGAACTCCCTGAACTTGATTGAGCGAACCGGTCGACGTCATCGCGACGAGCTTCGTCGATCGCCGGACGCGCTTCCTTGACGATCGTCAACATTGGTGCGCCGTGGGTGAATACGATGCACAAGCATCGAGGATGGGTGATCGGGAAGCGGGAAGCGAGGACTGCGGAGCAAGGACTGCGGAGCAAGGATTGAGGAGCGAGGAGCCAGCAGTGGGAGGCGAGGATCGTTGTCGAGTCGGCTCGCGCAATGGCTCGGTCGCGCTCGTCGGCGCGGGTCCCGGCGATCCCGAGCTGCTCACGCTGAAGGCGCTGCGCCTGATCCGGCGCGCCGAGGTGATCGTGCACGACCGGCTCGTCGCGCGCGAGGTGCTCGCGCTGGCGAGACCGGGCACGGTTCTAGTCGACGTCGGCAAGGCGGCGAGCCGGCACACGATGCCGCAGGCCGCGATCAGCGCGCTTCTCGTGCGCCTCGCACGGGAAGGCCGGCGCGTGGTGCGACTCAAGGGAGGCGATCCGTTCGTTTTCGGCCGCGGCGGCGAGGAGATCGAGGCACTTGCGAACGCACGCGTCGACTACGAGATCGTGCCGGGAATCACCGCCGCGAACGGAATCGCGGCGAGCACCGGCATCCCGCTCACGCACCGTGAGCACGCGCACGCGCTGATGTTCGCGACCGGTCACCTGAAGGACGGCGAGCCCGACCTCGACTGGGTGGCGCTCGCACGGCAAGACCAGACGCTGGTGATCTACATGGGCCTCGCCGCGCTCGCGACGGTCTGCCGTGAGCTCGTAACGCACGGATTGGCGCCGTCGACTCCGGCTGCGGTCGTCGCGGAGGGTACCACGCCGCGCGAGCGCATCGTCGTCGGAACCCTCGCGACGCTCGCCGCGCGCGCTGCTTCGGCGGCGCTCGAAGCGCCGACCCTGATCATCGTCGGCGG
>DASVWR010000213.1:0-8157 GCA_036393115.1 Casimicrobiaceae bacterium
CACGCGATAGGTCTCGCCGGCGATCGTCACCTGGCATTCCTGCATCACCTCGAGGAGCGCGCTCTGCACTTTCGCCGGTGCGCGGTTGATCTCGTCGGCGAGCAGCAGGTTGGTGAACACCGGGCCGAGCGAGGTCGCGAACTCGCCCGTCCGCTGGTTGTAGATGCGCGTGCCGACGAGGTCCGCGGGAACGAGATCGGGCGTGAACTGGATGCGCCGGAACGTGCCGTGGACGACGCGCGCCAGCGTCTTCACGGTAAGCGTCTTCGCGAGTCCGGGCACGCCTTCGACCAGCAGGTGTCCCTGCGCGAGGATCGCGACCAGCACGCGCTCGAGGAAGCGGTCCTGGCCGACGACGACCTTCTTCACCTCGTAGAGAACGCGTTCCATCTGCGATGCGATGTGGGCGCTGTCGATGTGGTCCATGGGCTGCCTGTCGAAGGGTTGGTCGAAATGTGCGGGAAGCGGCTCAGAATGGCGACATGCCGACCGCTGCCGCCGCACTTTCGATCGGAACCGCGAAGCCGATGCCGACGAACACCCGCTGCGACGTCGGGTTGAGGATGCCGGTGACGATGCCGACGACTGCACCGTCCATCGTCACCAGCGGACCACCCGAGTTGCCAGGGTTGGCCGCGGCATCGAACTGGATCAGATTAGTGAGCAAGCGCTTACCCTCCGGTGACCGGAACTGCCGCTTGAGTCCGGAGATGACGCCCGCGCTCGCCGACGGTCCGATGCCGAACGGAAAGCCGACGGCGATCACTTCGTCGCCGGGAGCGAGGTCCGTCGTCGAGCGCAGCGTCGCGGCAGCGAGGTCGTCGGGAATGGTCTTGGCCTTCAGCACCGCGAGGTCGTTCTGCGGCTGCGTGCCGATCAGGTCGGCGTCCGATTCCGTTCCGTCGGCGAACACGACGCCGACGCGCTTCGCCCCGGCGACGACGTGGAGATTGGTGAGAATCGTGCCGTCGTTGACGATGACGACCCCGCTGCCGACGCCGGTCTCGACGTCGCCCTCGTCCTTCGTCGTCTCGAAGTCCATCACGCGCACGACCGACCCGCGAATCGCCTCGTAGGCACGCGCGGCCTGCGACGGCAATACGTTGTGCACGACCGTGTGCATGACCGCATGATCGAATTCATCCTGCGTGAGCGCGGGTGGTGCCGGGTGCGATGCCGCAAAGCTCCACGCGATCGCCGCTGCGACGATCGCCGCCGCAGCGATCGCGAGCAGCCCTTCGTGGCGTAGCACGAATGCGCCCGCCCGCTGCAGGCCGCGCGCTGCCGCGTGCAGCGGTCGGTGTCGGCGCTCGTCCGACCGCGCGGGTGAGGTTGCGGATGCGGGCGCGGTGGCGGATGCGAACGCCGTTGCGGAAGCGGGTGCCGCCTCGGGCGCCGGCGTCGTCGCGCGTCGCACGGTCCGCGCCGGCTGGGAGCCGCTGTAGAGTGGGGTTCGGCGCATCGCCAGAGGCCGGGCACGCCGGCCGGATCGTCAATTCCGCTGTCTGCGCGGCGTGCGCCATCCCGCGAAATGGCCAAAGCACGTCAGCACGGCGACGAGCGAGACCGCCATCACCAATGGTGAAACCAGGAAGCCCGCCAGCGCATTCCAGGTTCCCCCGGGGTCGAGCACGTCAAGACACGTGTAGACCGCGAGCGCAGACACAAGTGCGGCCGCAAGCGACGCACGCAGGGCATCGCGGAACACGAGCTCCGAAGCGATTCCGACGAGCGTCGGCAACAGCACCAGGACCGCGAAAGGCTCCATCGGACACCTGCACGGGAGCAGCTTCCCTCCGCCGCGCGTCGCACACGACGGGCCCGGTCATCGTACTCCTGTCACGCGCCGAGCGTCTTGTCGTGCGTGATGCTACCCTTGTCGGTCCGAATTCGAACGACCAACCGGAGCGAAACGATGAGCTCTCGACACTGGATGCGGATCGCGGCAGCCGCCGCACTGGCGATGGGCATGTCGGCGACGGCAGTCGCGGCGTCGGACATGACGTTCTTCGTGACGAGCTCCGGCTCGGGCAAGGGTGCCGACTTCGGCGGTCTCGCGGGCGCCGACGCGCACTGCCAGGCGCTCGCCGCGGCGGCCGGCGCAGGGACGCACACGTGGCACGCTTACCTCAGCACGCAGGGTCCGGGCGCGGTGAATGCGCGCGAACGCATCGGCAGCGGACCGTGGCACAACGCGAAGGGCGTCGAGATCGCGAAGGACGTGGCCGAGCTCCACGGCGACAACCACATCGACAAGCAGACGGCGCTGACCGAGAAGGGCGACGTGATCAACGGTTATGGCGACAAGCCCAATCGCCATGACATCCTGACCGGCAGTACGCCCGAAGGAACCGCGTTCACCGGCAGCGAAGACATGACCTGCGGCAACTGGACGAAGAACGGCGACGGCAGCGCGATCGTCGGGCACGCGGACCGCAAGGGCACCAATCCCGACCCGGTTCGGAACGCTTCGTGGAATTCGTCGCACAAGACCGCCGGTTGCAGCGACGCACTCCTCGCGAAGACCGGCAGCGCGGGCTATCTCTACTGCTTCGCGGTGCGCTGAGTGTTCAGAGGTCGACGACGAACGGGGCTGCGAGGAGCGCGAGCCCGACCAGCACGAGCCACAGCGTCCCATGCACGAAGTACGGGTAGACGCACAGCAGCATGCCGGCAAGCAGCGGCGCGAAGCGCTGCTGGCGCTTTCCGTAGATGAAGTAGGCCATCCCGAACGCGCCGGCGACGATGCCCCAGCCGAGGTTGCTCATCGGCCCGATGTTACCCCCGCGGAAAAGCGTGGTCCGTCCCGGTTTTCGCGTCTATGATCGAGCGTCTCGTCGGGCCGCCGGGCGATGCCGTCGAGGATCCCGGGCGGCGGACGGTGAGACCACGGCCCGCGGTGCCCTGACGCACGGCAGGCGCACTGCGAGCACTCTTGCCATTGCCGTGCAGACAGGGGGACTCGCCATGACGCATCGACGCATGACCGCAGCTTCGCGTGTGGCATTCGTCGTGATCGCGCTCGCTTCCGCCGGTGCACTGGCGCAGGAGGCGTCGATGATCACGCCGCACGACATCAAGTGGATGGACGCCCCGCCGGTGCTGCCGAAAGGGGCGAAGATGGCCGTACTGATGGGCGACCCGTCGAAGCCCGGTCCGTACGTCATTCGCCTCAAGGCACCGCCGGGATACAAGATCGCGCCGCACTGGCACTCGCTGCCCGAGGAGCTGACGGTGATCTCCGGAACGTTCTACCTCGGCGTCGGCGACGAGGCGAAGACGAAAGGCGCGCACGCGCTCGGCGCAGGCAGCTTCCACTACCTGCCCGCGCAACAGCATCACTATGCGTTTACGCGCGGCAACGCGGTGCTGCAGATCAATGCGACCGGGCCCTTCGACATCAACTACCTCAACGCGGCGGACGATCCACAGAAGAAGATGTAGCCGCATCCCGAGATCGCCCGCCGACCCGCGCAAGCTCCTGCCGCGCGGGCCGGCGGGTCACTCGGGCAGCATTTCGCCCGAGCCGCCGAAATCCTTCGGCATGTCCTTCATCTTCGGCAACCCGTCCCTGATCGGCAGCACGGTTTCCTGGTAATGGACGTGCAGCGCGGGCTTGAACGCGAGACTCGGGATCATCGCGGCGAAGACGTCGACGAGACCGGCTCCGGGATGGCGGGCATAGACGTGGCCGCCGCACTGCGTGCACCAGCTTCGCTCGGTGTTCGGCGTGCGCGCGTACGTGCCGACGTGCTCGGCCCCGCGAGTGACGTTGAACTGCCCCTTCGGCCACAGCGTGAACGCATTGACCGGACCCGCCGACCAGTGACGGCACGAGTCGCAGTGGCAATATCCCATCGCGATCGGGGCCCCGTTCACCGTGAACTCGACAGCGCCGCAGAAGCAGCGGCCCGTGTGGCTCGTTTCTGCACTCATGGATTCCTCCCTCGCGGCGGCGCCGATGCGCCGGGTGGCTATCCTACGCCCGCGGCCCGCACGCGCTCGTCCCACCAGGGCTCGAGCGCGTCGGCGATCGAGCTCGGCATCCGCGTGCCCGACTGGCGCACCGCCCAGCGATAGCGCCCGAACGGGGGACGCGCGAGCTCGTCCAGCGTGATGAGCGGGAGATCGGTCAGGAACTCGAGACGAAGCCGCAGGTAGTGGGTGATCGCCCCGCGCTTCGCACGGTGACCGAGCCAGTGGACGTCGGCGCGCGGCTCGGTCAGCGTGTAGCCGGAGGCGATCAGCCCTTTCGGCGGCACGCCGACGCGGACGAAGAACGCCCGCGATCCCGGTTCGATCGCGCGGATGCGGCCGCAGGCCCATTCGACGTCGACGTGGCCACGGCGCGCGATCCGTGCGCGCTCGCGGGCGAGCTCGGGCCAGTTCCAGAGCTTCGGATTCCAGGCAAAGACGTACGTCGTCATCGGGGGCCGGTCTCGAAAACGTGGTACGTCCCGGGTTTCGATGCTAGATTCGGCGCGCTCCCGCTGCCGAACCGATGCATCGCTTTCGCTACGCATCCGCTCTCGTCGTGCTCGCGCTCGCCGCGTGCTCTAGTGCGCCGCCGCGCCCGGCCGGAGGCGGCGCCGGGGGCGCGCGCTCGTCCGGTCAATACTATCTCGACGACGGGCCGCCGCTGAATCCGCCGGCGAACCTCGCGTCGATTCCCGATGCGGTGCCGCGCCTCGAGCCGCTGAAGCAATCGGCGAACAAGCCCTACTACGTGCTCGGCCGCGAGTACGTTCCGGCGACGCGTCTCGAGCCGTACCACGAGCGCGGCATCGCGTCGTGGTACGGGCGCAAGTACAGCGGGCAGCGCACGGCGACCGGCGAGGTCTACGACATGTTCGCGATGACCGCGGCGCATCCGACGCTGCCGCTGCCGTCGTACGCGCGCGTCACCGACGTCGCCACCGGGCGCAGCGTCGTCGTGCGCGTCAACGATCGCGGGCCGTTCCTGCACGGGCGCATCATCGACCTCTCCTACGCAGCCGCGTACAAGCTCGGCGTCGCCCAGAAGGGGAGCGACCTCGTCGACGTCGACGCGATCATGCCCGGAGATACCGCGCATCCGCTCGAAGCCGCGGCGCCGGCCCCGCTTGCCCCGGTGCTCGCGCCAGCTCCGCCGGCGGCGCCGGTGACGGTCGCGACGGCGGGCGTCGCGCCGGTGGCCGCGACGCGCGGAGGCTACGCGGTCCAGCTCGGCGCATTCGCAAACTTTTCCAATGCCGAGAACTTTCTTGCCCATGTGCAGAACCAACTCGCGCAGGTCGCGGTCGAACCGCGCATCCGGCAGGGCGGAGGCTTGTACCGCGTCTACGTCGGACCGTATCCGGGCCGTGACGAAGCCCGTCGCGTCGGGGAGCGCATCACGCAGGCGTTCGGTTATCCGGTCATGGTCGCGCCGAATTGAGCATGGCCTGCGCGTCGTTATAATGCGCGAGCGTCGCGATCGATCCGGCGCGCTCGTTCGCTCACGATGATCCTTTCGCTTCGTCGCTGGCTTGCCTTCGGTTTGCTGGCGGCGGTCCCGTTTGTCCCGGCGCAGGCCCAGCTCTCGATCGAGATCATCGGCGGGGCCGCGACCGCGATTCCGATCGCGATCGTCCCGTTCGACGCCGAGGCGACCTGGCCGCTCGGCATCACCGGCATCGTCGGCGCCGATCTCGCGCGCTCGGGTCTCTTCAGGCTCGTCAACAGCGACGGCGTCGTGCCGCGACCAGCGCGCGCGCTCGACGTGCAGCCCGCGGTCTGGCGCGGCCGCGGCGCCGATGCGGTGGTGGTCGGCTCGATGCGCCCGCTTCCGGACGGCAGGGTCGAGGTCAGGTTCGACCTCGTCGACGTGGTGAAGCAGGCGACGCTCGCGTCGATGGCCTACACGGTGGCCCCCGCGCAGTTCCGCGCCACCGCACACAAGATCGCCGACGTCATCTACGAGAAGATGACCGGCGCACCCGGCGTATTCTCGACGCGGATCGCCTACGTCTCCAAGCAGGGGACGCGCTATCAGCTGATGGTCGCCGATGCCGACGGCTACAACCCGCAGACGATCGTGTCGTCGAACCAGCCGCTGCTGTCGCCGCGCTGGTCTCCCGACGGGACGCGCATCGCCTACGTCTCGTTCGAAAGCAGGAAGCCCGTCGTCTACGTGCAGTCGCTCGTCAACGGCACCCGGCGCGCGATCGCCAATTTTCGCGGCAGCAACAGCTCCCCCGGCTGGTCGCCGGATGGCAGCAAGCTGGTCGTAACGCTCTCGAAGGACGGCGGCTCGCAGATGTTCCTGATGAATCCCGACGGCACCGGCATCACGCGCGTGCTCACTTCGGCGTCGATCGACACCGAGGCGATGTTCACGCCCGACGGCCGGTCGCTCGTGTTCACCTCGGATCGCGGCGGCACGCCGCAGATCTACCGCGTGAGCCTCGCCACCCATCAGGTCGAGCGCCTTACCTTCGAGGGCGACTACAACGTGTCGCCGCGACCGTTCCCGGACGGCAAGGGCATCGCGTTCGTGCACCGCGAGAACGGCCGCTTCGAGATCGCGACGCTCGACTTCGCCACGCACCAGATGCAGGTGCTGACGTCGGGCCCGTCGGACGAGAGCCCGAGCATCGCGCCCAACGGCAGGATGATCATCTACGCGAACGAGGCGGGAGGCGGCGGCACGCTCGCCGCGGTCTCCACCGACGGACGCGTCAAACAGCGGCTGGTTGCGCCGGCGACCGACGTGCGCGAGCCAGCCTGGGGACCGCTGCCGCGGTCATGACACGAGCCGAAGCACCCTCTGCGCGAACGCGGTCGCGGCGCGCACACTCACCCACCCTGGAGGCGCCATGCGCAATATTCTGTTCGCTGCATTGATTGCCGTCGCACTGGTCGGTTGCTCGACCACCGCCACGAAGCCGGCCCCTGTCGTCGAAAGCGGCGCCGGAACTTCGGCGTCCGGTGCAGAGACGAGCGGGGCCGGCAACGCCGGAGTCAACGGCAATGCGGGCGCCTCGGCGACCGACGAGCTTCACAATCCCGCGAGCATCCTGTCGAAGCGCAGTGTCTACTTCGATTTCGACAGCTTCGTCGTCAAGGACGAGTACAAGCCGCTGGTCGAGGCGCACGCGCGCTATCTGCAATCGCACCCGACCGCGCGGATGACCATCCAGGGCAACACCGACGAGCGCGGCTCGCGCGAATACAACATCGCGCTCGGCCAGAAGCGCGCCGATGCGGTCAAGCGGATGATGGTGCTGCTCGGTGCAGGCGACAGCCAGATCGAGACGGTCTCGTTCGGCAAGGAGAAGCCGAAGAACCCCGGCCACGATGAAGCGGCCTGGGCGGAGAACCGCCGCGACGACATCGTCTACGCCGGCGAGTGAGCACCGCGCGGTGATGTCGCTTGTGGCGGCGGGACAAGGAGGTCGAGCGTGAGCGCGCGCGCGATCGCCGCCGCCATCGCGCTGCTCGCCATCACGGCGGGCAGCGCGCAGGCCGCGCTGTTTCCCGATGACGAGGCGCGGCAGCGAATCGATGCGACCAACCAGCGATTGTCCGACCTGCAGCAGCAGATCGACAGCCGGCTGACGGCGATCGAGCAGCAGTTGAAGGGTGGCGGGATCGCCGATCTCGCGAACCAGATGCAACTCCTGCAGGCCGATCTTGCCAAGCTGCGCGGCCAGATCGAGGTCATCAACTACGAGCTCGACCAGGCGCAGAAGCGCCAGCGCGATCTCTACATCGATCTCGATACGCGACTGCGAAAGCTCGAATCCGCCGCGGCGACCAATTCCGCGGCGCCCGGCGAGGGGGCTGGCGGGGCGCTCGGTGCGTCGCCGGGAGCGGTTGCGCCGGGCGTGCCGGGTGCACCGGGAACCTCCGCGGGCATGCCGCCGGCGACACCGGCGGTCGGGGCCGCTGCGCCAGGTACCGCCGCGGGCGCGACGCCCGGTGTGTCGCCCGGCGCCGCGCCGCCGCATCCGCCAGGACCGGTCGCCTCGCCGCCCGTCGTCGCGAACGCAGCGCCGACGCGAAGTGCCGCGAACACGGCGGACGAGCAGCGTGCTTACGACAGTGCGCTCGACAAATTCAAGCGCGGCGAGTACCAGGCGGCGATCACCGCGTTCGGCAGCTTCGTCAAGACCTGGCCACACAGCACGCTCGCGC
>DASVWR010000214.1:0-16435 GCA_036393115.1 Casimicrobiaceae bacterium
GGCGAGAAGCTCGACAAGGACCGCTTCCGTCGCGATCTCGGCGAGGTCATCGAGCACTATCGCGAGGTCGGCCGCCGCATCGGCGTGCCGCTGTAGGCGGCGCTACAGCCCCAGGACGGTGCCGCCGAGCCCCGGCTCGCCGCTCTCCCAGATCTCGTCGAAGCGCTGAACGAGCGGGGCCGCGCGCTCGGCATTGCCGATCGAGAGCGTCGCGCCGAGCCGATCGATGTGCTGGCGGTGCAGGAAGTGCACGTCGTCGGCGATCAGCAGCGGATCCATCGCCGAACGCGCCGCGTCGCCGGCGCGATAGAGGGTCATCGCATGTCCGTACCGCGCGAGCAGCGACGTGAAGCGCGCCGCGTGCGCTTCGAGCCAGCGAGTGTCCTGCACGATCACCGATAGCCGGGCGCCGCGATGGTCGCGCAGGAATCGCGACAGCGCGTCGCAGCGTGCAGCCGTGTGCCAGCCGCCCCACGCGAGGTCGATGTCGAAGACCTTCAGGTGACTTCGCGCGAGGCCGATCAGCTCGTCCTGCGCGGCGACCATCGCCGGCAGCGAATCGAGCCGTTCCTCGCGCGGAGCGACCGCTTCGGCTGCGATCACGAAGTCAGCTCCAGGTAACCGTGATGGTGCCAGCCATGAAGGAGTGCCAGCGTCGTTGGCGCGAGGCGGCCGCAGGCGCCGGCGGGGAGACGGCGCCGATCGGCGAGTCGCACGAGGCTCGCGGCATCGGTTCGCGGCAGTGCCATCGCTTCGCCATTGATGTACAGCGTGGTGCGATCGTAGAGCATCTGCGTGCGCCGGTCGAGCGCGACGCCGTTGCGGGCGATGCGCCGCGCGAACGCGCTCCGCGCGAGATGTCCCGGCGGATCGAAGCGGACCAGTGGTTTCGGCTCGGTGAGCCAGCAGCCGAGAAACGATGCGATCTCCGCTGCGTCGATGCGGATTCGCTTCAGCACGGCGCCGACCTGCCGCTGCATCGCCGCTTCGATCTCTCCCGGGTGCGAGCGCGGCCGCAATCCAGGGTCGCCGTAGCGGCCGCCGAGCGCGACGCGGTCGCGCAGATGGTCGAGAAACGCCTCGGCAAGCTCCTGCCAGAGCGGCGCCCGAAAGCCGATCGAGCAGGTGATGCAGGTGTCGACGGCGACGCCATCGTGCGCATAATCGGGCGGCAGATAGAGGAGGTCACCTGGTCCCAACGTCTCGTCGCGCGTTGGAGCGAAGCGCTCGAGGAGCTTCAGGGCGACGCCTTCGCGCAGTGCAAGGTCGCGCTGGCGCCCGTAGCGCCAGCGACGCCGCCCTGCGGCCTGCAGCAGGAACACGTCGTAGGAGTCGACGTGCGGGCCGACTCCCCCGCCGGGTGCGGCGATGCTCACCATCAGATCGTCGAGGCGCGCCCACGGAAGAAACGCGAAGCGCCGCAGCAGGCGATCGGCGTCACGGTCCGCGAGGTTCACTCCCGACACCAGAAGGGTCCAGTTCCGCGGAGGCAGACGGCGCAGGTCCGCGCGGCGGAACGGTCCCTGCGCGAGCGCGTAGCGCGACCCGTTGCGCGTCACCAGCCGCGATTCGACGTCGTCGCGCAGCGCGAGCGCGAACAGACGCTCGCGGCTCGCGAAGGGGGAAAGCTCGCCGAGCTGCGGAAACGCACCGCGGACCAGAAGCGCTCGGCGCTGCCAGCAGCGGGCGAGAAACGCGGCGGGGCTGCGCCCGCCGAGCAATGCGAGGGCTGCGTCGGGTCGTGCCGGCAGGTCATCGGCGACGCTCACGTGGCGAGTATAGCGATCGCGCCGACCCGAAGGGCGCTGGCGCAGGGGAACTGCGGGCAGGGCGTACAATCGCCGCGCGGATCAACGACTGGCATCGCGACGACGTGACACTCGTCGTCGGCGATGCCGGCGCCGTTGTCGCCACCTTCACGCACGCGCACGAGCGCACGCCGATGAACATCTTCCGCAACACCGTCGTCACGCTGACGTTCAAGCTGTTCGACGCCGACAATCGCCTGATCGAGGAGACCGACGAGTCGATCGACTACCTCCATGGAGGACATTCGGGGATCTTTCCGAAGGTGGAGGAAGCGCTTGCCGGCCACAAGGCCGGCGACAAGGTGTCGGTCACGCTCGAGCCGCACGACGCGTTCGGCGACTACGACACGTCGCTGATGCGCATCGAGTCGCTCGACCGGCTGCCCGGCGACGTCGCAGTCGGTGGACACCTGGCGGCCGAGCACGACGGCCACGAGCACGTCTGGCGCGTCACCGACATTGCCGACGGCAAGGCGGTGCTCGACGGCAACCACGAGCTCGCCGGTATGCGCCTGCGCTTCGACTGCACGGTGGTCGATGTCCGCCCGGCGACCCGCGAGGAGATTGCGCACGGTCACGTGCACGGCGCGCACGGACACCATCACTGACGCTCACAGACGCGTCCGTCAGGCGACGCGCTTCCAGTCACCGTCACCGGGATCGAGATGTTTCGCTACGACAGCCATCCAGCGGGGCGCCACTACCTGCAGATCCCCGGGCCGACCAATGTTCCCGATCGCGTGCTGCGCGCGATCGACCGACCGACGATCGATCACCGCGGTCCCGAGTTCGCGCAGCTCGCGCGCTCGATCCTCGATCGCATCGGAGGGGTCTTCGGTACGCGCGATCCGGTCGTCGTCTATGCGGGGTCGGGCACCGGGGCATGGGAGGCCGCACTCGTCAACACGCTGTCACCGGGCGACCGCGTGCTGATGGCGGAGACCGGGCATTTCGCAGCGCTGTGGAAGCGCCTCGCCGAGCGCCTCGGGCTCGCGCCCGAGTTCCTCCCCGGCGACTGGCGTCATGGCGCCGACGCGGGAGCAATCGGTGCCCGCCTCGCGGCCGACGGCGCGCACGCGATCCGCGCCGTATGCGTCGTGCACAACGAGACGTCGACGGGCGTGGTGAGCGACATCGCGGCGGTACGGCGCGCGATCGACGGCACAGGCCATCCGGCGCTCCTGATGGTCGACACGATCTCGTCGCTCGGCTCGATCGATTTCCGGCACGACGAGTGGCGCGTCGACGTGACCGTTGCCGGATCGCAGAAGGGGTTGATGCTGCCGCCGGGCCTGGGGTTCAACGCGGTGAGCGCGCGTGCGCGCGCGGCGTCGAAGGCGGCGAAGCTTCCACGCGCGTACTGGGACTGGGAGGAGATCATCGCCGCGAATGTGAAAGGCTACTGGCCGACGACACCGGCGACCAATCTCCTCTATGGCCTCGATGCGGCGCTCGATCAGCTCTTCGAGGAAGGCCTCACCGCCGTCTTCGCACGCCACGCGCGACACGCGGAGGCGACGCGCGCGGCGGTGCGTGCGTGGGGGCTCGAGCTTCAATGCCTCAATCCCGCCGAATACAGCAATGCGCTGACCGCGGTGCGAGTGCCCGAAGGCCGCGACGCCGATGCGCTGCGCAAGGTCGCCCTCGAGCGCTTCGATCTTTCGCTCGGCACCGGTCTCTCGAAGCTCGCCGGTCGCGCGTTTCGGATCGGGCACCTTGGCGACCTCAACGACCTCACGGTCCTCGCGACGCTCGCCGGAGTCGAGATGAGCCTCGACGTCGCCGGCATTCCGCACGTTTCGGGCGGCGTCGATGCGGCGATGGCGGTGCTGCGATCGTCGGCGGCCGAGCGCGCACGCGGGTGACCGGAGGCGCCGACTCGCGTCTCGTCGACGCGCTCGTCGGCGCGCGACGCGCGCTCGATCGGGTGGGGCGCGTTGACGAGGGCGTGCAGCGCGAAGGAGCGCGATTCGACCGACTGCCGCCTGCCGAGTTCGCCGCGCCGCGCGATGCCGCCGCGGCGTACGCGGTCCAGGACGCGGTCGCGCACGAGCTCGGATGGTTCGCCTCGGCGCGCCCGTCGGCGTGGAAGGTCGGTGCCGCGGCGCGCGACGCGACACCCGAGGCGGCACCGCTGCCGCCGGCCGGCGTTGTGCGGTCGCCGGCGAAGCTTGCCGCGCGGGATTTCGCGTCGATCGGCATCGAAGGCGAGATCGCATTTCGCCTGCGCCGGGCACCCGACGTCGACGCGATCGACGACGCGATCGGCGAAATCGTCGTGACGATCGAGATCGTGGCTCCGCGCTTTCGCGATCTCGCCGCGATGCCACCGTTGCTCCGCCTCGCCGATCAGGGCGTTCACGGCGCGCTCGTCGTCGGCAGCGGGATTCGCTGGCGCGAGCCGATCGACTGGGCGCGGCAGGTTGCCATCGTTCGTCGCGACGGTGCGCTCGTCCGCGAAACCCGCGGCGGCCACCCGCTGGGTGACCTGCGCTTTCTCGTCGCGTGGCTCGCGCGCCATGCCGCGGCGCGCGGATATCCGCTCGCCGCCGGCGACATCGTCACCGCGGGCACATGGACAGGGCTCGTTGCGGCGCAGGCGGGCGAGCTGATCGACGTCGAATTCCCGGGCATCGGGAATGCGAGCGTTGCGTTCGCGTAGCGCCGATCAGCGCTCGAGCAGCGACTTCAGCTCGTAGAGCGCCGCCAGCGCATCGCGCGGGCTCAGCGCGTCGAGATCGAGCGCGGCAAGCTTCGCCGCGATTGCGTCGGCATGCGTGGAGGTCTGCTCCGCTGCGGGCGCCATCGGAACAGACATCGGCGCTGCGATGGCCGGCGCCGTTGCCGCGGCGGCGAAGAGGTCTTTCTGGGCGTCGTCGCGGGTATTGAACTTGTCGAGGCGCGCGAAGTAACGCTGCGCCTGCCTCAGCGTCTCCGCGGGGATGCCGGCGAGGCGCGCGACCTGCAGGCCGTAGCTGCGGTTGGCCGGGCCGTTCTCGACGTGGTGCATGAACACGATGCCCGGCCCGTGGCGTCCCTTCGTCTCGACGGCGTCGAAGTGGACGTTGGCGCAGCCCTCGATCTCGGCGGGCAATGCGGTCAGCTCGAAATAGTGCGTCGCGAACAGCGTCAGGCTGCGATTGTGCTCGGCGAGCCGGTGCGCGATCGCCCACGCGAGTGCCAGGCCGTCGAAGGTCGACGTGCCGCGGCCGATCTCGTCGATGAGCACAAGGCTCGACGACGTCGCACGGTTGAGGATCCACGCCGCCTCGGTCATCTCGACCATGAACGTCGAGCGCCCACCCGCGAGGTCGTCGGCGGCGCCGATCCGTGTCAGGATCGCGTCGATCGGACCGATGCGCGCGCGCTTCGCCGGAACGAACATGCCGCAGCAGGCGAGGAGCGTGATGATCGCCGTCTGCCGCATGTAGGTCGACTTGCCGCCCATGTTGGGACCGGTCACGACGAGGAGCCGGCGCGATGCGTCGAGCGCGAGATCGTTCGCGATGAAGCCGTCGACCTGGCGCTCGACGACGAGGTGACGCCCCTCGTCGATCGCGATCTCGGTGTCGTCGGAGAGCTCGGGGCGCGCAAGCCGCAGTGCGTCCGCGCGCTCTGCGAGCGTTGCCAGCACGTCGAGCGTCGCGAGCGCCCCAGCCGCCGACTGGAGCGCGGGAAGCGCCGGAACGAGCTTCGCGAGGAGCTCGTCGAACAGGAGCTTCTCGCGCGCGAGGGCGCGCTCCTGCGCGGAGAGCGCCTTCGACTCGAACGCGGCGAGCTCGGGGGTCGTATAGCGCTCGGCGTTCTTCAGCGTCTGCCGGCGCCGATAATCGTCGGGCACGCGCTCGGCGTGGCTGCGGCCGACCTCGATGTAGAACCCGTGCACGCGGTTGTATTCGACTTTGAGCGCGGCGATGCCGGTGCGTGCGCGCTCGCGCTGCTCGAGCTCGACCAGGAACTGCGCGCAGCCCGCGTCGATGTCCCGGAGCTCGTCCAGCGCGGCGTCGTATCCTGCTGCGATGACGCCACCGTCGCGAAGCTGCGCCGGGGGCTCGGCGGCGATCGCCGCGGCAAGGAGCTGCTCCCAGCCGGCGTCGCAGGCGAGGTCGCCTGCGAGGCGCTTCGTCAGCGCATCGTCGCGCGACGCGACGATCGCGGCGACGCGCGGCAGGCTCGCGAGCGTGTCGCGAAGACCGGCGAGGTCGCGCGGGCGCGCAGTCCCCAGCGCGATCCGCGCGGCGATCCGCTCGACGTCGGCGCTTCCGGAGAGCTCGCTCGCGAGCGCGCGCACCGTTGACGGTTCGCCGTGCAGGCCCGCGATCGCGTCGAGGCGCGCGACGCTGCGTTCGCGCAAGCGCAGCGGTCGCGTCAGCCACTCGCGCAGGAGGCGGCTTCCGGCGGCGGTCACGCAGCGATCGAGCAGCGACAGCAGCGTCGGCTCGCGTTCGCCGGCGAGGGTGCGCGTGATTTCGAGGTTGCGCCGCGTCGCTGCGTCGAGCGTCACGAACTCGCTGTCGGCCTCGACCGCGAGCGAGCGCAGGTGCTCGAGCGCGCTCTGCTGCGTCGCCTTCGCGTACATCAGGAGCGCTCCGGCTGCGCCGAGCGCCAGCGGGGCCGCGTCGACGCCGAACGCGGCGAGATCGAGGGTGCCGAGCTGGCGCGTCAGCTCTCGCTCGGCGTTCGCGCGATCGAAGTGCCACGCGGGTAGCGCGTGCGTCGGCGCCACCCGTCCGCGCCAAGGCGGCTGAGGTGCATCCTCGCTGACGAGGAGCTCGGCCGCCTCGACGCGCTCGAGCGTTGCCGCACAATCGCTGTCGGGGACCTCGGTCAGCGTGATGCGCCCGGCGGCGAGCGAAAGCCACGCGATGCCGCAGCGTGCTCCATCGGAGCACACGGCGGCGAGCGGAGCTTCGCGTCGTGCGTCGAGGAGGCCCGCATCGGTCAGTGTTCCAGGCGTTACGATCCGCGTGACCTTGCGCTCGACCAGTCCCTTCGAAGCAGCGGGGTCGCCGACCTGGTCGACGATCACCGCGCTCTCGCCGCGCTCGATCAGGCGCGCGAGGTGCTGGTCGAGCGCGTGATAGGGAACGCCGGCCATCGGGATCGACGCGCCCGCCGACTGGCCGCGCGCGGTCAGCGTGATGTCGAGCAGTCGCGATGCGCGCTCGGCGTCGGCGTAGAAGAGCTCGTAGAAATCCCCCATCCGGTAGAACAGCAGGCGCTCGGGATGCTCCTGCTTGAAGCGCAGGTACTGCTGCATCATCGGCGTATGCGCTTCGATCCCCATGCGGCTCGTTCGCAGGTCCGTGTCCGGTCGCCGTCCGGCGGGTGCGCGATGGGTCGTGCGCGTCAGTGTGCCGCGGGCGCCGGGCCCTGCACAACCTGCATCAGGCTCGCGGGGTTCACGTAGTTCGCGAACGCCGCCTCGACCTGATCCGCGGTGAGCGCGAGGAAGTGCTTCGCCGCGACCATCGGCTGATCGAGGGGCTCGCCGCGGTAGCTCCAGGCGACGAGCGAGCGCGCGATGCGGTTCACGCTCGAAACGCCGACGGGAATCGAGCGGATCTCGTACTGGCGGGCATTGTCGAGCTCGGCTTCGGTGACCGACTGCGTGCGCATCCGTTCGAGATTCTCGCGCACGAGCGCGTCGGCTGCGGGGACCTTGTCGGGGTCGCTCGCGTAGCTCACGTAGAACACCGATCGGCTGCGATCGATCGAGATCTCGGACCGCGCATCGTACGCGTAGCCATGGCGGATGCGGATGTCGGCCATCAGCCGCGACGCGAAGCCCATGCCGCCGAGGACGTCGTTGCCGAGCTCGAGCGCGTAGCGGTCGGTGTTGCGAAGGTCGAGCCCGACCATCTGCGCCATCAGCACTTCATCCTGCCCGGAATAGGGATTCGGCACCGCGGCGTAGCCCGGCCCGTTGACCGGCACTGGCTTCGGAACGACGTCGGGTTTGGGACCCGTCGCGTGCCAGCGGCCGAACCAGCGCAGGACGACTTCGCGCGCTCGCTCGGGCGTCACATCGCCGACGACGACGATCGTCGCGAGGTCGGGCCGGTAGGCGCTCGCGTAGTAGCCCTTCACGTCCGCGAGCGTCAGCGCGTCGACGCTCGCCGGAGTCGCTTCGCGAAGCGCCGGGTCACCGGCCGGAAGGAGACCGTGGCGCAGCGCGCGAAACGTCTTGTAGCGCGGCGACTGCAGCTCGCCGGCGAGCGCGCGCGAAGTCGTCTTCTGCACGATCGCGAACGCCCGCGGCGGCAGCGCCGGGTTGAGCTCGTTGTCGGCGAGAAGCTGCATCCCGCGATCGAAATCGCGGGTGAGGACCGCGACGCTGAAGTCGGTCCCCGCGGACTCGTTCGCCGCGATATCGTCGAGCGCCTTGTGGAATGCGCTGCGGTCGAGCGTGGTCGTGCCGTAGTCGAACAGCCCGGCGAGCACGCGGCCGACCCCCTCCTTCCCGGGTGGCTCCTGCAGCGGCGCGTCGTGATCGATGTGGCCGACGACGGTCACCGTGTCGCTCACCGACTCGGGCTGCACGATCAGCGTGATGCCGTTGGGAAGCGTCATCCGGGTCGGATCGAGCGTCCAGTGCGGAATTTCGAGCTTCGCGAGCGGCGCGGCGGCCCAGGCCGGGAGCGGGACGTCGAGGTGCTCGTTGCCGCCGAACGACTCGCTGCCGCCGAAGCCGCGGCTGTTTGCCGCGCGCTCCCCGGTCTCACTCGGTGTCAGCACGACGACGACGCGCGCGTCGGGCCGCAGGTACTTGCGGGCGACGCGGTCGACGTCGGCCGGAGTGACCGCCTGGATGGCGTTGAGCGCGGCTTCCGGCGATTCGAGGCCCTGCCAGGCGAGCGCCTGCGACCACGCGCTGGCAAGCTCGACGGCGCTGTTGCGGTTGAACTCGAACTGCGCTTCCTCCGAGCGTTTGGCGGCCTCGACGAGCTCGGGCGACACCCCGTCCTTCAGCAGGCGGTCGATCACGTCCTGGACGTGCGTCCTCGCTTCGTTCGCGTGTCCACCTTTCGGAAACCCGACCTCGACCGCCGCGATGCCACCGCGGCTGAACGGTTGCGTGTCCGCGTTGGCGGAGAGCACCTTTCCCTGCGCGGCGAGCTCCTGCAGCGCGCTCCTCGGGTTGTCGAGCACGTCGATCAGCACCTGCGCAGCAGCGTAGTCGGGCGATGTCATGCCTGGCATCCGGTACAGGAACTGGACGGTTCCGGTGCCATGCGGCGTCGTCATCTCGATCGTCCGCGGCTTCACCGGCGCGAGCTCGACCCGCGCGCGCGCCGGGACCGGCTTCGACGCGATGCCTCCGAACAGCGTCTTCACGCGCTGGAGCGTCGCGATGGGGTCGACGTCGCCAACGATGACGAATATCGCATTGCCCGGCTGGTACCACGTGTCATAGAACGCACGCAGCGTCCTCGCCGTCGTGCGGTCGAACGACGGACGCGTTCCCAGCGGGTCCTCGGCGTATCCGGTCCCTGCGTAGAGGGTTTGTTCGGCTTCGACGAATGCGCGGTAGCCGGGGTCGGCGATGTCGCCGGAGACTTCCTGCTCGATCGCGCCTTTCTCGGCGTCCCAATCCTTCGCGGTCAGCAGCGCGCCGCGCATCCGGTGCGCCTCGATCTCGAGCAGGATGTCGAGATACGCCGAAGGCGCCACGAAATAGAACTGCGTCGCGTCATTCGTCGTGAACGCGTTGTTCTCGCCACCCATCTTGCCGGTCATCTCGTTCAACTGCGCACCGGAGAGGCCCTGGCTATCGCGAAACATCATGTGCTCGAGCGCATGCGCGGTCCCGGGAAAGCCGGCGGGCGTTTCGTATCCGCCGGCCAGATAGGTGATCTGCGTCGTCACCATCGGCGCCAGCGTGTCGCGAACGATGACGACGCGAAGCCCGTTGGCGAGCGTCGCGCGCAGCACGCTGCCGCGTTCGGTCGATGTCGCCTTGCCCGTCGCGACCGGCAGCGGATTCGCCGAGCGGGCTGCGGCGCTTGGCGTGCCGTGCGGAGCGGGCGTGCTGCAACCGGTGACGATGAGCCCGGCAGCGAGCAGGCCGGTGACGATCCGAAGGCTCTGGCGCGAACGCGACATCGTGGATGGTTTCCTGTGACGAGGTACGCGAGAGGGGCATCGGGGTCCCGCCGCGGCGGGAACCCGCGCAGCGTCGCGTGCACGGATGGCTGCAATTCTTCCACACCCCTCTCAGCCCGGCGCCCGTACAGTGAACACGGCCGCCGCGACGGTTCGTGGTGCAGGAGTGTCGTAGATGTCCGCAATTCCGGCCGCAAGGCTCGTCGCGCGTTGCCGCGCCTGCTTCGCCTGCCTCGTCTGCTTCCCCTTCGTTGCCGCCACCTGGGGCGCCGTCGTCGCGGCGCCGATGCAGCGCGACGTCGCGTACGGAGGCGAGCCGGCCGAGCGGTACGATGTCTATGTCCCTGCAGGGGCCGGGCACGCACCTGCCGTGTTCTTCATTCACGGCGGTGCCTGGGCGCACGACGACGAGGCGACTCCCGGTTTCCTCGACGCGAAGCTCGCGCGCTGGCTTCCGCTGGGCTACGTCGTGACCTCGGTCGACTATCCGCTGCTGCCTCGAGCGCATCCGCTCGAGCAGGCCCGCGACGTCCGCTGCGGTCGCGAAGGATGCGCGGATTCTTCCACCGGCCGGTACGTGCTCGTCGACACTGCGGCGCTCGACGTCGCGTCGGTGATGCACTCGCACCACGCGCGCCTCTACGACCGCGCCTTCGGCAGCGTGCCGCGGCGCTGGCCTGAGCAATCGCCGTTGGCGCTCCTCTCCGGCAAGGGTCCGCCGATCCTTGCCGTGTGGTCGACGCGGTGGCGGATGTCGTGCCCCGGGGCGCGCGCGTTCGTCGCGAAGGCATCGTCGTTCGGAACGGCGGCGACGCTCGTCGAAGAAGATATGAGCCGCGCCGAGATCAATCGCAAGTTCGGCGAACCGTCGGCGTACACCGACGCCGTCGACGCGTTCATGCGCGGTTGCGTGACAGAAGCGGCGCCGATGCGTTAGCCTGCCGGGCATGGCGACACCCGAGCTCACGCTCGCGCCCGGCGCGTTGACGCTCGCCGAGCTGCGCGTACTCTGGACGAATCCGCATCCACTTCGCGTCGAGCCGCGCGCGAAGAGCGCGGTCGACGCCGCGGCCGCGCTGGTGGCGGAAGTCGTCGCGCGACACGACACCGTCTACGGCGTCAATACCGGTTTCGGTCTTCTCGCGCGGACGTCGATCGGCGATGCGCGCCTTACCGAGCTGCAGCGCGCCCTCGTCCGTTCGCACTCGGCCGGCGTCGGCGAGGCGCTCGACGCCGGCGTCGTGCGTCTCGTCATCGCACTGAAGATCGCATCGCTCGCGCGCGGGTACTCGGGGGTGCGCTGGAGCGTGATCGCGGCGCTCGCCGAGCTCAACAACCGCGGCATCGTGCCGCGCATCCCGGCGCAGGGCTCGGTGGGTGCGTCGGGCGATCTCGCGCCGCTCGCGCACCTCGCGTCGGTGCTGATCGGCGAAGGCGAGGCGATGTTCGAAGGCCGCACGATGCCGGGCGGCGAGGCGCTCGCGAAGGCGGGGATCGCTGCGGTCGAGCTCGGGCCCAAGGAGGGCCTCGCGCTCCTCAACGGCACGCAGGTATCGACGGCGGTGGCACTCGCCGGGCTCTTCGCCGCCGAGCGCGTCTTCGCGGCGGCGCTCGTCGCCGGGGCGATGTCGGTCGACGCGTGTCTTGCGAGCGACGTTCCGTTCGACGCGCGCATCCAGGCGCTGCGCGGCCACCGCGGGCAGGCCGACACGGCGGCGGTCTACAGGGCGTTGCTCGACGGCAGCGAGATCCGCGCTTCGCACCTGCACTGCCACCGCGTGCAGGACCCGTACAGCCTGCGCTGCCAGCCGCAGGTGATGGGCGCATGTGTCGACTTGCTCCGGCACGCTGCCGGGACACTGCTGACCGAGGCCAATGCAGTGTCGGACAACCCGCTCGTGTTCGCGGGCGATGGCGCCGTGCTTTCGGGAGGAAACTTCCACGCCGAGCCGGTCGCGTTCGCCGCCGACGTGCTGGCACTCGCGCTCGCCGAGACGGGCGCGCTCTCCGAGCGGCGCACAGCACTCCTGATGGACGCGGGGCTCTCGGGGCTGCCGCCGTTTCTCGTCGAGGACGGCGGCGTCAACTCGGGGTTCATGATTGCGCAGGTGACCGCGGCGGCACTCGCATCGGAGAACAAGGCGCTCGCGCACCCGAGAAGCGTCGACTCGCTGCCGACCTCGGCCAATCAGGAGGACCACGTCAGCATGGCGACCGGCGCCGCGCTGCGCCTCGGCCCGATGGCGCGCAACGCCGCCGCGATCGTCGCCATCGAACTCCTGGCTGCGGCGCAGGGAATCGACCTGCGACGGCCGCTCGTCACATCCCCGACGCTGCGCAACGTGCTCGCGACGTTGCGAAGCCGGGTACCGTACTGGGAGCGCGACCGGGCGTTTGCCCCCGACCTTGCCGCGGTGCGCGAGCAGGTCGAGGCGGGGCGGTTCGATTCCTACGCACCGTTGTTCGCACAGGGATGAGGTGACGATGCTCGAGCGTACCCGAAACGAATGGACGCGGCGCCGCGAAGGCGTGATTCGCGCGCCGCGCGGCAACGCGCTGACCGCACGATCGTGGCTCACCGAGGCGCCGCTGCGGATGCTGATGAACAACCTCGACCCCGAGGTTGCCGAGAATCCTGCCGAGCTCGTCGTCTACGGCGGCATCGGGCGCGCCGCGCGCAACTGGGAATGCTACGACGCGATCGTCGCGGCGCTCAGAAAGCTGGGCGACGACGAATCGCTGCTGATCCAGTCGGGAAAGCCGGTCGGCGTGTTTCGCACGCACGCCGACGCGCCGCGCGTGCTGATCGCGAACTCGAATCTCGTGCCGCACTGGGCCACCTGGGAGCACTTCAACGAGCTCGATCGCCGCGGCCTGATGATGTTCGGCCAGATGACCGCCGGGTCGTGGATCTACATCGGCAGCCAGGGCATCGTTCAGGGGACCTACGAGACGTTTGCCGAAGCCGGCCGCCAGCACTACGACGGCCGCCTCGACGACAAGTGGATCCTGACCGCGGGGCTCGGCGGCATGGGCGGCGCGCAGCCGCTCGCCGCGACGATGGCCGGCGCGTCGCTGCTCGCGATCGAGTGCAGGCAGCGTCGCATCGACATGCGACTCGCCACCCGCTACCTCGACTGTCAGGTGGCATCGCTCGACGAAGCGCTGCACGCGGTCGAGCGGGCCTGCGCCGCGAGAAAGCCGGTCTCCGTCGGGTTACTCGGCAATGCGGCCGAGATCGTGCCCGAGATCGCGCGGCGTAGTCGCGACGGCCGCGGCGCGGCACCTCACCTCGTCACCGACCAGACGTCGGCGCACGATCTCGTCTACGGCTACCTTCCCGCCGGATGGAGCGTCGAAGAGTGGGAGGATGCGCAACGCGATCCCGCGCGCCATCACGAAGTCACTGCGGCGGCACGGCGCTCGGTCCGTGCGCACGTCGCCGCGATGCTCGATTTTCACGTGCGCGGCATTCCGACGTTCGATTACGGCAACAACATCCGTCAGGCTGCGAAGGACGACGGACTCACCGCTGCGTTCGATTTCCCGGGATTCGTCCCGGCCTACGTGCGCCCGCTCTTCTGCGAGGGGAAAGGGCCGTTTCGCTGGGCGGCGCTTTCCGGCGACCCCGAAGAAATTCGGCGCACCGATCGCAAGCTGCGCGAGATCTTCCCGGACAACGCGCGCCTTCTGCGCTGGCTCGACCTCGCGGGCGAGAGGATCAGCTTCCAGGGGTTGCCGGCGCGCATCTGCTGGCTCGGCCTCGGCGAGCGTCATCGCGCCGGGCTAGCGTTCAACGAGATGGTCGCGAGCGGGGAGCTCTCGGCGCCGGTCGTGATCGGCCGCGATCATCTCGACAGCGGCTCGGTCGCGAGCCCCAATCGCGAGACCGAGGCGATGGTCGACGGCTCCGACGCCGTCTCGGACTGGCCGCTTCTGAATGCGTTACTCAATACCGCGAGCGGCGCCACCTGGGTGTCGATTCACCACGGCGGAGGCGTCGGCATGGGCTACTCGCAGCACGCGGGCGTCGTGATCGTCTGCGACGGAACGCCGGCCGCGGCGAAGCGGATCGAGCGCGTGCTGTGGAACGACCCGGCGTCGGGAGTGATGCGGCACGCCGATGCCGGGTATGCACGCGCGGTCGAGGTGGCGAGGGCGGCGGGGCTCGAGCTGCCGATGCTCTGACGCGCGGCGCGCGCTTCGCACGCTCGTCCTGCGCGCTCGCGTCGTGTACGCCGCGGCGGTGGGCGCGGTACGTCGCAGTGCTCGCCGTCCGCAAACGCCTGCCGGCGGGTCCCGGCGCATGCTTCGTAAGGTGTGCGCCTGTGGCCAACGGATTCCGGTGCTGTGCTCGCCGCGCCACCCGCTTTCGGCAGGCGCTCCCACTCGCACTGCGGCGTGGCGCGCCCGCCACCACAGAGTCCACGTCGCGCCGCTCGTGCCGCATCCGTCGCTCGCGCAGGGCGGGTACGCGCGCCATCGGGCGGAGCAGCACGATCGAGCAGCACGATCGAGCGGCACGACGCCGCAGCGGGACGGCCGCGCGGCGAGCGCGCGTCAGAACACCCAGAGTCCGTCGCGCGGCAGCTCGAGCCAGTGGCTGCCGTGCGCGAGCGGACGGTCGCCGTACGCGCGCAGCCGCCCCTCGCCGAGCGCGAACAGATGCTCCCACTTGTCGCCGAGGTACATCGACGTCGACAGCGCGGCCTGGATGCGATTCTCACCCGGCCCGTCCGCAATGCGCACGCGCTCGAGACGGATCATCCCGACGCCGTCGCTGCCGGACTTCGCTCCCGACCTCGCGTTTCCCCACAGGCTGAATCCCGAGCCTTCGAGCAGCGCGGCCCCGTCGACCAGCCGGACGATGCGCCCGGTCAGGCGGTTGTTGCTGCCCATGAAATCGGCCGTGAACAGCGTCGCGGGATTGCTGTACATCTCCTCCGGCGTTCCCTGTTGCTCGATCCTGCCGCCGTTGAGGAGCAGGATCCGGTCGGACATCGCGAGCGCCTCCCCCTGGTCGTGCGTGACGCAGAGCGCCGACAGTTGCATCCTCACGATCAGCTCGCGCAACCAGGCGCGCGCCTCCTCGCGCAGCTTCGCGTCGAGATTGGAGAGCGGCTCGTCGAGCAGGATCACCGGCGGGTTGTAGACGAGCGCGCGCGCGAGTGCGACGCGCTGCTGCTGGCCACCCGAAAGCTGATGCGGCAGGCGCTTCGCGAGATGGTCGAGCGACAGCTGGGCGAGTGCGGCCTCGACGCGCGACCTGATTTCGGCACTGCCGAGATTGCGGAGCTTCAGCGCATAGGCGACGTTATCGAACACCGTCTTGTGCGGCCACAGCGCGTACGATTGGAATACGAGCCCGAGGTTGCGGCCCTCGGCCGGAATGTCGATCTTTGCGGCTCCGTCGAAAACCGTCGTCTCGCCGATGCGGATCGTGCCGCGGTGCGGGGCCTCGAGACCGGCGACCGCACGCAGCAGCGTCGTCTTGCCGCTTCCCGACGGTCCGAGCAGCGATACGACCTCGCCACGTGCGAGCGTCAACGCGACACCCTTGAGGATCGCATTGTCGCCGTAGCTCAGGTGCAGATCGTCGACGGCGAGTTCGGAAATGGCCATAGTGTTTACAGACCCTAGTCGCGCAGCTTCACGCCGAAGCGCAGCGCGATCGCGAGCCCGATGAACACGAGCACGATGTTGATCAGCGACAGCGCCGCAACCACGTCGATCGCTCCGCCCTGCCACAGGGAAACGAGCTCGGCGCCCAGCACTTCGGTTCCCGGTCCGAGCAGATAGACGCCGGTCGAGTATTCGCGCTCGAAGATCATGAACACGAGCAGCCACGAGCCGAGGAGTCCATAGCGGATGAGCGGCATCGTGATGTCGCGCGACACGCGTCCGCGCGACGCCCCGACGCTGCGTCCCGCCTCCTCGAGCTCCGAGCTCACCTGCATCAGCGACGTCGAGATGAGACGCATGCCGTACGCGAGCCAGACCACCGAATACGCGAGCCACATGCTGATGAGCGTCTGGCGCAGCGGCCGCAGCGGCGGGAAGAACAGGAACACCCAGAGGAACGCGAGACCGATCAGGAGGCCCGGCACCGCGCGCGGCGTGAGCACCAGGTAGTCGATCACGCGCGACAGAAGATCGTTCCTGCGATGCGTGGCGAAGCCGATCGCCGTGTAGCACGCGACCGTGATCGCCCCGCCGACGACGCCGATCAGCACCGTGTTGCGGATCGCGGCGATGTCGGTGGGCTCGCCGAACACCGCGCGGAAGCTGTCGAGGGTCAGCACGTCCCTCAGATTGACGCCGACGCCCCAGTTGGTGACGAAAGCGCGGAGCGCGATGCCCGAGAGCGGGACGATTACGCTGACGAAGATCCACAGCGCGATCAGCGCGAAGGCCGGCCAGCGCCACCGCCCGAGCGGAAGCTCGCGAATGCGTCCGGCCTTGCCCTTGACCGTCGCGTACTTGCGGACGTTCTGCAGCAGCCGGCGCTGCATCAGCACCAG
>DASVWR010000215.1:0-21577 GCA_036393115.1 Casimicrobiaceae bacterium
CCGCATCGATCATCTGCGCCCGCACAAGAAATCCGTCCACTCCGGTTGAGAGCAGGCGAAACGCGGAATTCCCGTCGTGGCCGCGAGCAGCCTCGTCGAACCGCCGCCCGAGCGGAGTCAGATCGGGACGTTCCAGTGCAGACGATGACGTTCGGGGGTAGTCGGCGCCCGGAGGCAACAACGCGCAACCGCCGGCCATCAGCGCAAGCAAGCCGAGGGTTACGACGCCCAGGCCGCGAATCATTCGGAGCATGGCTGAATTCACGCCGCGGTGCCCGAAACAAAGGCACCGGCGTGTCGAGTGCCGCTCGGCGAACGGCTCGCCGGCGCAAGCAGCGCCGACCGTTTCGGTTCGCGGATCCGACCTCCGCGACGCCCGTGCCGCTCGCCGAGTTGGCGTCGTCAGCGATCCGACTCAACCCGGAGCTTGCTCGACACCGATTTGACCCCGTCGGTATTGCGCGCGATGGTAATCGCCTTCCGCGCCTCGTCGCTGCTGCCGACCGTGCCGCTCAACCAGACCGTGCCATTGGCATCCGTATCGACCCGGATGTTCTTCAAGCTTTCGAGGTGCTCCGCCGCGAGCTTTGCCTTGATCTTGGTCGTGATGAGCGAGTCTTTGGCGTAAGCCTCAGGGCGCCCGCGTTCGGCATCCACGTCCGTCGCGTGCGCGACGATAGGGGCCAGAGATGCTCCGATTACGAAGCAGGCAGTCGCAAGTTTGCGTGTCATGGTCTTCCCCTCTCAATGTCGATACAACATGATCATCCTAGCGACGCCCCATTGCCCGTGTACGTCGGAATACGACTCAAACTGGTGTAGGACGCCCGGTATTCGATCAGCGTCCGTGATCCCAGCGCCGATCGTCGTTCCATCGGTCCCTGTCGTGCCAGTGGTGATAGCCATCGTCGCCGTAGTAGTGCTGGTACTCGTCTCGGTCTCGATATCCATATCCCCATGGCACGACGACACAGCCACCCAACAGGGTCGCCAGCAACGATGCAAGGAGTACGCGCTTCATGGTTGTCCTCCAGAGTGATTGCACGCACCGCACCGCGGCACGCGAGGTTGCGAATGTCAGCGGGGGAGACACCGGAACCTAATCTGGTGCTGAGGCGGCGCATCCACGAGCTGGATCTGAAAGGGGCCATCGCACGCCTGAACCGCCGAGCGAAACGTGGAAGCGAATTGCGCGTCGACGGCCTCGCTGGCAATCCAGCGGCCCGACGATCGTGCGTCCGCGGATGGTGCGTCCGCGGATCGCACGTGCGCGGCCGCCGCTTCCGGCGGCCCGACAGGAGCCGCCGAGTCGGCGATCTTCAGCGACACCGCCGATTTGCAGATGTCCCGTTGGCTCAGCGGCAGGCGTGCGCAATCGGCAATCGTGGGCGCTCCCAACGTGGTCGCCGAGGATGGCTGCAATGCATGCGCAGACTGGCTTCCGAGAGTGACGCTAAGCACCGAAGTCAGGCCGATCACGGCAATCGCAAACTTGCTGGGACTCTTCATGGCGGCGCTCCTCGGCTACTGGTGCTCCCGCGCTTCATGCTGGATCGCATTTCCGAGGTGCGAAATGTCCTCTCCCGCACCCTGGATCGTATTGCATGCGGTCAGCACCAGTGTCGGCAACGCGACGACCGAAAGCATGACGGCGAGAAACAGGATTCGCTTCAACATTTCTATTGCTCCAACTCGAAACGATTGGAATCAATGCAACCCGGCGCCCATACTCGGTGCGCAGCGGACCGGAACCTTGCGATGGCTCGTGCGGGCGACGCTCAGAGGCGGCCGGGCTCAGGAAGATTGTCGCGCCCAGGGGGCATCCTGGCCCGTCGAGTACGTCCGGTTTGCTTGTAGGAGACTGGCGCCATCGGACGTAGGAAAAATCTTCCGGCGCGGTCCATAGTCAGGAACCGGAAACAGTTCAACGCACGACCTTCACCGCGCCGCCCGATCGCCTTGCAGCGGACGCGGTGAAGGTCGTGCGTTGGCTGGCGGCTGGCGCCGCCTGGTGCTCAGTCGACCGTAACTCGCGCGCCGGTGACTGTGCCACTCACGTGCACGAGCAGCACGCTCTGGTCGGCGTTGTACTGATCGAGCGTAAAGCTGCCCTCGTAACTCGCTCGCGACTTGTCGAGCGTAACGACCTGCTCGATGATGGCGGGTCCCAGGAACTGCGCGGGTGAGGGCCCGGGTCCGCCCATCGACGGCGGCGTGTCGCTGCTGACCCATGCGAGCCCGATGTGCTTGAGCTTATAGGTGCCCGGACCGATCTGCTCCCAGACGCCCATGCAGACATCGCCCGTGCTCGGCGGCCGACCGCCGGAGATCATGAGCTCGGTGCCGTCGTCGTGCCACTGCACGGTGCCGAAATCGACAGTCGCACCTTCCGGGACCGGGTTCGGCGCAACACCATCCGAGATCATCGAAAACTTCCACAGACCGACGATCCCGGCGTGCATCGTACCCGTTTCGAATCCGACGGGAACGAACGCTTCCGGGCCGGCGCGATAGACCGCAGGGGTGAGCTTCGCCCCGTCCTGCACGGGTGTAGTCCGCTGCATCGGCCGCACCACCGGGTTGTAGAGTCCACAGCCCGACGCCGGACTGGCCAACGCCGACACGAGACCGCTCAGGGCAAGCACAAGCGCATACCTGCCCGGCGCACGCTGCCATTTCGCAATCGCGTTCATCACGAGTTCTCCCTTCACCTCATTCGCGCCGAATTGCGCACTGCCAATAGAGCACGCGTCGCTACGGCAGGGAATCGCTTTGCGACGAACCCGGCAGATTGCGGTGCAAATGCCGGTGCACGCGCGACGTATTCGCGGCGGGAAATCACGCCGCCCGAGCGCCGACCTGCACCTCGCTGACGCCAAACCGTCGCATTCCACTCGGGGTCCTCGACACATCTGTGGCAATGTGCGCGCGCACCCTCGCTCGATTCTTCGGGCAGGACTATGCTGTACGAAAACGCCCGCTTGGATCGTGCTGTTGACCACAAGCGCATCAACCACGGAGCCTCCGATGCGGGTTCTCAAGGCCGTTATCGCAGAAGACGAGCCGGTGCTGCGCGCCGAGCTCAGGGAAACGCTTCTGCGTCTGTGGCCCGAATTGGTCATCAGCGCTGAAGCCGAAGACGGCGTCGAAGCGCTGCAAGCCCTGTCGGAGCACGCACCCGACGTGCTGTTTCTCGACATCCAGATGCCAGGCCTGTCAGGACTGGACGTCGCCAGGCAGGCCAGCGGCAAATGCCATGTCGCGTTCGTGACGGCCTACGACAAATATGCGGTCACGGCCTTCGAGCAGGGCGCCGTCGACTACGTGATGAAGCCTATCTCGGCAGCGCGTCTCGCGACCACGATCGCGCGACTCAAGGAAAAGATCGCGAGTCCGCCGGCGAGCCTCGGAGGCCTGCTGCACAGCCTCGCCGACATCGCAGCAGCACGAAAGGAGTACCTGCGCTGGGTCACCGCGTCGCAGGGAAACGACCTGCGGCTCATCACGGTCGACGAAGTTGTCTACTTCCAGGCGGATAACAAGTACACGATGGTCGTCACGGCAACGCAGGAGTCGCTGATCCGCAGAACCATCAAGCAGCTGCTCGACGAACTCGATCCCCAGGCGTTCTGGCAAATCCATCGCAGCACGCTCGTCAATGTTAACGCAATCGCGGGGCTCGTCCGTGACAGTGGCGGTCGGCTTCACGTCAAGCTCAAACGACGCACTGAGACGCTGCCGGTAAGCGAGCCGTACTATTACCTGTTCCGCCAGATGTAGCGAGCCGTTCGACTCGGGAGGGAGCGAGCGTGGGAGCGAGACGATTGCGGTGCAACCGTACGGTCGCGCTCGGTGCCGCATGGGCGGTCGTCTGGGCTTGTACTTGCGATACCGCCATCGCACAGGAGAGTGAGCAGCCGGGCGACACGCTTCGGATCGAAGTGACGGGATCAAACATCCGGCGCACCGACCTGGAAGCCGCGTTGCCTGTCCAGGTGATCACGCGGGAGGACATCGAGCGAGGCGGATCGACGACGGTCTCCGAACTGATGAGCAAGCTCTCCGCGAATCTCCTGCCGTTCAACGATCAGCTTTCCATCGGCAGCCAGTTGCTTCCGTTGGCGCGACCCGGACAGTCGACCGTCAACCTGCGCGGCATCGGCGACGGGTCGACGCTCGTATTGATCAACGGCCGGCGGGTCGCAAACTACGCGTTCGACGGCGGCGCGGTTGACGTGAATTCGATACCGATCTCCGTCATCGACCGCGTGGAGATCCTGAAAGATGGCGCGTCGGCGATCTACGGCAGCGACGCCATTGCCGGTGTGGTGAACTTCATCCTGCGCCGGGACTTTTCGGGCTTGGAGGCGTCGGCGTACGGCACGGCAACGGGTCACGGCGGAGGGAACCAGTACCAGGCGACGACGAGCGTGGGCTATGGGGATTTCGTCAAGGATCGATTCAACGTCTTCGCTACGTTCGATTATCAAAAAGACGAAGCCCTGTCCACCGCCAGCCGCGAATTCACCCGCACCGGCTATCGCCCCGACGTCGGGCTGTTCGATTACAACTTCTTCAGTTTCCCGGCCAACGTGGTGATACCCGGCGACCTCGTGAATCCTGCCGCCGCCGGCGGCTGCGTGCCACCCCACACGTTTCCGATCGAGACCGCGCCCAACTCGCTGGCATGCGGATCCGACCCGCAATCGTTTATCGACATCGTGCCGCCGGCCGAGCGCTTCAACGCGCTCGGCAGGGCGACGTTCCGGTTGACGCCCGAGGTCGCGCTGTTTGCGGACCTCGCCTACTCGCACAGTCGCCTCGAGCTGACGCTTCCGCCCACGTCCCTGTCGCAGCGCGTCACCGGCGTGCCAGTGGTCTACCCGGCGTTCGGTCCGTACTATCCCGCAGCGTGGGCGACTGCCAACGGAATCTCCGGAGATCTCAATTTGTTCTTTCGCACGCAGCCGCTCGGCAACCGGCTCGACGTCATCGACTCGAGCGCGGTACGCGCGGTCGTCGGTTCCGACGGCGCATTCGCCGGTTGGGATTACAGCACGGCGCTCATGTACAGCAGGAACCGCCAGACGGACGACCTCGCGCAAGGCTACGTGTCGCAGCAAAGGCTGCTCCAGGGGCTCGCGACGGGCTTGATCAATCCGTTCGGCCCGTCAGGGACCGCAGGGAACGCGCTTCTCGAAGCGAGCCTCGTCAGCGGCAATTACCACACGGCGACGGGATCCACGTGGCTCGTCGATGCGAAGGCCTCGCGCGACCTTTTCCGTCTGCCGGGAGGCTCATTCGCGATCGCCGTCGGCGCCGAGGCGCGCAAGGAACAACTGAACGACGACTTCTCGGCGCTGGCGCAGAGCGGAGACGTCCTCGACATCGGGCAGGCCGCATCCGTCGCGGGCAGCCGAAACGCACAAGCCGTGTACGCCGAGGCCGGCGTTCCGTTTGCCAAAGGCTGGGAATCGCAAATCGCACTGCGCTACGACCACTACAGCGATTTCGGCGGAACCGCCAATCCCAAGGTGGCCATTCGCTGGCAGCCGTTGGCGCAGATCGTTCTGCGCTCGTCCTGGGGAACGGGATTCCGCGCGCCGACGATCTACGATTTGTATGTGCCCCTGTCGGAGACCTTCCCAACGCCTTCCGGTTTTCCGGATCCGGTGCGCTGCCCGGTTACGCATGCATCGCGCGACTGCGAGGAGGGCTTTACCGCTTTCGGCGGCGGCAACCCTCACCTTCAGCCGGAGACATCCGAGCAGTTCAATGTCGGGGCGGTGTGGGAGCCGCTTGCAGGCTCTTCCGTCTCGATCGACTACTGGAAGATCAACAAGAGCAACGCGATCCTCCCGCTCACCTCCGACGTGCTGTTCAACGATTACGCGCGGTGGGCCGGGACGAACGTCGTGCGAGGTGTTGTCGATCCGGCCTATCCGAACCTGCCGGGGCCTATCGTCGCGGTCCTCCTGCGAAACGAGAACATGGGCGACCTGCGGACGTCGGGATTCGACGTCGATCTCGAGTGGCGAGGTCGCGCGACTTCCCTCGGCCGACTCTCCTTCGCCCTCAACGGCACGTACGTGACCGAATACCAACTCGACTTCGGCACCGCTAAGTTCAGCTCCGGCCTCGGCAACAACACCGTGACCGGCGGCCCGGTGCCGCGCTGGCGCCACCATGCATCGGTGACCTGGAGCCAGGGACCGTGGTCGGCGACGCTCGCCCAAACCTTCCAGTCCGGCTACAGCGAGTGCAATCAGCTCACCGTCGATCCGGATACCGGCGCGTGCAACGGCGACCGGCGCGTCGGTGCGTACGAGGTCTGGGACATCCAGGCTCGGTACACCGGCCTCAGCAACACCACGGTCGTCGCCGGCGTCAAGAACCTGTTCGATCGCGATCCGCCGTTCACCCAGTTGGGCCTTGGATTCAGCGGAGGCTACGACCCCGTCTACGCGGATCCGCGCGGTGTGACCTACTACGCGAAGCTCACGTACTCGTTCAAGTGACGACATGAGCGACTTGTCAGGAGAATCGACGCTCGATGCGCGATCGACCTCGCCGCTGCGCCTCCTCGATCGCCCCGGTCGCGAGGGAATTGCGATCGTCGTTCTGGTCGCGTTCGCCATCTCGCTCAACGCTACGATCAAGTTTCTCGTCAGCGCGCCGCTCGCGCAGTGGTTCGACGCATTTCTGAGCGAGCTTGCGGAACACCTGTTCATCGGCAGCGCGATGCTGATCGCGGCTGTTTTCGCGCGCAATGCGATTCCATCGCCCGGCATCCGGCAATACGCAGCCGTCGTGTTCGCCGTCGTGATCGCGGCATCGTGCGCCGAAGTGGGCGTCGAGCTATGGACCGCCGATGGGCCGCTGTCCGCAGCCGACGATCGCTGGTGGGGTGTGCTCCTGATGTTCGCGAGCCAGATCGTCCGGTACTCGTTCGTCGGGCTGATCATCGCCAGCGCCTGGCTTTATGTGCGCGCCGAGGCCGACCACGTCGCCGCGATCGCTGCGTGCGCGGTGGACTCGGAGCGGATGGACCGGCAGACCGCGGAGGCGCGCCTGCAAATGCTCGAGGCGCAGATTGAGCCGCATTTTCTCTTCAACACGCTCGCCAATGTCAGACGGCTCTACGAAACGGACCGCACGGCAGGTACGACGATGATGCGCAACCTCAAGAGCTACCTCGCAGTCGCGCTGCCGCAGATGCGGTCCGCCACCTGCACGCTCGGCCGGGAAAGCGACCACGCCATGGCGTATCTGAACATCCAGCAGATCCGGATGGGACGCAGGCTCACGTTCGGGTTCGACGTGCCGGTGGAACTACGCGACGCGCGCGTGCCACCGCTGATGCTGCTGACGCTGGTCGAGAACTCCGTCAGGCATGGATTGACGCCTTGTCCCGAGGGTGGCCGTATCGACGTTCGGGCACGCGCGGTCGATGGCGGATTGCGCGTCGATGTCGCGGACACCGGACAGGGATTTACCAAATCGGCGGGCGCAGGAACGGGCCTTGCGAACACGCGCGCGCGGCTCATGTCGTATTACGGGGAGCGCGCAAGCCTGTCGCTCGCGATCAACGCGCCGCAGGGGGTCGTGGCGACGCTCACGCTTCCATACGAGCACATTTCCGCTGATCGAGGCGCGCAATGACCGCTGCCGCCGATGCCCGCGCTTTGCCGCTGCCCCGGTTCGATCTGGCGATCACGGCGCTGCGCGGCATTCACGCCGCCCAGTTGAGGGTCACCGCCGTCCTGGCGCTTTGCCTTACGCTGGTGACGCTCACCGTGTACTGGGTCCCGATCATGCAGATCGCATGGACCAATCCGCTGTGGGCGATCGTCGCCGAAATTGCAATCGGCGATCAATTGAAGGCGTTCTGCCTGCTGATCGCGGTCGTCATCGCGGACTCGGCGGTCGACAAAGGCTATCCCCCGCGCAAAGCGTATGTCCTCGCGGCACTTGCCGGCTGCGTCGCGGGCGTCGCAGTGAGCGAAACCTTCGCATGGGCCTGGCGCACGACGTTCGAGACCGGGCCGCCACCCGCGACGCGTCCGTGGCTCCAGGGCAACGCAGTCTTCCTGTTCCGTCCGCTGTTCGCTCTGACGAATTGGCTTCTCATCGGGTCGGCCGCCGTGTTCCTATACGCCGGCCGGCGCGCCGCGCGGCGCACCGAGGCGCGGCTGCGAGCAGCGGAGCTCGAGCGGATACGGCGCTCCAAGCTCGCGCTCGAGTCACGCTTGCAGGCGATGCAGGCGCGGGTCGAGCCGCAGTTCCTGTTCAACACGCTGGCTCAGGTCGAGTGCTTGTACGAGCTCGATCATCAAGTCGCAGCGCGGATGCTCGACGATCTCATCGCCTACCTGCGTGCGGCGATGCCGCTGATGCGCGACACGTCGTCGACCGTCGCGCAGGAACTGGAACTGGCACGCGCGTACCTCCACATCATCCGCCAGCGGCTCGGCGAGCGACTCGCGGTAACGGTCCAGACTCCGCCTGGAGCGGAGGACATCCGGATGCCCCCGATGATGCTCTTGCCGCTCATCGATCACGCAATCGCGCGCGGATTCCATTCCACGAGTGCCGGGGGTGCGATCAGGATCCGTACCGACGTCGTGAACGGTCGCCTGCGCTTCACGATCACCGACAGTAGCGCGGGCTTCGTAGCCGGGACAGATGGGGAGGGACTCGCCGCCATTCGTGAGCGACTGACCGCGTTATATGGAGACCAGGGTACCTTGCAAGTCAGCCGATCGGATTCGCGATCAACCGAAGTCGTTCTCGATATTCCACTGGAACACCGAGCGCTGCCAGAGGGCCTGGGGTAATGTGCAGCTCGCCCTCAGCAGATATCAGACCAAACGGAGCGCGCATTGGCGCGAAACGTCTTGATTGTGATCTGGCTCCCCGACCAGGGCTCGAACCTGGGACCTGCGGATTAACAGTCCGTCGCTCTACCGACTGAGCTATCGGGGAATCGCTGCGCAGCCGCGAATTATAGCGGTTTTCCGCCGCGCGCCGCCACGATCGCGGCACGCGCGATCGCGGTGCCGGCCGCCCCGGCGGCGCTTAGGACTTCAGGCGATACCCGGTCCTGAAGATCCACGCGACGATCACCATGAAGAGCAGCAGAAACACGACCGTCATGCCGAGGCTCACCGGCACGCTGACGTCGGCGAGGCCGTAGAAGCTCCAGCGAAAGCCGCTGACGAGGTAGACGACCGGGTTGAACAGGGTGACCTTCTGCCAGAACCGAGGGAGCATATCGATCGAATAGAAGCTCCCGCCGAGGAAGGTGAGCGGTGTCACGATCAGGAGCGGCACGAGCTGAAGCTTCTCGAAGCCGTCGGCCCAGATGCCGATGATGAAGCCGAGCAGGCTGAAAGTGATCGCCGTCAGCACGAGGAAGAGCACCATCCAGAATGGGTGCGCGATGTGCAGCGGGACGAAGAGCGAGGCCGTGGCGAGGATGATGAGGCCGAGGATGATCGACTTCGTCGCGGCGGCACCGACGTAGCTGACGACGATTTCGAGGTACGACACCGGCGCCGACAGGAGCTCGTAGATCGTGCCGGTGAAGCGCGGGAAGTAGATGCCGAACGACGCGTTCGACACGCTCTGCGTCAGGAGCGACAGCATGATGAGCCCGGGAACGATGAACGACCCGTAGCCGATCCCTCCGACCTGCTGGATGCGCGAGCCGATCGCGGCGCCGAAGACGACGAAATAGAGCACCGTCGAGATCACCGGCGACACGATGCTTTGCAGCAGCGTGCGCCCGGCGCGCGCCATCTCGAAGCGGTAGATCGCGCGGACGGCGTGCAGGTTCATCGCCGCTCCGTGACGAGGCTCACGAAGATCTCCTCGAGCGAGCTCTGCGAGGTCTGCAGGTCGCGGAAGTGGATGCCGGAGCGGTCGAGATCGTCGAGGAGCGCCGAGATGCCGCTCGCGTCGCTCGCCGCGTCATACGTGTAGGTGAGCTCACGTCCTCCCGAGGCGAGCTCGAGGCGATAGCGCGCGAGCGCGGGCGGGAGCGCCACGAGCGGATCGTGGAGCTGCAGCGTGAGCTGCTTGCGGCCGAGCTTTCGCATCAGCTCGACCTTGTCCTCGACCAGCATCAGCGCCCCCTTGTTGATGACGCCGATGCGGTCGGCCATCTCCTCCGCCTCGTCGATGTAGTGCGTGGTGAGGATGATCGTGACGCCGCTTTCGCGGAGCGACCGCACGAGCCGCCACATGTCCTGCCGCAGCTCGACGTCGACGCCCGCGGTGGGCTCGTCGAGGAACAGGATGCGCGGCTCGTGGGCGAGCGCCTTGCCGATCAGGAGCCGCCTCTTCATGCCGCCGGAGAGCGTCATGATCCGCTGGTCGCGCTTTTCCCACAGCGAGAGGTCGCGCAGTACCTTCTCGACGTGCGCCGGGTTGGCCGCCTTGCCGAACAATCCACGCGAGAACGAGAGCGCGTTCCACGGCGTCTCGAACGCATCGGTGGTGAGCTCCTGCGGGACGAGCCCGATCATCGCGCGCGCTGCGCGGTAGTCGCGCACGATGTCGTGCCCGTCGACGAGTACGGTGCCCGACGTCGGCTTGACGATGCCGCAGACGATGCTGATCAGCGTCGTCTTGCCGGCGCCGTTCGGCCCCAGTAGTGCGAGGATCTCCCCGCGGCGGATGTCGAGGTCGACATCGGCGAGCGCACGGAACCCCGACCCGTAGGTTTTCGACAGTCCGCGGACCGAGATGATCGCCGTCACGGCCGCGACGATACCAAAACCCGTGCCGACGACATCAGCGGGCGGGTGGAGGCGCGGGCTTGACGTGGCCCGTGCCGCGCGACGGGCGCAGCTCGGCCTCGGGTGCAGCCGGGTCGTGCCGAAAATGCGGCGCGGCGAGGCGCAGGTAATGGAACATCGACCACAGCGTGAGGGTCGCGGCGATCCACAGCGCAATCGTGCCGAGCACCGGCGTCGAAATCCCGGGGATCACGTCCTCCCACAGCAGGAGCGCGATCAGCGCGGTCATCTGCGCCACGGTCTTGACCTTGCCGATGAACGCCACCGCGACATTGCGCGAGCGCCCGACCTGCGCCATCCACTCGCGCAGCGCGGAGATGGCGATTTCGCGGCCGATGATGATGATCGCGAGCCACGCTTCGGCGCGGCCGAGATCGACGAGCAGGATCAGCGCCGCGGCGACCATCAGCTTGTCGGCGACCGGATCGAGGAAGGCGCCGAACGCGCTCGTCTGCTTCCAGCGCCGGGCGAGCCAGCCATCGAGCCAGTCGGTGATCGCCGCGAGCGCGAAGACCGCCATGCCGGTCCAGTCACGCGCGGCCGGCCCGAGCCACGAGTCGGGAACGTAGTAGATGCCGACGAACACCGGGATCAGCACGATCCGCAGCCAGGTGAGCGCGGTGGGAAAATTCGGGATCATCGAAGGGATCGCGCGGCGCGGGGCGCGACGTCGATTTTACTCCGCGGCATCAGTGCAGGCTCGCGTAGATGCGCTCGGCGAGTGAGCGCGAGATGCCGGGTACGCGCGTGAGATCGTCGATGCTCGCCGACTGCATCGCGCGCAGCCCGCCGAAATGCTCGAGCAGCGCACGCCGGCGCTTGCTGCCGATGCCGTCGATCTCTTCGAGCGACGAGGTCGTGCGCGCCTTGCCGCGTCGCGCGCGATGGCCCTGGATCGCGAAGCGATGCGCCTCGTCGCGAATCTGCTGCAGCAGGTGCAGGCCGGGGTGATCTGGCGCGAGGTTCAGCACGTCTTGGCGCCCGGGAAAGACGATGTCCTCGAGCCCCGGCTTGCGCTCGGGGCCCTTGGCCATCCCGATCAGCGCGACCTGGTGGAGCCCCTGCTCGGCGAGCACGTCGGCCGCGACGCCGACCTGCCCCCTGCCGCCGTCGATCACCAGGAGATCGGGTACCGGATACTCGCCGGCGACGATGCGCGCGCAGCGCCGGGCGAGCGCTTCGCGCAGCGCCGCGTAGTCGTCGCCGCCCGCTGCCGGCGTCACGTTGAAGCGCCGGTATTCGGAGCTTTGCATCGCGAGGCGGTCGAAGATCACGCACGAGGCGACCGCTGCCTCGCCCATCGTATGGGAAACATCGAAACATTCGATGCGCTGCGCCGACGGCGCGAGACCGAGTGCCTCCTGCAGCGCCGCGAGCCGCTCCTCCTGCGTCGCCTTCTGCGCGAGACGCTGGCCGATGGCGAGCGTTGCGTTCTGCGTGGCCATCGTGACCCACACGCGCCGCGCGCCGCCGGGCTGCGTCACGATGTCGACGCGATGCCCCGACTGCTCGGAGAGGACGGCAGCGAGCGCGTCGGCGTCGCCGGCACCCGGGGCGACGATGACCGGCGGCACCGGCCGCTCGACGTAGTGCTGAGCGAGGAACGCGTCCTGCACCGCGGCGACGCCTTCGGCTTCGGCACGACGCGGAAAGAACGTGCGGTCGCCGACGTGGCGTCCGCCGCGGATCATCACCACGTTGACGGCGTAGAGGTTCTGCTCGAACACCGCGACGACGACGTCGACGTCGCCGACCCCGAGGTTCTCGACGAACTGCCGCGCCTGCAGCTCGCGCAGCCTGCCGATCTTGTCTCTGAGCCGCGCCGCGCGCTCGAATTCGAGCGCCGCCGCGGCGGCATCCATCTGCGTCTTCAGCTCGTCGAGAACCTCGCCCGCCTTGCCCTGCAGGAACAGCGTCGCCGCCTGCACGTCCCGACGGTAGTCGTCCTCCGAGATGAGCCCGACGCAGGGCGCCGTGCAGCGGCCGATCTGGTACAGCATGCACGGGCGCGAGCGGTTGGCGAACACGCTGTTCTCGCAGGTTCGCAGCTGGAACACCTTCTGCAAGAGCGCCATGCCCTCGCGCACCGCTCCGGCGCTGGGGAACGGCCCGAAATAGCGGTTGCGCCCGTCGAGCGCGCCGCGGTGGAAGCGCAGTTGCGGGAAACGGTCGCCCGAGAGGCAGACGTACGGATAGCTCTTGTCGTCACGGAACAGAATGTTGTAGCGCGGCTCGAGCGCCTTGATCAGGTTGTTCTCGAGGAGCAGAGCCTCGCCCTCCGAGCGCACCACCGTCGTCTCGACGCGCGCGACCTGCGCGATCATCAGTGCGATCCGTGGCGCGTGGCCGGTCTTCTGGAAGTAGCTCGCGACCCGTTTCTTCAGGTCGCGCGCCTTGCCGACGTAGAGTGGCGCTCCGGCGGTATCGAACATCCGGTAGACGCCGGGGAGGTGCGGCAGCGACGCGAGGAGCTCGCGCGCATCGAAGGCTGGCGAAGCGGAGGCGACCTCTGGCACAATTCGCGCTTTTTTCGGTTGCAGGCTACCCCGAAGTTTAACGTGCTCCCTCTCGAGACCCACCTCGAAGTACGCCGCCGCCTGCCGGTGGGCGCGTCGCGCAAGCCACCGCTCGTGTTCGTGCACGGAGGCTACTGCGACGCGTGGTTCTGGGACGCGAACTTCCTACCCTGGTTCGCGGCGCGCGGTTACCCCGCGTATGCGGTCAGCCTGCGCGGCCACGGCGCGAGCGGCGGCGTCGATTCGCTGTTCATGGCCGGTCTCGACGATTACGAGGCCGACGTCGAGCACGTCGCCGGCATGCTGCCGGTGCCGCCGGTGTTCGTCGGCCATTCGATGGGTGCGGCGGTGGTCGAGCGCATCGTCGCGAAGCGGCCGGTACGCGGCGCCGCGCTGCTGGCGCCGGTGCCCCCCGCGGGACTCCTGCCGATCGCCTCGCGGCTCGCGCGCGAGCATCCCGATTACCTCGTCCACATCGCCGGACTCGACCCGACGCGGCTCTCCGACGACGTGCTGTCAGCGCTGCGGCCGTTCTACTTCAGCGACGCGGTACGCGCCGGGGTCCTCGCCGAGGCGGTGCGCCATCTCGGCGCCGAGTCGCCGCGTGCGCTGTTCGACCTGTCGCTGCGCCTGCACTGGGCGCTGCCGACGCGCGACCACCGGCCGCTCTTCGTGCTTGGCGCCGAAGGCGACCGCATCTGCGCTCCCGACGACGTACGCGCGACCGCGCGGCATCACCGCGTCCAGCCGGTGCTGGTGCCGGGCCTTGCCCACATGCTGATGCTCGAGCCCGGCTGGGAGCGTGTCGCCGAGGCGCTGGAGGCGTGGATCGCGAAGCTTTAGGTGGGGTCAGCGCGGGCGCTTGTTGACGAACTCGGCGAACGCGTCGGCAGGTAGCGGCTGGCTCACCCAGTAACCCTGGAAGCTGTGACAGCCGCGCATGTCGAGGAAGTCGAGCTGCGCGCGCGTGCCGACGCCCTCGGCGACGACCTTGAGCCCGAGGCCGCGGGCGAGCCCGATGATCGCCTCGGTGATCGCGGCGTCGCCGGAATCGGTTTCGAGATCGGCGATGAACGAGATATCGATCTTCAGGGTGTCGATCGGGAAGTGCTTCAAGTGAGTGAGCGACGAATAGCCGGTGCCGAAATCGTCGATGGCGACCGTGAAGCCTTCGCCGCGCAGCTGGTGCAGCACCTTGCGGATCGCGTCGAGGTCGTGCATCAGGCTCGTCTCGGTCACCTCGAGCTCGAGCCATGACGGATCGCAGCCCTCGCCGCGCACGATGTCGCTGATCCGCTGCGCGAGGTCGTCGCGGTAGAACTGCTTCGCCGAAAGGTTCACCGAGATTCGCAGCATCATGCCGCGCCGGCGCCACGCCGCGCATTGCGCCGCCGCAGTGCGCAGCACCCACTCGCCGAGCGCGTGGATGAGGCCGGATTCCTCGGCGAGCGGAATGAACGTCTGCGGCGGGACCTGGCCGTGCTCGGGATCGTTCCAGCGCAGGAGCGCCTCGGCGCCGACGATCGCGCGGTCGGCGATGCGCACCACCGGCTGGAAGTAGAGCTTCAGCGCGTCGTCCTTCAGCGCCCCGCGCAGCGCAGTCTCGAGCGTGTGCTGGCGCGACCGCCTCTCCGCGAGGTCGGCGTCGAGGAACTGGTAGGTATTGCGCCCGAGCTCCTTCGAGCGGTACATCGCGACGTCGGCATGGCGCATCAGCGCGTCGGGATCGTCCGAGTCGTCGGGAAACACGGCGATGCCGATCGACGACGTCACGTAGATGTCGTGGTCTTCGACGCGGAACGGCTGGGCTATCGCGTCCTGCAGCTTCTGCGCGATGCGTCCCAGCACCTGCGGATCGTCGAAATCCTCGACGATCACCATGAACTCGTCGCCGCCGAGGCGCGCGAGCAGGTCCGACTCGCGCAGCGCACCGTGAAGTGCACGCGTGACGAGCTTCAGGAGCTCGTCGCCGATCCGGTGGCCAAGCGTGTCGTTCACGTTCTTGAATCGATCGAGGTCGATGAACAGCACCCCGACGCTGCGCCCGCTGCGTCGCGCCTGCGCGATCGCCTGGGTCAGCCGGTCGTGCAGCATCACGCGGTTCGGCAGGCCGGTCAGCGCATCGCGCGTGGCGAGATACTGCAGCCTCTCCTCGGCCTGGATGCGCGAGCTCACGTCCTGCACGAACGACAGCACCGATACGACCTTGCCGTCCTCGCCGAGCAGCGCCGAGTGGTACCACTCGCACCAGATCGCCGAGCCGTCCTTGCGATGATTGCGCGTCATGCCGGTCTCGCGCGGCGTCTGCCCGGAGAGCAGTCGTTCGACCATCCCCGCGACCTCGGCCCGGTGCTCGGCGTGCAGCAGCGGATTGTCGGTCATCGGCATGCCGAGCACCGCCTCGCTTCCCCAGCCGAAGATCTTCTGCGCCTGCGGCGACCAGCGCACGAGCTTCAGATCACGATCCCATTCGAGCACCGCGAGCGGCGTATTGCCGATGTGCGACGACAGCATCCAGTTGGCGCGCTTCAGCGCGTCCTCGTTCTTCTTCTGGTCGTCGATGTCGCTGTGGACCGCGTAGATGCCGATGACGTTGCCTTCTGCATCGCGGTGCGGCGCGTAGTGGATCGCCTCCCACATCGTGCCGCCGGCGGGCTGCGGCAGATCGAGCTCGGTCGACACGCTCTCGCCGGTCAGCACGCGATCGAGGAGCGGGCGCAGCGCCTCGAAGCGCTGCGTTCCGGCGACCTCGGCGAGGCTGCGCCCGGCGAGCTCGCTCCTCGCCCGGCCGAGCCACTTCTCGTTGTGCCCGTTGACGAAGCGGTAGCGGTAATCGCGGTCGATGTACGACACGCGCGCCGGCACGTTGTCCATGATGAGGCGCAGCTCGCTCTCCGATGCACGCAGCGCCTCCTGGGCCTGCTTCAGGCCGTGGATGTCGTGCATCAGCATGAACGCGCCGCTCACCTCGCCCGACGCGCCGACGTCGGGAACGAGGCGGATCGTCATCCAGCGCCGGCCGCCGGTGGCGCTCGAGATCAGCCGGTCGAACGACGTCGACTCGCCTTCGAGCGCGCGCGAGAACATCGCCTGCGCGCTCTGGTAGATCGCCTGGCCGACGACGTCCGAGAGACGCATCTGCGCGATCTGGCTCACGGTGAGCCCGAAGTACTGCAGGAACGTGCGGTTGACGTACAGGCAGCGCTCGTCGCGACCGATGTAGGCGACGGGCGCGGGCACCCCGTCCATGATCGCGCGCAGCTGCGACTCGCGCGACGCGAGCGTGTCCTGCACCGCCTTCAAGTCGGTGATGTCGTGACCGACGATGTACTCGCCCTTAACCGAGCCGTCGAAGTCGAGGTCGGGCACGCAGCGCGCGCGGATCCAGCGCGTGCGGCCGAGCGCGTCGACCACCGCGCGCTCATAGGTCTGCGCCTCGGTGCGCGGCGAGCCTGCTCGATCGGGCATCAGCGACTGCGCCGGGATGATGCCCTGCACCTCCTCCGGCCGCTTGCCGATCACCTCTTCGCGGTACAGCCCGTAGAGCTCGAGGAAGGCGTCGTTCGCGCAGGTATAGCGGCGCTCGGCGTCGAGGTAGACGACGGGCTCCGGAATGTTGTCGGTGAACAGGCGCAGTTGCGTCTCGCGCGCGGCGAGCTCGTGCTGGGTCTGCTTGAGGTCATGGATGTCGTACTCGGTGCAGTAGAGGCCGCGCACCTTGCCGGTCGGATCGAGGTCCGGCGCCATGCGCCCGCGCATCCAGCGGCGCTGTCCATTCGCATTCGGGCCGATGCGCTCGTACTCGACGTGCTCGCCGCCCTGCGCGCGCTTCAGGATCGGCCGGAGGAACGTGGCGACGTCGGCCGACATCACCTCGAACGGCGTCCTGCCGTAGATCTCGTCCTGCGGCTTGCACACCCAGTTGGCGAACGCCTGGTTGACGAAGCTGTAGTGGAGGCTCTGGTCGAGATAGGCGATCGGGCCGGGGATGTTGTCGGCGAAGAGGCGCAACTGCTGCTGCTGCGACTTCAGCATCTCGCGGACGCGCACGTCGTCCTCGATGTCGCTCCAGACCGCGAACGCCCCGCAGACGCGGCCGCTCATCTCGCGATCGGGGAACAGCGTGATGCGCACCCAGCGCAGGTCTCCGGTCGCGCGGCGCTCGCGCCGCTCGCACGACACTGTCGCGCCGGCGAACGCACGCTCGATGTAGCCCTGCATCTCGATCAGCGCGTCCGACGGCAGGAACTCGTCCAGCGTGTGTCCGAGCAGATCGTCCGGCGCGATGCCGATCCACTCCGAGAACGGCCGGTTCACGAAGCGCAGCCGCCGCTGGCGGTCGAAGTGCAGGATCGGCAGCCCGACGCTGTCGGTGACGAGACGCAGGCGATGCTCGCGCTGTCCCGCTTCGACCTCGAGACTCTTCAGCTGATCGACATCGCTCCACGTGGCGAGGAAGCCGCGCACGTTGCCCTGCTGGTTGCGATCGGGGAAGTAGTCGACGCGCACCCATGCGGCGGATCTTCCCGCGAGGGCCACCTGCCATTCGTAGCTCGTCTGCTCGCCGGCCAGCACCGCGTCGACGTAGGCCCCGAAGAACTGCTGGTGCTCGCGCCCGAGCACATCGGCAATCTCATGGCCGACGACGTCGGCTGCGCGCTTGCCGATCCATTCGAGGAACGCGGTGTTCGCGAAGCGCATGCGCCGGCCGCGGTCGACGTAGGCGAGCGGGGTCTGCAGCGCGTTCAGCTTGCGCTGGGACAGCGCGACGAGCGCGCCGCGATCGAGCGCCTCTCCGGTCGTCGGGGGGACCGGCGCGAGCTCGAGGCGCGAGATGGATCGGGTCAGGGCCACGTTGGTATGAGCATGCTCTGCACGCGGCGGGACCACGCCCGCGTCAGGCGTCCACGCTCTCTAAGCAAGGTTCGCGCCCGGTGGTCACCACGCCTGGCGCGAAGCCACGCGTTCGCGCACCCCGCGATCGAACGAACGTTCCACTGGTGGCCGGCCGTTGCACTCCGGGAGGCGCGGTTACAATCCGCGTCACCTCGAAACGCCGGGCGGCATCGGCCGACGCTCTCCATGCCCGTCACCTTCGTAAGCACCGCCAGCGCCGCCGCTCTCTTTGCCGTCCCGGGACTCGCCGCAGCCGCAGCTGTCGCAGAGCCTCCTGCGCTCGCCGGCATCCCGATCGATTTCATCCTGTTCGCGCTGACGCTCGTCGGCGTCTCCCTGCTCCAGCGCCATACGCTGGCGGTGGCGCTGACCGGCCTCGCCGCGATCACGCTGTTCAAGGTCGTGGCGTCGCCGTTCGCCGAAGGCAGCGGCATCGGCGGACTCGTCATGCACCTCGGCAGCGAATGGGTGCTGCTGACGAACCTTCTGGGCCTCCTCCTCGGGTTCGCGCTGCTGTCGAAGCACTTCGAGGCGAGCAAGGTCCCCGCGTGGCTGCCGCGCCTGCTTCCCGACGACTGGAAGGGCGCGTTCGTGCTGCTGGTGATGATCTTCGTGCTGTCGTCGTTCCTCGACAACATCGCTGCCGCGCTGATCGGCGGGACCATCGCCGGCGTCGTGTTCCGCGGCAAGGTCCACATCGGCTACCTCGCCGCGATCGTCGCGGCATCGAACGCCGGCGGCTCGGGAAGCGTCGTCGGCGACACGACGACGACGATGATGTGGATCGACGGCGTCTCGCCGCTCGCCGTCCTCGAAGCCTACACCGCCGCAGTCGCCGCAACGGTGATCTTCGGCATTCCGGCGTCGATCCAGCAGCAGCGTCATTCGCCGATCATCCGCGACGCGGCGAAGGGCATCCGCTTCGATTTCGCGCGTGTGTTCATCGTCGTGCTGATCCTCGCCGCAGCGATCGCCGTCAACGTCGTCGTCAACGTGCGCTATCCCGCGTGGGGCGACCGCTTTCCGTTCATCGGCGCCGCGGTCTGGGTCGCGATCCTGGTCTGCGTGCCGCTGCGGCGGCCCCACTGGGAGGAGCTGCCGGGCGCCCTCAGGGGCTCGATCTTCCTGCTGTCGCTCGTGCTCGCGGCGTCGATGATGCCGGTGCAGAAACTGCCGCCGGCATCCTGGCATGTCGCGATGGGCCTCGGCTTCGTCTCGGCCGTATTCGACAACATTCCGCTCACCGCGCTCGCGCTGAAGCAGGGAGGCTATGATTGGGGCTTCGTTGCGTTCGCCGTCGGCTTCGGCGGATCGATGATCTGGTTCGGTTCCTCCGCCGGGGTCGCGCTGACCAACCTGTTCCCCGAGGGCAAATCGGTATTCGCGTGGCTGCGCGCGGGATGGCACGTCGCACTCGCCTACGTGATCGGCTTCACCCTCCTCCTCACGCTGCACGGCTGGAAGCCCGACGCGCCGCACCGCTCCCCGAAACCCGGGACGGACCACGTTTATTCGAGCGCAATTCCGCGCGTCGCGCCGGGCGCTCGATCGGAGGCCATGTGATCGCTTCGCTGATTCCGATGCTGCGCACGATGTTGCGTGTTGTGGCGTCGCTCGTCGCCTTCGCGCTGCCGACCGTCGCGCTCGCGCAGGGCGTGACGTTCTACGAAGGCCCCGATTTCCAGGGCAGGACGTTCAGCCTCGACGGGCCGTTCGCCGATTTCGGCAACACCGGCTTCAATGACCGCGCGTCGTCGGCGATCGTCAACTCGGGAACCTGGCAGGTATGCAGCGACGCGCATTTTCAGGGGCGCTGCGTAACGCTCGAGCGCGGGCAGTACCCCGACCTCGGCTCGATGGGCTTCGCGAACAACATCTCGTCGGCACGGCCGCTCGGTTACGGCCAGCCGGGGCCTGGCGGCAATGCGGCACCGAATGGCGCGCCTGCGTATGCCGCCCCTCCGTACGCTCCGCCCGCTCCCGACCAGCGCGCGCCGGTCGTTCTCTTCGACGATTTCCAACAGCGCGGCGCGCAATTCGCGGTAGCGGGCGCCGTCGACAGCCTCGACGGCACCGGCTTCAACGATCGCGCGCGATCGATGATCGTCTACGCGGGCCGCTGGCAGCTCTGCGCCAACGCGCATTACACGGGCGACTGCAAGGTGTTCGAGCCCGGCACCTACAACTCGCTCGGCGACCTCGCCGCGAAGCTGAGTTCGCTGCGCCCGGCGGGAGGGGGCTTCGGCGCCGCGACCGGGTACCCGCCGGCCTGGGGTCAGCGCGTGCGCGCGATCCTCTATACCGATCCGGATTTCGGCGGCCGCCAGTACGTGATCGGCGGCGACGTCGTGCGCAATCTCGACCGCACCGGATTCAACGACCGTGCGCGATCGCTGCGCGTCGAGCGCGGCTACTGGATTTTCTGCAGCGACAGCGATTTCGGCGGCACCTGCCGCACGTTCGGACCCGGCGACTACGCGCGCCTGCCGTCACCGCTCGACAACTCGATATCGTCGGGGCGGCGGATCAGCGACGACTATCCGTACGCGGCACCGCGAGACGGCGGCCGGTAGAACCGCCGTGCCGATCGTCGACGACATTCCGGGACTGCGCAGCGTCCTCACCCGCTCGCACACGATCGCCGTCGTCGGCCTCTCCGCGAACTGGAACCGGCCGAGCAATTTCGCCGCCAAGTACATGCAGGAGCACGGCTATCGGATCGTGCCCGTGAATCCGGCCTACGCGTCGGTGCTCGGCGAAACCTGTTATCCCGATCTCGCATCGATTCCGGTCCCGGTCGACATCGTCGACTGCTTCCGGCGCGCGCCGGAGATTCCGGCGATCGCCGACGCCGCGATCGCGATCCACGCGAGAGTGCTGTGGATGCAGCTCGGCATCGAGCACGCCGCGGCGGCGAAACGCGCATCCGACGCCGGTCTCGACGTGGTGATGAACCGCTGCGTGAAGATCGAGCACGCGCGCCTGATGGGCGGGCTCCACTGGGCCGGCGTCAACACCGGCGTCATCTCAGCGCGGCGCCCGCATGCCTGACCGGCGCTACGGCTTCGAGACCCTCTGCCTGCACGCCGGGCAGATCCCCGATCGCGAGACCGGCGCGCGCGCGCAGCCGATCTACCAGACCGCGTCGTTCGTGTTCGACAGCGTCGATCACGCCGCTTCGTTGTTCAATTTGCAGACGTTCGGCAACGTTTACTCGCGGATCTCGAATCCGACGGTGGCGGCACTCGAAGAGCGCGTCGCGGCGCTCGAGGGCGGGCGCGCGGCGCTCGCGGCGGCGACCGGAATGGCGGCGCAGTCGCTCGTCTTCCTGACGCTCGCGCGCCAGGGCGATCACCTCGTCGC
>DASVWR010000216.1:0-15285 GCA_036393115.1 Casimicrobiaceae bacterium
GCGCCGGTGTGCCTGATGGACGAGCCGCTGTCGAACCTCGATGCGCAGCTTCGCGCCGAGATGCGGGTCGAGATCCGCGCGCTGCAGCGAAAGCTCGGCATCACGATGGTGTACGTGACGCACGACCAGGTCGAGGCGATGTCGATGGCCGACCACGTCGTGCTGATGCGCTCGGGCAGGATCGAGCAGGACGGGACGCCGGTCGATCTCTACGAGCATCCGGCGAGCACGTTCGTCGCGCGCTTCATTGGCACGCCGCCGATGAATCTCCTGAAGCTCGTGCCGGGCCGCGACGGTGCGGTGATCGAGGGCTCCGACGGTCCCGCGGTCCTCGACGGCTCGTGCGCCGGGGGCACGCTCGGCCTGCGCCCCGAGCACATCGCACTCGCGTTCGAGAAGGGGCTTCGCGCCGCGGTCGAGGCGGTCGAGTATCTCGGCGGCGATTCGCTCGTCGCCTGCAGGGTCGGCCCGCAGACGATCTCGGTGCGCACGCCCGGAAGCGTCGGGCTTTCCCGCGGCGACGCGACCTGGCTCACCTGGGCGGCCGACGCCGAGCATTATTTCGCTCCGGACGGACGCCACGCGCAACCCGCATCACGACGGCAAGGGGTCACGCAGCTTGCGTGATGCAGTCGTATTAACGCAGAGGAGGAGAAGATGGGTCGAACGATGAAGTTCCTGGGGGCGCTCGTCGGCGCGTCCACCGCGCTGATCGCGGCGCTTTTCGCAGCACCGGCCTTCGCGCAGGGGCCGGTCGAGGTACCGTTCTACTACCCGGTGGCGGTCGGCGGACCGATCACCAAGATCATCGACGGCTACGCCGCCGATTTCGAGAAGGACCATCCCAACATCAAGCTGAAGCCGATCTACTCGGGGAGCTACCAGGAGTCGATCGCGAAGGCGTTGACTGCGGTGAAGGGCGGCGATCCTCCGGTCACGTCGATCCTGCTGTCGACCGACATGTACACGCTGATCGACGAGGACGCGATCATCCCGTTCGACGAGCTCATCAAGACCGACGCCGACCGCGCGTGGCTGAAGAGCTTCTACCCGGCGTTCATGGAGAACAGCCAGACCGGCGGCAAGACCTGGGGCATCCCGTTCCAGCGCTCGACGGTCGTGATGTACTACAACAAGGACGCGTTCAAGGCGGCGGGCCTCGATCCGAACCGTCCGCCGGCGACGTGGAAGGAGATGACCGCCGACGCCGAGAAGCTCACGAAGCGCGACGCGTCGGGCAAGGTCACCCAGTGGGGCGTTCAGATCCCGTCCTCGGGCTTTCCGTACTGGCTGTTCCAGGGACTCGTGATCGAGAACGGCATCAACCTGATGAACCCCGCGGGTACCGAGGTCTACTACGACAAGCCCGAGACCGTCGGCGCGCTGCAGTACTGGGTCGATCTCGTCAACAAGTACAAGGTGCATCCGCCCGGCATCGTCGACTGGGGCACGACGCCGAAGGACTTCCTCGAGGGCCGCGTCGCGATGATGTGGACGACGACCGGCAACCTCACCAACATCCGCAAGAACGCGAAGTTCGACTTCGGCGTCGCGATGCTGCCGGAGAACAAGCGCCGCGGAAGCCCGACCGGCGGCGGCAACTTCTACATCTTCAAGAAGTCGACTCCGGCGCAGCGCGAAGCGGCATTCGAGTTCATCAAGTGGGTGACGCAGCCCGCGCGCGCCGCGCAGTGGGGCATCGACACCGGTTACATCGCCGTGCGCCCGGATGCGTGGGATACGCCCGAGATGAAGAAGTACGTCGAGGGCTTCCCGCCCGCGGCGGTCGCGCGCGACCAGCTTCCGTACGCCAAGGCCGAGCTCTCGACGCACGACAACCAGCGCGTCACGAAGGCACTGAACGACGGCCTCCAGGCGGCGCTCACCGGCAGCAAGTCGCCGGCTGCGGCGATGAAGGACGCCCAGCGCGAGGCTGACCGGCTGCTCAAACCGTACCGCTGACCGGTATCGCTGACGATGGCGCGAACGCGCGAGTGGGTCTACGCGTGGCTGCTTCTCCTGCCCGCGATGGCGCTGCTCGCGCTCTTCACGCATTACCCGGCGATCGCGAACCTCGTCCACAGCTTCTATTCCACGCCGCGCGCGAGCCACGCGTCGAAGTTCATCGGCCTCGACAACTACCGGAACCTCGTCGAGGACCCGGTGTTCTGGCAGGCGCTGACCAACAACCTGTGGTACGCGCTCGGCACGATTCCGCTGTCGATCGCGCTTGCGCTCCTGATGGCGGTCTGGGTGAACGGGCGGATCGCCGGGCGAGGCGTGCTGCGGCTCGCGTACTTCACGCCGACGATCCTGCCGATGATCGCCGTCGCCAATATCTGGCTCTTCTTCTACACGCCCGAGTACGGTCTGCTCGAGCAGTTCCTCGGCTGGTTCGGATTCGCCGGGCACAACTGGCTCGGCAGCCGCGACACCGCGCTTCCCGCGGTGATGGTCGTCGCGATCTGGAAGGAAGCCGGCTTCTTCATGATCTTCTACCTCGCGGCGCTGCAGGGGATGTCGCCGCAACTCGCCGAGGCGGCGGCGATCGAGGGCACGTCGCGCTTCTACTTCTTCCGCCGCGTGACGTTCCCGCTCCTGATGCCTACGACGCTTTTCGTGCTGGTGAACGCCGTGATCAACGCGTTCCGGATGGTCGATCACATCGTCGTCATGACGCGCGGAGGCCCCGACAACGCGACCGAGCTATTGCTCTACTACATCTACGAGATCGGCTTCCGCTTCTTCGACTCGGGCTACGCCGCGGCGCTCACGATGGTGCTGCTCGCGATCCTCGCAGCGGCGGCACTCCTGCAGTTCGGCTTCCTCGAACGCAGGACGCACTACCAATGAGCACGCTGCCGGCTTCGGCGGGGGCTGCGGTGTCGCCGGCGCGGCGCGTGGCGCTCTCTGCGGCCGGCTGGCCGGTGCGCTCGCTCGAAACCGTCGCGGCGTGGCTGCTCGGCATCCTCTGGATCCTGCCGCTTCTCTACGCGTTCTGGGCCGCGTTTCATTCGGCTGCCGACTCGACGCACTTCACGTTGTCGGCGCCGTGGACGCTCGCGAACTTCGTGCGCGCCTGGCACGCAGCGCCGTTCGCGCGCTACTTCCTCAACACCGTCGCGCTGGTCACGATGGTGCTTGCCGCTCAGCTCGTGCTGGTGACGCTCGCCGCCTACGCGTTCGCGCGCTTCGACTTTCCCGGGCGGGGGATCGTGTTCGCGCTGGTGCTGGTGCAACTGATGGTGATGCCCGACGTGCTGATCGTCGAGAACTACAGGACGATGACGGTACTCGGCATCAAGGACACGATCCTCTCGATCGGCCTGCCTTACATGGCGAGCGCCTTCGGCATCTTCCTCCTGCGCCAGACGTTCAAGACGGTGCCGCGCGAGCTCGACGAGGCGGCGCGCGTCGAAGGCTGCGGGCCGCTCGCGACGCTCTGGAAGGTCTATGTGCCGCTCGCGCGCCCGACCTATCTCGCGTACGCGCTGGTGTCGGTGTCGTACCACTGGAACAACTTCCTGTGGCCGCTCATCATCACCAACTCGGTCGAGTCGCGCCCGGTCACCGTCGGGCTGCAGGTGTTCTCGGCCACCGACCAGGGCCTCGACTGGTCGATCATCAGCGCCGCGACGCTGCTGTCGACGCTGCCGCTGCTCATCGCATTCCTGCTCTTCCAGAAGCAGTTCGTGCAGTCGTTCATGCGCGCCGGCATTCGGTAAGCCCATCGCGCGATGATCCTGATCACCTGGAACATTCGGTGGTGCCGCGGCGTCGACGGACGCGTCGACCCGCAGCGGGTCGTGCGCGAGGCGCGAGCGCTCGCCGATTTCGACATACTCTGCCTGCAGGAGGTCGCCGACAACTTCCCGCATCCGCGATTGGCACGAGCGAGCGACGCCGACCAGTTCGCCGAGCTCGCCCGGCTCCTGCCCGGCTACACGGCGATCGAAGGAGTCGCTGTCGATCGAGCTGGAGACGGCGGGCGCGCCGGAGCCGGCGGGCGGCCCGGGGACAGCGGACGGCGCCGGCGCTTCGGCAACATGATCCTTTCGCGCCTGCCGGTCGGGGAGGTGTACCGTCACCTGCTGCCGTATCCGAGCGATTCCCGCGTGCCCGGCATGCCGCGGGTCGCCGTCGAAGCGGTGATCGAGGCTCGCTCCGGCAGCCTGCGCATCGTCACGACGCATCTTGAATACTATTCGGCGCGGCAGCGCGCAGCCCAGGTCGACGCGCTGCGGACGATCTACGCCGACGGCGACGCGCACGCGCGCGATTTCGCGGTGACGATCGACGACGGCGGTCCGTTCGACAACCCGCCGCGCCCGCGAGCGACACTGATCGTCGGCGATTTCAACTTCGAGCCCGATTCTGCCGATTACCTGCGTCTGCTCGTTCCGTTCGACGGTGGCGCGACACCTCCCCTCGTCGACGCGACACCTCCCCTCACCGACGCGTGGCGCGCGCGGCATCCGACGGCGCCGCACCCGACGACGTTCAAGCTCTACGAGAAGCTTCGCCCCAATGAACCCGAGCTCCACTGCGATTTCGTGTTCGCCGACCCGTCAGCGCTTGCGAGGATTGCAGCGATCGACGTCAACGCGGTCACGCAGGCCTCCGACCACCAGCCGATCGTCGTGACCATCGAATGATGGTGACCCTAGAGCGACCGTGACCCTCGAATGAACACCGGGCCAGCAACGCCTGCAGCGAGCGACGAACTTCGCTCTACGGGCAGCGACGGACTTCGCTACGCGATCGACCGCTTGATCGTGCGCGGGCCGCGGGTGTTCGGCTGGGGCTGGATCGCCGAACCCGCGCGAACGATCGAATCGCTCGCGCTGACGCTCGAAGGTGACGGCTGGCGGCGAACGCTTCCGGTCACCTGCGGCCTCTCGCGCCCGGACGTCGAGGAAGCGTGGCCGCAGCTCACCAGCGCGGGCTCGTCGGGCTTCGTCGTCACCGGCTACGCCGAGGATTCCCCCGCGCGCTCGATCACGCTCGAGGTTCGCTATGTCGACGGCGGAGCCCGCGCGATCGACGTCACCGCGTCGGTCGAGCGCGCGTCGGCCGGCGGCTCGCGCAGGCTGCGCTCGCTCGGCTATCTCGTACGCGCGGTCGGCAGGCGCCTCGCGCGAGGGGATCTGCGCGGAATCGCCGAGCGGGCGGCGGCGCAGAATTACGCTGCCGCGTCGCTCGACGATGCATCGGTGCGGCGCGCACTTGTCGCACGCATCGGTAGCGGCGCCGGCATCGGTAGTGGCGCCCGAATGGCGATCGTCTTCGATCACAACATGGGCGGCGGCGCGAACGTGTATAGGCGCGACCTAATCGCCGGGTACCTCGCCGCCGGCAGGGAGGTCCTCGTCTGCACGTACAACTTCCCGACACTCGACTATCGCATCGAGCATTTCGCGAGTTCGGGGGCGCAGGGCGACGTCTACCGCGCGGGATCGTATCTCGCGCTCGAGCCGATGCTGGACGCACTCACCGTCGACGAAATCTTCGTGAACAGCCCGGTCTCGTTCGACGAGCCGCTCGCGTTCGCCGAATGGCTCGCCGGGTTGCGCGAGGCGAGGCCCGCGATGCGCCTCACGGTCGCCGTCAACGATTACTTTGCCGTCTGCCCGTCGTTCGTGCTGCTGAACGCCGAGGGACGCTACTGCGGCATTCCCGCGCTTTCCGAATGTTCGCGCTGCCTCGCTGCGCACCGCGCGAGCTGGATGGCGCTCTCGCCGCCGTCGGCGATCGGCCCGTGGCGGGCGATCTGGGGGCGCTGCCTCGGCATTGCCGACGAGGTGCGCTGCTTCTCGCAGTCGTCGCGCGAGCTCATCCTGCGTGCGTGGCCAGGACTCGCCGATGGACACGTGACGGTCGTCCCGCACCGCGTCGACTACGCCCCGCCGCGCCTGCCTTCACTCGACCACCGCGCGCCGCTTGCCGTCGCTGTCGTCGGACAGATCAGCCTGCAGAAGGGCGCGGAGATCGTACGCGACCTCGTCCTCCGTGCGGACCGGGAGGAACTGGCGCTTAAGGTCGTCGTGATCGGAGCGCTCGACCTTCGCGTCGACTCGAAGCGGTTGAGCGTGACCGGACGCTATCGGCGCGAAGACCTCGCGGGTCTCATCGAGGCGCATGGGATCAACATGGCGCTCTTCCCGTCGATCTGCCCGGAAACGTTCTCCTATGTCGTCGAGGAGCTCGTGCGCCTCGGGGTGCCGATCGTCGCGTTCGATCTCGGTGCGCCCGGCGAGCGGCTGCGAGGCGATGCCAATGCAAGACTCTGCGGCGAGGTGACTGCGGCGGCCGCACTCGAGACCCTCGTCGCGTTCCATCGCGAGCTCGCGGCAACGCAGGTCGCGGCACTCCGGCAACCGACGCCGGGCGTCGCGCTCGTCGATCACCGCTGAGCGGACGATGATGATTTCGATCCGCCACGGCGCGCGCTCGATGGGGCGTACCGCTGCGCTCGGTGTCCGCCGACTCCGGGATCACCTGCCGGGAACGGCGCCCGGCGTGCGCAGGGGCGCACCGCCGGATACGCGTCTGGCAGGCATTCTTCGCCCCGGCGTCGAGTTCGTGCGCGATGGCGCGATACTCGTGCACCGTGGCTGGCGATCATCCGGCGTCACGGCACAGTTCACCGACGACGCCGCGACCTATCACCAGCGATATTTCGCGCGACTTGCCTTCGTGTCGCTGATCGATCGCTGCCTCGACGTCGCCGGTATCGATCGCGATGGCGTCGAGCGCGTTCTCGACATCGGCTCCGGCAGTGGCGCGAGCGTGTTCCCGCTGGCGCAGCTCCTGCCGCATGCCGAGGTGCTTGCGTCCGACATCTCACCGCAGCTCCTGCGCGTGCTCGCCGGCATCGTCGCATCGCGCGACGAATTGCACGGACGCATCGAGGCGCTCTGTTTCGACCTTCACGAGCTGGTGTTCCGCCCGAACACCTTCGACGTTGCCGTCGGATGCGCGGTGCTTCATCATCTGCTCGATCCGCGGACGGCGCTCGCGAGCGTCGCGGCGAGCCTCCGCTCCTCCGGGAAGATCGTCCTCGTCGAGCCGCTCGAGGGCGGATCGCTGGTGCTGGTCTCGATGTTCGCGACCGTCCTCGCGAAGCTTCGCGAGCGGGGCGAGGAAGACGGCGAGCTGGGTCGGTTCATGCGTGCGATGCGGCTCGACATCCAGTCGCGCCTCGGCGTGCCCGACGAGAAGCCCTGGACGCGCGGGCTCGACGACAAGTGGGTCTTCGATCGACCGTACCTCATGAAGCTCGCTGAACAGCTGGGATTCCCGAAGGTCGAAGTGCATCCGATCGAGAAGGATCTGTCGCGCGTCTACGAGAATGCCTTCACGAGCCTGCTCGCGGACGCCGGACTCTCTTCGATACCGGTGCCCGACGATGTGCGCGAGTGCGTCCGGATGTACGACGCCGGCATCGGAGAGGAGCTGAAGCGCGAGCTCTGCCCAACCGGCGTCATCGTCTTCGGGCGATAGCCATTCGATGGACGCGGGTCTCCATATCTTCACCAGCGCGGCGGTTAACTACCTGCCAAAGGTGCGCATCCTGTGTCGCTCGATCCGCCGTCACCATCCGGAGGCGGTGATCCACCTGGTGCTCGCGGACGCGCGTCCCGACTGGCTCGCGGTCGACGGCGAGCCCTTCGACGACGTGATCGACGTCGCCGGGCTCGGCATTCCGGACTGGAAGCGCTGGGCGTTCGGCCACGAGATCGTCGAGCTCGCGACCGCGATCAAGCCGTTCGCGCTCGCGAGGCTCCTGGCACTTCCCGACTGCCGGACCGTGCTCTACTTCGACCCGGACATCGTGCTCTTCTCGCGCGTCGACGACATCGTGGCACTCCTCGCGCGCTCGAACGTTGCACTCACGCCGCACCAGGTCCAGCCCGAGACGACGCTCGAGGCGGTACTCGATAACGAGGTTGCGAGCTTGAAGCACGGGATCTTCAACCTCGGCTTCATCGGCGTCACCCGCTCGGACGAGGGGATGCGCTTCGCGCACTGGTGGGGCGAGCGGACCTACGCATTGTGCCGCGCCGACGTACCGAACGGGCTCTTCACCGACCAGAAGTGGGTGAATTTCGCGCCGGTGTTCTTCGACGGCGTCGCGATCGTCAAGTCGCCGCGGCACAACGTCGCGACGTGGAACCTGACCACGCGCACGATGACCGGCCATTTCGCCGGCGGCTTCTTCATCGACGACGAGCCGCTCGGCTTCTATCATTTCACCGGCTTCGACAGCGGCGCCCACCGGATCATGGCGATCAAGAATGCGACGCGCAACGCGGCGGTCCGCGAGCTGATCGCGTGGTACGCGCGCGAGATCGAAGTCGCCGACAACGACCCGGTGAGCCGCACGCCGTGGGCGTTCGGCCGCTACTCGGACGGGACGACGATCGAAGCCTGGCAGCGCAGGCTCTACCGCGATCGCGCCGACCTGCACGATGCGTTCCCTGATCCATTCGACGCGAAGTATCTCGACTGGTGCCGAGCCGAGGGCCGCTTCCAGCTGAGCCACGACGCGGCGCTGCGCGCGCCGCTCGAGGGTGCCGCCGCGCTGCGGCTCGCGGCGCTGGCGCTCGCACCGCGGGCGGGACGCTCGCTTCGCCAGCGGATCCTTCGCATCCTGCGTGCCGAGGGAGTGCAGGGCATCGTGCGCCGCCTGCGGCTGCGGCGCGGAAGGCTCGCGCGGTGATCGACGTCGTCGTGCCGGTCTATCGCGGCGAAGCCGCGACGAGGCGCTGTCTCGAAAGCGTGCTCGCGGCGAGCCAGCGCACGCCGTTAGAGCTCGTCGTCGTCGACGACGCAAGCCCCGAGCCGGCGATCCCCGCGTGGCTCGACCTGCTTCATGCCGCACGGCGCATCACGCTACTGCGCAACGCCGGAAACGCGGGCTTCGTCCGCTCGGTCAACCGGGCGATCGCGCTCCATCCGGAGCGCGACGTGGTGCTGCTCAACAGCGACACCGAGGTCGCGAACGACTGGCTCGACCGCCTCGCTGCGTGCGTGGCGCGCGATTCCGCGATCGCCACGGCGACACCGTTCTCGAATCACGCGACGATCTGCTCGTATCCCTTCAACGGCTGGACCGGCGGCGTGCCGGGAACGCTCGGGCTTGCCGCGCTCGACCGGCTGTTCGCGAGCGTCAACGGCGGGCAATCGGCGTCGATCCCGACCGGCGTCGGCTTCTGCCTCTATCTGCGGCGCGCGTGCCTCGACGCGCTCGGCAGCTTCGACGCCGAACGCTTCGGGCGCGGCTACGGCGAGGAGAACGACTACTGTCTGCGCGCCGCCGCGCACGGCTGGCGCAACGTCGTCGCGGCCGACGTGTTCGTCTACCACGAGGGTGCGGTGAGCTTCTCCGACGAGCGCGAAGCGCGCACCCGCGAGGCGGGCGAGCTGCTGCGCGAGCGCCATCCCGGTTACGACCGGATGATCGCCGAGTTCGTCGCGGCGGATCCGCTGCAACCGTTCCGCGAAGCGGTCGACGCCGCGCGCGACCGCCTGGGCGAGCAGGAGCGCGCGGCGCTGCGCGCCGAGGCTGCCGCGGGACGGGCGCTCTTCGCCGAGCACATGGCGAACACAGCCGAGCTCGTCGCGGCGCTCGATCACGCGCAGCACCTTGTCACCGAGCGTGATGCCGAGATCGCGAAGCTCACGGCCGCGTTTCATCACGCCGAGAAGCTCGCGCTCGAGCGCCAGGCCGAGCTCGAGCGGATCAGGCGATCAGCGCTCCTGCGCGGCCTGTACCGAATCGTCCGCTCGCGCCGCTGAGTCGCGGCGCCGGAACACGAGGTCGCGCACCTCGTGACCGAGCTCCACGCCGCGCGTCTCGAAGCGCGTCAGCGGCCGGTGCGCGGGGCGCGGAGCGAACCCGTCGGCGGTATTCGCGAGAAGGGGCTCGGCTTCGAGCGTCGCGAGCGCCTCCTGCGCGTAATCGTCCCAGTCGGTCGCGATGTGCAGCACGCCACCCGGTGCGAGGCGCAGCGCGAGCTCGTGCACGAACGAAGCTTTCAGCAGGCGCCGCTTGTGGTGGCGCTTCTTCGGCCACGGATCGGGGAAGAACACGTGGATGCCGGCGAGCGAGCCCGGTGCGATCATCCTCGTCACGACGTCGACCGCGTCGTGGCGCATCACGCGCAGGTTGGCGAGACCGCCGGCCTCGATCCGCCGCAGCAGCGCGCCGATGCCGGGAAGGTGCACTTCGACGGCGACGAAATCGACCGCCGGCTGCGCCGTCGCAATCGCCGCCGTGGTCTCCCCCATGCCCGAGCCGATCTCGAGCACGACCGGCGCGACGCGGCCGAACATTTGCGCGAAGTCGAGGGGCTCGGCGGGGGTGACGCCGTAGCGCGGCAGCAGCTCGTCGCAGGCGCGCTGCTGCGCGGGGGACATGCGCCCCTGCCGCAGCACGTAGCTTCGGACCGTGCGGTGCGCGCGGCGAGCGCCGTCAGGGCCTATGAGCCGACCAGCCCCGTCGTGGGCGAGCTCGGGCTCGCGTCGTAATACCGGCGCGGCATGCGCCCGGCGAGATACGCTTCGCGCCCCGACTCGACGGCAAGGCGCATCGCGCGCGCCATCCGGATCGGCTCGCGCGCCTTGGCAATCGCCGTGTTCATCAGCACGCCCGAGCAGCCGAGCTCCATCGCGATCGTCGCATCGGATGCGGTGCCAACGCCGGCGTCGACCAGCACCGGCACCTTCGCCTGATCGAGGATGAGGCGCAGGTTCCACGGGTTGAGGATGCCCATCCCGGAGCCGATCAGCGATGCCAGCGGCATCACGGCGACGCAGCCGATCTTCTCGAGCTCGCGCGCGGCGATCGGGTCGTCCGACGTGTAGACCATGACGTCGAAGCCATCGGCGACGAGCCTTTCTGCCGCGATCAGCGTCTCGCGCATGTCGGGAAAGAGCGAAGCCGAGTCGCCGAGCACTTCGAGCTTGCAGAGGCGATGCCCGTCGAGGAGCTCGCGCGCGAGGCGCAGCGTCCGCACCGCGTCGTCCGCCGTATAGCAGCCCGCCGTGTTGGGGAGATAGACGATCTCCGACGGCGGCAGCACGTCGGTGAGGCTTGGCTCTCCGGCGGTCTGCCCGATGTTCGTCCGGCGGATCGCTACCGTCATGATCTCGGCGCCCGATGCGATGACGGCATCGCGCGTCTCGTTGAAATCGCGGTACTTGCCGGTGCCGATCAGCAGGCGCGAGCGGTAGCTGCGCCCGGCGATCACCAGGGGGTCGGCGAGGCTTGCAGTGGGTTCAGGAGCGTTCATGCGGGCAATGTTACGCCTTCGTTGCGGCACCGCCGGCGTCGCGATGCGCGTCAACCGCCTCCGACCGCGCCGACGATTTCGATCCGATCGCTGGCTCCGAGCGGTGTCGTCGCATGCAGGCTCTTCGGCACGATTTCCCCATTGCGCTCGATCGCGATCCGCTTGCCGGAAAGGCCGAGTGTCACGACAAGGTCGGCGAGCGTTCGCGCGTCGTCGGGCACCTTCGCCGCCTTGCCGTTGATCGTGAGCGTCAGCATCGCCGTCGGGGACCCGGATCAGGTCTCGCATCGGTATCCATCACACCCGCGATATTAGGCGATGTCAGGTTGTAGTCGTCAGAGCTGTGCACGGCAATCTGTACGATCGTTCGCCGGCGGCATACCAATTGCTGAGCATGCTCGCCATGCCCGACGACACCCGTAACCTTCGCTTCGATCCCGCTGTGCGCGCGGCGCCGATACTCGAGCCGCAACCCGCGCCCGCACCCGATGTCGCTGCCGCGCCGATCACGTCGGCGATTCACCCGATCGCCGCGGCGGCCGCCGGCTCGAGCGCGCCCGCGCTCGACGCGCGGCCGTCCAACGCTTCGATCTACGTCAGCGTCCGGATCAAGTTTGCGCTCGCGCTCGCGATCGGCGCTGCGTGGCTCGCGTTGTCAGTTGCCGTCGCATTGCCGTGGATCGACAGCCTTACGGCGATCACCGGCCACGCGCTCGCACTCGCGATCGTCGGCGGCATCGCACTCGTGCCCGGATTCATGAACGCGTTCCTGATTTCGAGCCTGCTGCTCGACCGGCGTCCGCGGCGCCGCGAGTTCGATGCCTGGCCCGCAGTCTCGATCCTGATCGCCGCGTACAACGAGGAGGCATCGATCGTCGACACGCTGCGCTCGCTCGCGAACCAGAATTATCCCGGTCCGTTCGAGGTCCTGGTGATCGACGACGGCTCGCGCGATCGCACGGCGGAGCTGGTCGCAGCCTGCAACTATTCGTGGCTGAGACTCATCCGGCAACCGAAGAACGCCGGCAAGTCCGCGGCGCTCAATCGCGGGCTCGACGAGTCGATCTACGACATCGTCGTGACCCTCGACGGCGACTCGTATCTCTATCGTGACGCGTTGAAGAACCTGGTCGGACGCTATCTGTCCGATCCGCCGCATACCCGCGCGGTTGCCGGGACGATGCTGGTGCGCAACTCGCGCCGCAACTGGGTCACGCGTGCGCAGGAATGGGACTACTTCCACGGCATCGCCGCGATCAAGCGCGTGCAATCGCTGTATCAGGGAACGCTGGTCGCTCAGGGAGCGTTCTCGATCTACGACCGCGGCGCGCTCGTCGAGGTCGGCGGATGGGTCGACTGCGTCGGCGAGGACATCGTGCTGACGTGGGCACTGCTGTCGCGCGGCTATCGCGTCGGCCACGCCGAGGACGCGTGCTGCTTCACCAACGCTCCTGACACGCTGCGCCAGTTCGTCCGCCAGCGCCAGCGCTGGTCGCGCGGGATGATCGAGGCGTTCCGCAACTTCCCGGGTATCCTGCTGAAGCCTCGTCTCTCCACGATGTTCGTCTGGTGGAACGTGCTGTTTCCGTGGCTCGACCTTGCCTATACGGTGTTCTTCATCCCCGGCATGGTGCTCGCGTTCTTCGGCATCTTCTGGATCGCAGGGCCGCTCACGCTCGCGCTGCTGCCGATGGCGCTCCTCGTCAACATGGTGATGTACCGCGTCGGCTCGCAGATGTTCGCACGGTCGGGCCTGTGTGTGCGCCGCAACGTGTCGGGCTTCCTCATCTACGCGTTCGTTTACAGTCTGATCCTTCAGCCCGCCTGCGTCGCCGGCTACCTCGCGGAGATCGTCGGCCTGCGCAAGACCTGGGGCACCAAGTGATGCGCGCACGCCGCGCGCGGCGTGCCGCGATGTGCGCTGCCGTGCTGATCCCGTTGCTGGCGCTTGCTGCGGTCGCGCGTGCTGCCGGCGAGCCGCTGGCCGCGGCGCTCGGCAACGTCGACGTGTCGAGCGACACCGACGGCTTTCACACCGAGCGCGTGCGCGTCGGCGCATTATGGCCGTATGCGTCCTGGCTCGATTACGCCGGAGTCGCGCTCCAGAACACGCGCTACGCGCAGGACGACTGGACGCGCAACGCGGCCGGCGTCGTCGGACTCTGGCGCAGGCAGGATGGCGCGACCCTCACCGGCGTCATCGCGGAAGGGGGCATCACGCAGGTCGCCGGGCATACGCGCGTGATCGGCGACGCCGACTGGAGCCTGCGACCGGCGAAGGACACCGGTGTCGAGCTGATCGCCGCAGCCGACGTCGTCGGCACCGAGACGGCGATCGAGCGCGGCGTCGCCTACGGATTCTATGCGGCGAGCATCGAGCGGCGCCTGGCCGATCGCTTCACCGCGGTCGCGCTCGCCGGCTATCAGTCGTTCACCGACGGCAACGGCCGCACGCACCTGCGTGGGCGCCTCGTCTGGCAGGCCCTTCCCGACCAGGGCGTGAACGTCGAGCTGCGCTGGCGCGGCTATCGCAGCGGGAAGGACGATGTCGGAGGCGCCTATTTCAATCCCGACCGCTATCGGCAATGGCAGGGTGTCGGTGCGGTGCGGCGCCACGTCGGGTCGTGGACGATTTCCGGAGCACTCGGCGCCGGCGAGGAAACGGTGAACGGCACCGATACTCACCCGGTGCGCACTGCCGAGCTGCACGCCGAGGGCGGGCTTCCTCGCGGCATGCACGTCGCCGTGTACGCCGTGTACAACCGCTCGACCGGTTACGTCGCTTCGCCCGATTACGCGTGGCGGGAGGGCGGCGTCACGCTGATCGTTCCGTTCTGAGCGCACCCGCGCTGACGCTTCCGCCCCGACCGCAGCACGGCTTCGGCGTCTCGTGCGCGCCGTGCGATGATGGCGGCCTTGCGTCGGGACCGCCTTGGAAGCGCACCTCCACTCCCTGATCGCCTGGCTGGCCGCGCACCCCGTCACGGCGCTCGCCGTGATCTTCGCTGCGGCGTTACTGGAATCGCTCGCCGTCGTCGGAACGGTGATCCCGGGAAGCACGATCGTTTTCGCCGGTGGCGTGCTGGTCGGGCTGAAGGCGCTCGATCCGTGGCTCGCCTTCGGCGTCGCAATCGTCGGGGCGATTGTCGGCGACGCCTCGAGCTACGAGCTCGGGCGTCATTACCGCGCCGAGATCCGCCGCATCTGGCCGCTACGAACGCATCCGGAGCTCCTCGTGCGCGGCCAGGCGTACTTCGAGCGCAACGGCGGCAGGAGCGTATTCCTCGGTCGCTTCCTCGGACCGGTGCGCGCGATCGTTCCGGTCGTCGCCGGCATGGCGAGCATGTCGCCGTGGCACTTCTTCGCGATGAACGCGCTTTCGGCGATAGGGTGGTCGCTCGCGCACATGCTTCCCGGCGTGCTCTTCGGCGCATCGCTGCAGGTCGCGGGTGCGGTGAGCTCGCGCCTTGCGCTGGCCGTGGCACTGCTCGTCGCCATCGTCTGGCTCGTCGCGCACCTGATCCGCCTCACGATCCGCTACGGCGAGCATCCCGCACTCCGGCTTCGCAATGCGATCGTGCGCCGCGCGCGCGCCGGGCGCGGCCCTGTGGCGCGTGCGGTGCTCGCGCTGACCGATCCGTCGCGGCGCGAGTCGACGACGCTCCTCGTCTCTGCGCTGATCCTGGTTGCTGCCGCGTGGATGTTCCTCGTCATTGTCCACGGCGCGGTCATCGGCGATCCGCTGATCGATCTCGACCGGCCGATCTACGAGACGCTGCAGGCCGTGCGCACGCGCTATGGCGACCTCGTCATGATTACGCTCTCCGAGCTTGGTGGCTCCTACGTGATGGCGCCGGTGGTGCTCGTGGTGTCGATCTGGCTCGCCGCGACGCGCCGCGTGCAAACGCTGAAGTACTGGCTTGCGGCGGTCGCGTTCGCTGCCGTCGCGGTGCTGGTGCTTCGCTATGCGCTGGGTCCGCTCAAGCTT
>DASVWR010000217.1:0-7089 GCA_036393115.1 Casimicrobiaceae bacterium
CGTCTGGGACCTGCTGCGCGAGCGCTCGGCGAAGGACGTGTTTCGCGCGCTCGACGACGTGTCGTTCGCGATCGAGCGCGGCGAATCGCTCGGCGTCATCGGCGAAAACGGCGCGGGGAAGTCGACGCTCCTGAAGATCATTGCCGGAGTCATCAAGCCGACGCGCGGCAGTGTCGCCGTCGACGGGCGCGTCGGCGCGCTCCTCGAGCTCGGCTCGGGCTTCCACCCCGAGTACACGGGGCTCGCCAACATCGACCTCGCGGCGGCGCTCCTCGGCCTCGCTCCGGCGGAGATCGCCGCGAGCCGCGAGCACATCGTCGAATTCGCGGGGCTCGGCGATCACATCAACGAGCCGATCAAGCATTACTCGTCGGGGATGGTCGTGCGCCTCGGCTTCGCGGTCGCCACCGCACTCGCGCCCGACATCCTCATCACCGACGAGGTGCTCGCCGTCGGCGACGAGTCGTTCCAGAAGAAATGCATCGCGTGGATGGAGCGCTACCTCACCGAAGGCGGCACGCTGCTCTTCTGCTCGCACAGCATGTTCCATGTGCAGAAGCTCTGCCGCCATGCGATCTGGCTGAAGGAGGGGCGCGTCGAGCGCTACGGAACCGCTGCCGACGTGACGCGCGACTACCTCGCTTACCACGAGGAAAAGGAAGCGCAGGCGAAGGGAGCGATCTCGCTCGAACGCGCAGCGTATTCGGGGTGGTATGCGATCCAGCGGCTGGAGATCGACGCGACCGACATCGAGCGTGGCCGTGATCTCACCGTGGAGGGCGACGTCTTCGCGCCGGACGGACGTGCCCCGGTCGTGGTGGTCGGTGTGGTGCGCGCCGACGGTACGGCGGTCTTCGGCCTCACCTCGGACATGGATAGAATCCCATTGCAGCGTGCATCCGGAAATATGTGGACGTTTACGCTCTCGTTGCTTTCGCTTCCGCTCCAGCCCGGCCGCTACACGGTCCGTGCGCATGCCGCCGATCCCGAGGGCATCCGCGTGTTCGACCAGGTTGAGCGCGGATTCACCGTTCGCGGCGAGACGCGCGAACTCGGCCTCGTGCATCTGCGGCACCGCTGGCACGACGGTATCGACCGATGAGCGTGGGCGCGACGAACACGCGTTCCGATCGTGCCGGCGGACGTGACGCGGTGCGACCGGACAGCTGGAGGGCGCAGGTGGCCGAGTGCATCGCGCTTCCTGCGCTCGCCGCGCTCCCGTGGCGGTTGGCATGGTCACGAATGCGGCAGATGGCGCGGCGTGCATCGTATTTCGGGGATACGGCGGAGCGTGCCGCGGACATCGCCGCGACGCATGGCTTCGTGCATGACCGACGCTCGTGGCTCTCCGAGCACCGGCTGATGCGCATCGTCGATCAGGTCGATCCCGCGCTCGCGTTGCTGCGCGGCAACCGCTGGATGGATCGGCATCTCTTCGTCGAGGGTGATCCGCTTCCGCCACCCCCCTGCGTCGCGATCGGGTTTCACTACGGCACCGGATTCTGGACGCTTCGTCATCTCCGACGCGCCGGGCATCGCGCCGCGTTCGTGTCGGCACGCGTCGATGCGACCCAGGCACCCGGACAGCCGCTTCGCCTTGCATTCATGCGCCGGAAGATCGGCTGGATCGAACGTGCCGGAGGCGCGCCGATCATCTTCGTCGGCGGCGGCACGGCGAAGATTCGCGCTGCTCTGCGAAGCGGCACGTCGATCCTCGGCATGGTCGACGTGCCGCTGCCGTCGTCCACCAACGTCGTCGAGTTGCCGTTTCTCGACGGCGTCGGGCGCTTCTCCAATGGCCTCGTACGGCTTGCCGCCGCCGAGGGCGTCCCGATCGTCGCCTATCTGCCGAAGCTCGATCCCGTGACCGGCGATCGGCGGCTCGTGTTGACGCGCCTGCCGATCGATGGCGAGGACTCGATGCACTCGCTCGTGGCAATGCTCGACCGCGCGGTCCGCGACGATCCGGCGGCGTGGCACCTCTGGGTGCATTGGCCGCACTTCATGGTTTGACCGGGTACGGCGGGCGGTAGAATCGCTCGCATTTCGCCGTCCTTTCCGATGCCCGACGCGACCCCTTTCACCGGCGAGCGCTACCTCCCCGGTGTTCCCGGCGAGATCGCCTACGAGCACGTCCACCGCTATGCGTTCGCGCGGCGCTTCGCGAAGGGCCTACGCGTGCTCGACGCCGCCTGCGGCGAAGGGTACGGCTCGGCGCTTCTCGCCGACACCGCGGCGACTGTCCTCGGCGTCGACCTCGACGCGGCGACGGTCGCGCAGGCGCGCGAGCGGTATGCGGCGCGCGCGAACCTGTCCTTCGAAGCGGCGTCGGTCACTGCACTCCCGTGCGCGGACGCGAGCGTCGATCTCGTCGTGTCGTTCGAGACGATCGAGCACATCGGCGCCGACGATCAGCTTCGGATGCTCGCCGAGTTCCGGCGCGTGCTCACTTCGGACGGGCTCCTCGTGCTGTCGTCGCCCAATCGCATCGAGTACAGCGAGCGTACCGGCTATCGCAATCCGTTCCACGTGCACGAGCTCGACCGCGACGAGCTCGCATCGCTGCTGCGCAAGGATTTTCCGGACCAGCGGTGGTACCGGCAACGCCGCTACCTCGGCTCGGCGCTCTGGGCGGAGGAGCAGGGTGGCGAGTGCGAAGCGCTGAGTGGGGGCCCGGAAGCGGTTGCGGATGCCGCGCGACCCGATGCGATGTACTTTGTCGTCGTCGCAACGGGGCACGAGTCACATGCTGCGGATTCGACACGAGGTGCACCCGCGCTGTCCCTCTATGCCGACGCGCAGGACAGCGAGTGGGCGCGCATCGACCACGAGGCGCGCGAAGTGCTGCGCCTCGATTCGCTCCTGATCGCGCGCGACCGCGAGCTTGCCGACGCGCGCCGCCGCGCCGACACGGTCACTGCGTCGGTTGCGCAGCTCGAGCAGCGCGTTGCCCAGCTCGCGGCGGAGCACGAGCGCGAGCAGGCTGCGCTCGCTGCGCAGGAGCGCATCATCGCCTACCGCCAGTCGGCGCGCTGGTGGCTGGTGCTGCCGTGGCTGCGCATTCGCCGCGCGTGGGACCGCATCCGATCGGCGTGAGGCTGGGCCCATTCGGCGTTCTGCACATCCTCCATGATCGCGGTGGAGGCACCGACCTGCACGTGCGCGGGCTCGTCGCGGCGCTGCCCGGCTGGCGGCACGTCGTCGCCCTGGTCGCCGGCGACCGGATCGATATCCGCTCGTTCGCATCGATGCGCGAGCCCGCGGCCGGTCACGGAGGATTCGTCGCCCCGGGTGCCTCCGATGCGGCGTCGTTCGAGCGCGCGGCGGGCGAACCGTGGCGCGAGCTCCTGCGCAGCATCGCCGAGACGTTTCGCGTATCGCTGATCCACGTCCATCATCTCGCCGAATCGCCGTTCAGTCTGGAGTCCGCGCTGTCGACGCTCGGTATCCCCTACGGCGTGACGATTCACGATCTCTGGTTCGCCTGCCCGACCGTGACGCTGACGCGCAGCGACGGCCGCTACTGCGGAGGCGTCACGGACCTGCACGCATGCCGGAACTGCCTCGCGGCGCAGCCGGCGTTCGCGTCGATCGACATCGGCGACTGGCGTCGCCGGCATGCGGCGCTCTTTGCGGCTGCGGCCTTCGTCATCGCGCCGTCGAAATGGGCTGCCGAGATGTCGCTGCGCTATTTCCCGGCGCTCGCCGATCGAATGCGAATCGTGCCGCATGCACTGCCGCCCGCGACCCTGTCGGGCGCGGGGCCGACCGCGCGCGGGGACGCCCATGCGAACGCGCCGGCGGCCGCAACGGTGCGTCGACGCGATCTGCCGCGCTTGCCGGACGACGACTGGCCCGTCGTCGCATGCATCGGCGCGATCGGCCCCGACAAGGGCGCACGCCGCATCGAGCGCCTCGCGGCGCTCGCGCGTGAACGGGGCGCGCACGTGCGCTTCGTCGTCATCGGCTACCTCGATACGCACCACGGGCCATGGCAGAGCGCGGATACGCGACTGACCGTCCACGGGCGCTACGCGCGAAACGAGCTGGCCGCGCTGATCGCGCATTACCGGCCGCGGTTCGCATGCTTCCCGTCCGACGGTCCTGAGAGCTTTTCGTATACGCTCTCCGAAGCCTGGTCGGCGCAGCTGCCGGCACTCGTGCCCTCGATCGGTGCGCTCGCCGAGCGCGTCGGCGCGACCGGCGCGGGGTGGATCATCGACATCGAGACGTGGCGTGACGACGCTCTTCTCCTCGAGCGCATCGTGGCGCTGGCGTCGCGCACCGACGACGCGGCATATGAAGCCGCACAGTCGATCGCGCAGTTGTCCGCGCAGTCGATCGCCCAGGCGGCCGCACGGGCGCCAGCTCTGCCGGGTGCGGCGGCGATGGCCAATGCGACCGCCGAGTGCTATGCCGCCGCCCTGCGCACCGGCTCGGCACGCTCCAGCGTATCGCCGGTCGACACCGGTCATCACCGATGACCGACGCGAGCTACGCGAAGTGGGTCGAGCGTGGCAACGCGCATCTTGCGGCGGGCCGCGCGATCGACGCACTCGTCTGCTACCGGCAGGCACTGCGCGGCAACGAGACCGGCGGCGAGGCGCGCTTCCAGCTTGGGAAGATCGCGTGGCAGCTCGGCAATACGGCAGATGCCATCGGACTCTGGAGGCAGGTCGCCGCAAGCCTCCACGACGACGGTTTGCACGGGGACCGTCCGCGCGGCGACGGCTCGCCGCCGGTCGACGTGCTCGCGGGGCGCGCGCTCGCCGATTCGCTCGCGATGCTCGGGCGCTTCGACGAAGCCGCGGCGGCCGCGGCAGACGTTCTCGTACGGCGACCGCAATCGAAGCGCGTGCGCTGGCTCGGCGCGCTGCTCGACGTCGCACGCGGCCGGGCAGTCGACGGCCGCGTTCCCGATCATGCCGCACTGCATGCCGCGTTCGGGGCGCGCGAGTTATGGCCGCTCGCGCTCGTCGCGGCAGTGACGTCGCAGCTGGTCGCCGGCCACGCGCCCGACGATCTCGTACGCGGTGCGCTCGATGCTGCCTCGCGCACGGCGACCGAAGGGCCGGTGCTGCGCGGCACCGAGGACGCGCTCCGCGTCGTGGCGCTGAACCTCGCGTCGGCCGGCGACGAGCGAGCGAACGCAGTCGCGGCGCGCTACGAAGCCGTCTGTGCGGGGCTCGCAGCGGGCTTTGCGTCCGCCTGCTGGCCGCAGCGCGCCGCCGGCGGCCCGTTGCGGGTCGGAGTACTGCGTTCGCCGGAGACCGTCGCGCATGACGGTGTCGCGCATCGCGCCGCCGGTGACGATCTCGTGACCGCGCTCGAGTCGGCGTTCGGGTCGCGCCACGCGCCGGCGATTGCAGATGCCGCGTGCGTGTTGACCATCATCGATCTCACAACATTGCCGCCGGACGCCGATGCCGCGGCGCGCATCCTCGCGACCCGGGACTTCGACGTACTGATCGACGCCGGTGGCCTCGCTCATCCGGCAGGGGCGTTGCTCGCGCTGCGACCGGCCCGTCTACTGTGGGGTTTCGCGAGCAGTGAAGCGCTCGCGACGCCCGCGCTCGTCGACCGCGTGTTCGTCGGCGCTCCCGGCGAGGTGGTCGCAGCGCTGGCGGACGAGGCCACGCGCGTAGATGGCCCCGCGCGCGATGCCACCCCGGTCGGGACCCCCGCCGACCTCGCTGCACGGCGCGACGCCGCGGTCATCGCGCACCGCGACGGCGATCCCGACGCGGCGCGTGCAGGGTACGACTGGGTCCTCGCGCGGCAGCCCGGCGATCCGCAGACGCATTACCTTCGCGCGATGCTCGAGCGCGACCGTGGAAACACCGACGAAGCGATCGCGGACCTGCGCGCGGCGGTCGATGCGGCGCCGGGTTATGTCGATGCGCGTGCCGCGCTCGCGCAATTGCTGACGGCGCGCGGCGCCATCGCCGAGGCCGCGGCGCTCGCGCGCGCCGGGCTCGCGCAGGGCTCGCTCGGAGGATCGAAGCGGTCGGCGCCGCTATGGCGCGCATTGGGGCAGGCCGAGCTCGTGCGCGGCGACGCAAGCGCGGCCGCAGATGCGTTCGCCGAGGCACTCGCGCGCACGGCGGATCACGCGGAGACCCACTACAACCACGGTGTCGCGCTACAGCGGCAGGGCCACGTCCGCGCTGCGGCGCGCGCCTGGCAGCGCGCGCTAGCCCTCGATCCCGATCTCGAGGCGGCGCATTACAACCTCGGCGTCGTCTTCGATCGGCAGGGCCGGTCCGAGGCTGCCGTGGCGGCATTCACGCGTACGCTCGAGCTTGCGCCCGCGCGCGTCGACGCATACAAGGCGCTCGGCGAGGCGCTCCATGCCGCGGGGCGGATCGACGATTGGGTCGCGAACTTCCGGCGCTTCGAGGCGAATTGCCCCGATCACGTCGCCGTCGCGCCGATGGCGATCGAAGTGAGCGCGTGGACCGGCGATTATGCGACGCTCGATCGAACGCTCGACGGGCTGCGCAGGAATCGCTTCGGCGCGCGCGACGCGGGAGAGTTCCTCGACGCGCTCCAGCAGCTCCTCTTTCTGCTGCTCTACGTCGACGTCGAGCCCGAGCTCGTCGTTCGCTATTCGCGACTGCACAACGAGCTCGCGCAGAGGTTCTACGGTGCACCCTGGCCGCGCGCAGTGGTGCGGCGCCCGGGCCGGCCGCGGATCGGCTACGTCTCGGGCGACTTCCGCGACCACGTGATGGGGAAGATGATCTGGGAGGCGCTGCGCCATCATGACCACGCCCGCTTCGAGATCTTCGGCTATGCGACCGACCGGCGCCGCGATGCGTGGACGACGCGCATCATCGGCGCGTTCGATCACTTCGACGACGTGAGCGAAAAGGACGATGCCGCCGCGGCGCGCCGCATCGCGGCGGACGATCTCGACCTCCTCGTCGATCTCTCGACCCACACGAAAGGCGCGCGGCCGGGCATCTTCGCGCTGAAGCCCGCGCGCGTGCAGGTGACCCACGTCGCAAGCGCCGGGACGACGGCGCTCGCCTCGATCGATTTCAAGCTGACCGATCGCTTCGCCGATGTCGAAGGGAGCTTTGCCGA
>DASVWR010000218.1:0-8430 GCA_036393115.1 Casimicrobiaceae bacterium
GTGACGCTCGGCCCCAAGGGCCGCAATGTCGTCCTCGAGCGCAGCTTCGGCGCGCCGACGATCACCAAGGACGGCGTGTCCGTCGCGAAGGAGATCGAGCTCAAGGACAAGTTCGAGAACATGGGCGCGCAGATGGTGAAGGAGGTCGCGTCGAAGACTTCCGACGTCGCGGGTGACGGCACCACCACCGCGACGGTGCTCGCGCAGTCGATCGTGACAGAAGGCATGAAGTACGTCGCCGCGGGCATGAACCCGATGGACCTGAAACGCGGCATCGACAAGGCCGTCATCGCGATCGTCGACGAGCTGAAGAAGATCAGCAAGCCGTGCTCGACGTCGAAGGAGATCGCGCAGGTCGGGTCGATCTCGGCCAACGCCGACGAATCGATCGGCAAGACGATCGCCGAGGCGATGGACAAGGTCGGCAAGGAAGGTGTGATCACCGTCGAGGACGGCAAGGGCCTCGAGAACGAGCTCGACCTCGTCGAGGGCATGCAGTTCGACCGCGGCTACATCTCGCCGTACTTCATCAACAATCCGGACAAGCAGGTGTCGGTTCTCGAGGATCCGTACATCCTGCTGCACGACAAGAAGATCTCGAACATCCGCGATCTCCTGCCCGTGCTCGAGCAGGTGGCGAAATCGGGCAAGCCGCTCGTCATCGTCGCCGAGGACGTCGATGGCGAGGCGCTGGCGACGCTCGTCGTCAATAACATCCGCGGCATCCTCAAGACGGTGGCGGTCAAGGCCCCCGGCTTCGGTGACCGCCGCAAGGCGATGCTCGAGGACATCGCGATCCTCACCGGCGGCACGGTGATCGCCGAGGAGCTCGGTCTCAAGCTCGAGAATGCGTCGCTCAAGGACCTCGGCCGCGCGAAGCGCGTCGAGGCGGCGAAGGAAGACACGACGATCATCGACGGCGCTGGCGAGAAGGCGGCGATCGAGGCGCGGGTCAAGAACATCCGCAAGCAGATCGAGGAAGCGACCTCCGACTACGACAAGGAAAAGCTGCAGGAGCGCGTGGCGAAGCTCGCCGGCGGCGTGGCGGTGATCAAAGTCGGCGCCGCAACCGAAGTCGAGATGAAGGAGAAGAAGGCGCGCGTCGAGGATGCGTTGCACGCGACGCGAGCGGCGGTCGAGGAGGGCATCGTTCCCGGCGGCGGCGTCGCATACCTGCGCGCACGCGCCAACGTCAAGAGCCTGAAGGGCGCGAATCCCGATCAGGACGCCGGCATCAAGATCGTGCTCCGCGCGGTCGAAGAGCCGCTGCGCCAGATCGTCGCGAACGCCGGCGAGGAGCCGTCGGTCGTGCTCAACAAGGTCGCCGAAGGCAAGGGCAATTTCGGCATGAATGCGTCGACCGGCGAGTACGGCGATCTGGTCGAGATGGGTGTTCTCGACCCGACCAAGGTCGCGCGCTACGCGCTGCAGAACGCGGCCTCGGTCGCGAGCCTGATGCTGACCACCGATGCGATGGTGGCCGAGCTGCCGAAGGACGAGAAGCCGGCGATGCCGGGCGGCGGCATGGGCGGCATGGGCGATATGGACATGTAAATCCCTGCCGGTCCGGCCTGGCCGGACGGCGATCCGCAGCAACGAACGGCCCGCGGCGACGCGGGCCGTTTTGTTGCGTGCGCGAGCCTTGACCCCCGCGCGACGGGCCGCGTATTCTGGCGCCGGCCATGCTGGCGGCCGAGGCGACGGGAACCCGGCGGGCCGATCCTTGAAGAACCTCGTTGTTCTGCATCTCGAGAGCATCTCGCGCCAGCGGCTCGAGACGTTCGCATCCGTCTTTCCGAACACGCTGCGCCTGATGCGCGAAGGCGTCGTGTTCGACAACTTCTTCTCGTCGGCGACATCGACCGGGATGGCGCTCGCGTATTTCTTCCACGCGAACGACTTCGAGCTCGACGCGTCGACGCGTTTCGTCGATGCGAAACCGGCCCGCAACAATCCTCACCTTTTCGAGGTGCTGCAGGCGTGCGGATACCACTCGAGCCTGATCTGCCTCAACGGCTTTCCGCAGCGGCCCATCGTCTCGCCCGCATGGGGACATTCGCTGCCCCCGATTCGGGAAACCAACGATTTTCCGCGGTTGTTCGGGGAGTTCGATGCGCTCACCGACACAAAGCCCTTCGCGATCTACGTGTGGGACCTGATTACGCACATCGAGCACAGCCTGGCGCTAGCGACGATGTCGACAGGACTGGTCGACCAGCTTCGCCGAGCCTGTTCAGTCGCCGACGATGCCGTCGGCCGCATCACGCACATCCTGGAACGCAAGGGACTGCTCGACGATACGACGATCGTCCTGTACGGCGATCACGGGGACGATTTCTGGAGTCACGGCTTCAAGGGCGGGATGGTCCACGGGACCGAGCCTTACACCGACATCATCGCGACACCATTCGCGATCCGCGACCCGGCGCTCGCGCCGGCGGTTCACACCGGGCTGGCGAGTACGATCGACATCGCACCGACCTGCCTCGCGCTGCTGGGAGTCGAAGCTGCGATGCCGTTTGCGCATTCCGGGGTCGACCTCTTCGCCGGGGCGCCCGAGCGCGTGTACGCCCAGAACTACACCGCGAATCAGCCGGACAATGTCGACTGCGGCATCGCCAAGGCATTCTCCGTCAGCGACGATACGTGGACGCTCGTCGCAAGCTCGCACGGTGTCGAATTCTTCGCGCATCGGATCGACCCCGGCAACCATTGCAACCTGCTGCACCTGTTCACGCTCGACGGTGCGGGACAGTTGACGCTGCAGGCGCAGCGCGCCGCGATGCCGCATTTCCTCGCCGCGCTCGCGTCCAATCCGCAAGCGGTGTCGCGTCTCGCGGGCGACTTTCGCGTCCTGCGCGACGCGCTTCTCGCACGGGTCGACGCAAAACGGCAGTACATTGTCGATCGCGGCGTCGAGGCCGTGCACGCGCTCGATCGGCGCTGTCTTGCGACGATCAGCCGGCGCGGTCGCGACTCGTTCTTCGGAGTGCCGGCGCGACCGGCACCGCAGCCGGGCGCTGCGGCCTTCGATTTCTCGTGGAGGCTGGCTTGAGACCCGCACGCGACCGCGCGTGCCTGTTCGATCGCTCTGTATCGGCCGGTCGCGAGTGCGCTATCTGATCCTCGCCGCGGGGATGGGGCGACGCCTCGGCGACGCGGGCGCCGGGCTGCCGAAGTGCCTGATCGATGTCGACGGCGAGACGCTGATCAGCCGCATCCTGCGCCAGATCCGGCGCGTCGACCGCGACGCCGACATCCGCGTCGTCCTGGGATATCGCAGCGAACGGGTGACTCCGCTCGTCGATGGCTGCCGGATCGTCATCAATCCGTTCTTCGAGGTGGCCGGAATCAACGCCTCACTGTGGCTGGCCCGCGAAGCCTTCGACGCCCCGGTCATGCTGATTCATGGCGACGTCGTGCTCGCCGAAGACCTCGCGACACGGCTTCTTGCCGCGACGGCCGACTCGCTGATGGCTTTCGACAGCGCGATTCGCGATCCGCGCGAAATCAACGTCGCGGTCGAGAACGGGCGTATCGTTCGCTTCGACGAGGATTTCGCCGGCTACAGCGGAATGTATGCCGGCATGCTGAAGCTTTCGCGGCGCTCGGCACGGGTCTTCGCCGGCGAGCTCGACCGCAGGGTCAGAGAAGGTTTCAGTCGCCCGCGCGACTATTACTTCTTCGCGGTCCGCGCAATCATCGACGCCTGCCGGCTGCCGATCCTCGCCTTCGATATCGCCGGGCAGGCGTGGCAGGAGATCGATCGCGCCGAGCACATCGCTGCGGCGCGGGCGCGCCTGGCCGGCGGCGGGACGCCGGGGTACGCGTTTCAGGTCGCGCCCGGCGGCTGCGGCACGAAGACGTGAGTTGCGCGTCATGCGCTAGAATCCGCGAAAAGGCTCGAACAATCAGGGAAACGCAAAGCTTATGCCCCGGTCATTTCCGGAATCCATCGACGCGGTCACGGTACGCGCGCCGGCATGACGTCCTGGCTGACGTCGGGAGTCGTGTTCGCGCTGGCGATCGCGCTCCTCGCGATCGTGGTCGTCGCGGGCCTGATGCGGAGGCGCCGCGAGGCGGGCATCGCGGCGCGCACCGCCGTCGACGGCCCGACGGCGCTCGCTCCGTGGACCGAGGGCGAGACGACGCGGCTTCTGTCGTCGGCCGAGGTGCCCGGCCTCTATCTGCTTCGGCCGCGCTTTCTCTCGAAGTCGGAAGCAGCGGTATTCCTGCTGCTGAAGGCGGCGTTTCCGCGCCACGAGGTGTTCGCGCGCGTGCGCCTCGCCGACGTCCTGCAGGTGAAGATCGGCCCGCAGGGGCTCGAAAGGCTGCGCGCGTTCCGCAAGATCGCCAACCAGCACGTCGGCTTCGTCGTCTGCGATCGCGACATGACGATCATCGCGATCGTCGACTTGCGCGAGCCAGATCACGTCGTCGATCCGCGCGACCAGAAGCTCGAGACGATCAAGCAGCGCTGCCTCTCCGCAGCGCAGGTGAAATACGTCTGTGTCTACCCCCCGCAACTGCCGCGCTACCGCGACCTGCGCGAGCAGATCCTCGGCACCGCGGCCGACCTCGTCTAGCGTCAGTGCACGAAGTTGAGGTAGAGGTAGAGCACGATCAGCGCGCCGATGATCGAGAGGAACCAGCCGGCCGGGTGATATTTCCCGTCGGCCGAGCGCCAGATGAGCCCGCCGATCACGCCGCCGACGAGCGAGCCGATGATGCCGACGATCGCCGTCGCGATGAACCCCATGTGCACGGCGCCGGGATACACGAAGCGTGCGATGACGCCGACGATGAACCCCACGATGATCATCGAGATGATGTGGAACAGACCCACGGTGACCTCCGCCTGGTTGTGAGCGCCCGATCGGCGCGGCGGCGAGCGTAGCACAGTCCGCCGTCGAACTCCTAAGGGCAGCCCGCAGGCTCGTCCGGACTGAAAATTATGCACAGCATGCTCGCTCGCCACGGTGGATTCGTCGTGCTCGCCTTCCTGGCCGCGAGCGGGCCGGCATTTGGAGCCGCCGCATGCCGCGCCGCGAGCCAGACCCTCGTCCGGCCGCTGGTCGAGCTGTACACGTCGGAGGGCTGCGACAGTTGCCCACCCGCCGATCGCTGGATGGCTTCGCGCTTTCCCGCGCGTACCGCCGGGTCCGGTGCGGTCGCGCTCGCGTTTCACGTCGATTACTGGGATCGCCTCGGCTGGCGCGATCGCTTTGCGACGCACGCGAACACCGAGCGCCAGTACGCGGCGAGGCGTGAGAATGGAGGCGCGTTCGTGTATACGCCGCAGGTGCTGGTGCAGGGCAGGGACGTGCCGCACTGGAACGTTGACGCCGATGCGGCGATTGACGCCGCGTCCCGGCAGGCGGGACGAGCGACGATTGCGGTGGACGCAGTGACTGCGCAACGCGAAGTGCGGCTGCATATCGTCGCGCAGGTGCCTCGAGCGCCGAGTCGGGGCGATGCGAAGGCGTTCGCCGCCTACACCGACAGTGGGCTCGAATCGGACATCGGCGCAGGCGAAAACCGCGGCGTGCGGCTCGTCCACGCCCACGTCGTGCGCGCGTTTCGCGACGTCGGCGGACTCGACGCGACCGGCAGTCTCGACACGAGGGTCAGCCTCGACCGGCCGGTCGAGGCGGGAACCGATCCGACCGTCGTCGTCTTCGTGCAGCGGACGTCGAATGGCGACGTGCTGCAGACGCTTGCGCTGCCGCTCGACGCCTGCGCATCGCGCTGACGCGGCCCGGCCAGCGAGCGGTGCCGCCCGGAGTCAGTGCACGATCTGCGCGAGCTCGCCCGAGCGGTAGCGCTGCGCCATTTTGTCGAGCGGCACCGGCGCGATCTTCGGCGCCATGCCGGCGCAGCCGAACTGCTCGTAGCGCTCCTTGCAGATCGCCTTCGCGGCGAGCATCGCCGGCTTCAGGTATTCGCGCGGATCGAACTTCGCCGGGTTCTCGGCGAGGAAGCGGCGGATCGCCCCCGTCATCGCGAGGCGGATGTCGGTGTCGATGTTCACCTTGCGCACGCCGTGCCGGATGCCTTCCTGGATCTCCGTCACGGGCACGCCGTAGGTCTCCTTCATGTTCCCGCCGAACGCGCGGATCTCGGCGAGCAGATTCTGCGGCACCGACGAGCTGCCGTGCATCACGAGATGCGTGTTCGGAATGCGGCGATGGATCTCCTTGATGCGGTCGATCGCCAGGATGTCACCGGTCGGCTTGCGCGAGAACTTGTAGGCGCCGTGCGAGGTTCCGATCGCGATCGCCAGCGCGTCGAGCTGGGTCGCCTTGACGAATTCGGCGGCCTGGTCGGGATCGGTCAGCAGCATCTCGCGCGTCATCGTCCCTTCGGCGCCGTGATCGTCCTCCTTGTCCCCCCGCATCGTTTCGAGCGATCCGAGGCAGCCGAGCTCGCCTTCGACGGTGACGCCCCGCGCGTGCGCGAGCGCGACGACCTTGCGCGTCACCCCGACGTTGTAGTCGTAGCCTGCGATGCTCTTGCCGTCTTCCTGCAGCGAGCCATCCATCATCACCGACGAGAAGCCGAGCTTCATCGCCGATTCGCAGACCGCGGGCGACTGTCCGTGATCCTGATGCATGACGACCGGTATCTTCGGATAGCTCTCGACCGCGGCTTCGATCAGGTGGCGCAGGAACGTCTCGCCGGCGTACTTCCTCGCGCCGGCCGACGCCTGCATGATCACCGGGCTGTCGGTCTCGGCCGCCGCGGCCATGATCGCCTGCACCTGTTCGAGGTTGTTGACGTTGAACGCCGGCAGGCCGTAATCGTGCTCGGCCGCGTGGTCGAGAAGCTGGCGCATCGAAACGAGGGGCATGGAACGCCTCCGTCAAGGGTCGGTGAACTGCAGCGATTTTACCCGGCGCGATTCTCCGGGCGTTATCCCGCCGCGCGCACGTCGGGCTTGCTCGCGGCGAGCGTGCGCATCGTGTCGAGCGCAAGGTTCGAATGCGCGTAGGCGGCGCCCGCGCGCATCTCGGCCGCGACCCAGATCGCCTCCATCACTTCCTTCTCGGAGGCGCCGCTCTTGATCGCGGCCTCGGTGTGACCGCGGATGCAGTACGGACACTGCGTCGTATGGGCGACGGCGACGGCGATCAGCTGCTTGATCTTCGCCGGCAGCGCGCCGTCCGCGAATGCCGCCTGGCTGAACGCGCGGAATGCGGCGAGTTGCTCGGGGGCGAGCTCGCGCCGCATCGCGTAGAGCTCGCGTGTCGATTCGGGATACATCGGGTGTTCCATGGCAATGCTCCGGGGTCAATGGTCGACGGCAGGCTTGCCCGCCGGCCGGTAGGTGCCGGGCGGCTTCGCAAAGGCGATCGAGAGCCGGTTCCAGCCGTTGATGGCGACGATGGCGACCGTCAGGTCGACGAGCTCCTTGTCGCCGAAGTGTTCGCGTGCGGCGGCGAAGTCGGCGTCGGTCACGCCGCCGTCGGCGATGCGCGTCACCGCCTCGGTCCAGGCGAGCGCTGCGCGCTCGCGCGGCGAGAAGAACGGCGTCTCGCGCCACGCCGGAAGTGTGTAGAGGCGCTGCTCGGTCTCGCCGGCCGCGCGCGCATCGATCGTGTGCATGTCGAGGCAGAAGGCGCAGCCGTTGATCTGCGACGCGCGCGTCTTGACGAGCTCGAGCAGGCGATGCTCGAGGCCGCTCGCGCGGACGTAGCGCTCGAGCCCGAGCATCGCCGCATAGGCGCCGGGCGCGGACGCGTTGAGGTCGATCCGTTCGCTCATCTTCGATCCATCTCCAGTTCAGTGGGTCTGTGACCGATCGTCTCCGACCCTGACGATCTTCATCGTGTTGGTGCCGCCCGATTTGCCCATCGGCTCGCCGATCGTGAGCACGATGAGATCGCCGCGCGCAACGAGCGCCCGCGACAGCAGAAGCTCCTCCGCATCGCGGAGTACGATGTCGCGCTCGGGGCTCTGCTCGAGATAGAGCGCGGTGACGTTGCGCAGCAGCGCCATCTTGCGCTGGGTCTCGACGTGCGGCGTGATGGCGAAGATCGGGCACGGCGAATGATGCCGCGACATCCACAGCGCGGTCGCCCCCGAGTCGGTGAGCGAGGCGATCGCCGAGGCCTTCAGGTGGTACGCAGTGAACAGCGTCGCCATCGCGATCGACTGATCGATGCGGGTGAACGTGCGATGGGTGAAGTCGTGGTCGAGCTCGACCGGATCGGACTTCTCGGCCTCGACGCAGATCTGCGCCATCGCCTCGACCGTCTCGGCGGGGTAGCGCCCCGTCGCCGTCTCCGCCGACAGCATCACCGCGTCGGTGCCGTCGAGCACCGCGTTGGCGACGTCGGACACCTCGGCGCGCGTCGGCACCGGATTGTGGATCATCGACTCCATCATCTGCGTCGCGGTGATCGTCAGCTTGTTGTGCTCGCGGGCGAG
>DASVWR010000219.1:0-15259 GCA_036393115.1 Casimicrobiaceae bacterium
CGGCGTCCGAGGCGAACTGGACCATGCGGCTGTCTGCGCGCGATCGGACCGCTCAGGCGGCGAGGCGCGAGATGTCGGCGACGCGAATCATCGTCACCGCGACACCGCGCAGCAGCGCCAGCCGGTTGGCGCGGATCGCCGGATCCTCGGCCATGACCAGGACGTCGTCGAAGAAGCGATCGACCGCCGGCTTCACCGTCGCGAGGGCGCGCAGTGCGCCGGTGTAGTCGCCGCTCTCGCAGTGGTGCTCGACGATCGGTGCGAGCCGCTCGAACGCGAGCCACAGGTCGTGCTCGGCGCCGGGCGCGAGTCGTCCGCGATCGATTGCGGGCGCGGCCTCGGCATCGGCCTTGCGCAGGATGTTGACGATGCGCTTGTTGGCAGCGGACAGCGCCTGCGCCTCGGGCAGCGTCTCGAACGCGCGCACGGCGGCGAGCTGCGCCGGGACGACGTCGATGCGCTCGGGCCTCCGTACCAGCACCGCCTCGACCTGATTCGCGGTGTACCCCTGGTCGCGCAGATAGACGCGCAGGCGCTCGACGATGAAGTCGGCGAGCCCGGCCGAATCCGGCTTCACCGCTGCCACGCCTGCGTACGCAGCGAACGCTTCGCTGACGAGGCGCGAGAGCGGCAGCGCGAGCGCCTTCTCGACGACGATGCGCAGCACGCCGATCGCGGCGCGACGCAGTCCGAACGGGTCCCTGTCGCCGGTCGGCAGTGCGCCGATGCCGAACATCCCGGCGAGGAGTTCCATGCGATCGGCGAGCGCCACCACCTGGGCGACCGGACGGTCGGGGAGCGCATCGCCGGCGTGGCGCGGCAGGTAGTGCTCCGCGATCGCATCGGCGACCTCGGCAGGCTCTCCGTCGAACTGCGCGTAGTAGCGCCCCATCGTGCCCTGCAACTCGGGGAACTCGCCGACCATCCCGCTCACGAGGTCGGCCTTCGCGAGGAGCGTCGCGCGATCGACCTCACCCGCGTCGGCGCCGACGATCGGAGCGAAGGCGCGCGCGATCGCGCGCAGGCGGCCGACCCGATCGAGCTGGCTGCCGAGGCGGTTGTGGAAGACGATGCCGGCCAGCTCGTCGACGCGCGAGGCGAGTGCGCGTTTCCGATCCTGATCGAAGAAGAACTTCGCGTCGGCGAGCCGCGCGCGCAGTACGCGCTCGTTGCCGCGCACGATCGCCGACATGTCCTCGGCCGCGTTGTTGCTGACGACGAGGAAGTGATGCAGCAGCCGGCCATCCTCGCCGGTCAGCGCGAAGTAGCGCTGATTCTGCTGCATCGTGAGGATCAGGCATTCGTGCGGTACGTCGAGGAATGCGCGGTCGAAGCTGCCCATGACGACGACGGGCCATTCGACGAGCGACGTGACCTCGTCGACGAGCGCGTCGGGCATGATCACCCGGTGGCCATCGGCCGCGCGCAGGAGCTGCCTCACGACCTCGCCGCGCCTCGCGTCGAAGTGCGGCAGCACTTTCCCCTCGGCCTCGAGCGTCGGCGCCCAGGCATCGGCGCTCGCGACCTCGATCGCCTGCCGCCCCATGAAGCGATGGCCGTCGGTCAGGCGATCCGCGGCGAGCCCCAGGCACTCGATCGGCATGACGTCGGCCCCGAAGAGCGCGAGCAGCCGGTGTGCCGGGCGCACGAAGCGAACGTCGTTGTAGTAGCCGCCGGGACGCGGATAGCTCATCGTCTTCGGAATCGGCAGGCGCGCAATCGCTTCGTCTAGCGCCTCCTGCAGGGCATTGGCGAGCGGCTGACCCGCGGCCAGTGTGCGCAACCAGACATATTCCGTCTTGCCATCGCTCCGCACATAAAGATGATCGGGACCACTCCATGCATCAGGATAGCCCTCGAGTAGAACCGAGCGGCCGATCTTTTCGACCCGCCGCGCCAGCGCGACGGTCGGCCGGCCGGAGGCATCCTCCGCCACCGAGCGGGGCATCAGCTTGTGCACAATCTCCGCATCCGCCGCCACACCGCGAACCTTCGATAAGGTCACGGCGAGGCGCCTCGGCGTCGCATAGGGCGTGACGATCGTCTCGTCAGTCAGCACGTTCCGGCGCGCGAGCTCGGCTGACAGCGTCGCGGCGAACGCATTGGAGAGCACCTTCAGCGCGCGCGGCGGCAGCTCCTCGCTGACGATCTCGACGGCGAGCGTGCGGGGGGGCGGCGCGGCGCTCATAGCATGTGCTCGTGAGGCATCGACGGCGGCCGGCGGTGCCGCGGTGGCAGCATCGGAAAGCCCTGCATCTCGCGCGACTCGACGTAGGCCTGCGCGACGAGCCGCGACAGGTTGCGGATGCGGCCGATGTAGGCGGCGCGCTCGGTGACCGAGATCGCGCCACGCGCATCGAGCAGGTTGAACGTGTGGGCGGCCCGCAGGATCATCTCGTAGCCTGGCAGCGGCAATTTCGCTTCGAGCAGGCGCTTCGCCTCGGCTTCGCAGAAGGCGAACTGCTCGACGAGACGCGGAGCGTTCGACTGCTCGAAGTTGTACGTCGACTGCTCGACCTCGTTCTGGCGATAGACGTCGCCATAGCGCAGGATGCGCTCTTCAGCGTCTTCGCGCGCCGTCGTCCATACGAGGTCGTAGACGTTGTCGCATCCCTGCAGGTACATCGCGAGACGCTCGAGCCCGTAGGTGATCTCGCCAGTGATGGGATCGCAGTCGAGGCCTCCGACCTGCTGGAAGTAGGTGAACTGCGTGACCTCCATGCCGTTCAGCCACACTTCCCAGCCGAGGCCCCACGCTCCCAGCGTCGGGTTCTCCCAGTCGTCCTCGACGAAGCGCACGTCGTTCTTCGCGAGGTCCATGCCGAGTGCTTCGAGCGACCCGAGGTAGAGATCGAGAATGTCGGCAGGTGCCGGTTTCAGCACCACCTGATATTGGTAGTAGTGCTGGAGGCGGTTCGGGTTGTCGCCATAGCGGCCGTCCTTCGGACGCCGCGACGGCTGCACGTACGCAGCACGCCACGGCTCGGGTCCGAGCGCGCGCAGAAAGGTCGCCGTGTGCGACGTGCCGGCGCCGACTTCCATGTCGTAGGGCTGCAGCAGCGCGCAGCCCTTCGCGCTCCAGTAGCTCTGCAGCGCGAGGATGATCTGCTGGAAGGTTGGCGCCTGGATGGTGTGGGCCTGGGTGGCGGAGGGGGGCACGGCTTTTCGGGCGGTCGCGGGCTGCGCGATTCTACCGTGCGGACCCACGCGCTCGTCGCCGGAGCCCTGCGGCCACGGCGACGAAGAGCGCCGATAACACGAGCGCCGGAACGTCGCCGACGCGCAGATACGGCGTTTCGCCGTCGTAGCCGCGAACGCTGACCTCGAGCACACCGGTCGTGAACCACGGGAGCTCGGCGATCACGCGCCCGTCGGTGCCGATCGCCGACGTGATGCCGGTGTTGGTCGCGCGAAGCATCGGCCGGCCCGATTCGAGCGCGCGCGCGGCGGCGATCTGATTGTGCTGCCGGGCGGCGATCGAATGGCCGTACCACGCGTCGTTGGTCACGTTGACGAGGAGATCGGCCTCGCGCGCGCTCGCGATCATCTCGCTGCCGAACGCATCCTCGTAGCAGATGTCGACGGCGACGTGGTGCCCGACGACGAAGAGCGCCGGCTGCGACGCGCTTCCGCGCGCCTGCCCGGCGAGCGGGATCGCCAGCATGCTATCCATCAACGGCCGCACGATCGACTCGAACGGGATCGCCTCGCCGAACGGCACCAGGTGGTGCTTGCGGTAGAACTGGAGGTCGCTTGCACCGAGCGCGACCACCGTGTTGTAGACGCGCGGCTCGCGGCTCCCCGGCAACGGCGGCAGCGCGGTGAACATGCCGGCGAGCACGTCACCGTCGCGCGCGATCGCCGTGCGCAGGAGCGAGAGCAGCACGTCGTCGGGAACCTCGTCGGAGAACATCGGGAACGACGATTCGGGCAGCACGACGAGCCGGCCGCGGCTCGCATCGACGAGGTTGAGGTAGCGCTGGAAAGTCGCCTTGCGGAAATCCGGATCGAACTTGTCGTTCTCGGGGACGTTCCCCTGGACGAGCGAGACGGCGAGCGGTGCACCCGTGGGATGGGTCCACGCAACGGTGCGCAGCGAAGCGCCGGCGCCGAACAGCACGGCGGCGGCGAGCCCGAGGAGCACGAGCTCGCGCTGTGCGGCGCGTTCGATCGCGCCGAATGCCTGTGCGATCAGCGCTGCGACGAGCGCGACGGCGAGCGAGACGAGGAAGATGCCGCCGAGCGGCGCGAAGCCCGCCAGCGTGCCGTCGGGAATCTGCGCGTAGCCGGTCGCGAGCCACGGAAAGCCGGTGAACACGGTGCCGCGCAGCCACTCGGCGAGCGTGAACGCGCCCGCCGCGCCAACAACGCGCGCGAACGAGCCCGGCGCGGCGAGACGCGCGGCGAGCCAGCCCGCTGCAGCCGGCCACAGCGCGAGGTAGGCGACGAGACAGGCGATCGCGAGTGCGGCGAGCGGCGCCGGCATTCCGCCGAAGCTGCGGATCGCGACATAGAGCCACGACACGCCGGTTCCGAAGAGGCCGACGCCGAACGCGAAGCCGAGCCACGCGGCGCGCTTCGCCGACGGTGCGTACTGCCACTGCCAGAACAGCACGGCGAGCGTCGCATACGGCACGAGGCCGAGGCCGAACGGCGCGAACGCGAACACCGTCGCCGCCCCGGCGGCGAGCGCGAGAAGAGGCGGCAGCACTCGCCTCGCGGTCATCCGCTGCGGTCGTCGTCCTGCGCTGGCGGGGCGATCCGCTCGACGTGCAGCGTGTAGAGCCTGCGGCTGTCGGCGCGCAGCACGCGGAAGCGGAAGCCTTCGAGCGACGCGACCTCGCCGCGCTTCGGCAGGTGGCCGAACGATTTCAGCAGGAGCCCGCCGATCGTGTCGAAGTCGTCGTCCTCGAAATGCGTCCCGAATTGCGCGTTGAAGTCGCCGATTTCGGTCTGCGCCTTGACGCGGAAATGGCCGTTGGCCTCGGGGATGATGTTGCCTTCGCTCTCGTCGAAGTCGTACTCGTCCTCGATGTCGCCGACGATCTGCTCGAGGACGTCCTCGATCGTGACCAGCCCGGAGACGCCGCCGTACTCGTCGACGACGATCGCGATGTGGTTGCGGTTGGCGCGGAACTCGCGCAAAAGCACGTTGAGACGCTTGGACTCGGGAACGAACACCGCCGGGCGCAGGATCTCGCGCAGGTTGAACGCTTCCGGATTCGCGTAGTAGTTGAGGAGCTCCTTCGCGAGCAGGATGCCGACGACGTCGTCCTTCGACTCACCGATCACCGGAAAGCGCGAGTGGCGCGTCTCGAGGATCAGTTCCATGAACTCGGGCGGCTCGTCGTCGATCGACACGCAGTCCATCTGTGCGCGTGGAATCATGATGTCGCGCACCGTCGCCTCCGACACGGCGAGCACGCCCTCGATCATCGACAGCGCGTCGGCGTCGATCAGCCTGCGCTCGAACGCGCCGCGCAGCACCCCGAGCAGGTCTTCGCGGTTCTCGGGCTCGCGTGCGAGGAGCCCCGACAGGCGCTCGAGCAGCGTCGGTTTGTCGTCGGAGTCGGCGTGCTGCGGCATCGGCGAAGGTCAGCGTGCCGCGCGCCAGGGATCGGCGTAGCCGAGCGTGGCGAGGAGCTCCGATTCGCGCGCCTGCATCCGCGCAGCGTCGTCGTCGCGCTGGTGGTCGTAACCCTGGAGGTGGAGCATGCCGTGGATCACCAGATGCGCGTAATGCGCGATGAGGCGCTTGCCCTGCGCCCGGGCTTCCCGGCGCACGACCGGCGCGCACAGAACAATGTCGCCGGAAAGCGACATTTCCCCATCGTACACGAATGTCAGGACGTTCGTCGCATGGTCGCTGCCGCGGTAGGCGCGGTTGAGGCGCCGCCCCTCGCGGGCATCGACGAAGCGCAGCGTCACTTCGGCCGAACGTTCGAGCGCTGTGGCCACCCAGCGGCGCAGCGTGCGCCGGCGCGGGAGCGCCGACGGCTCGACCTGCCACTGGATCGCGAGCTCGAGACGGAGCCGTCGAGCAGCGCGGTCAGCCCTCCGCGTCGCGGTCATAGGCGTCGATGATCTTCTGCACCAGCGGGTGACGCACGACGTCGGCGCTCGTGAAATGGACGAAGGCGAGCCCGCGCACGCCGCCGAGGATGCGCTCGGCCTCGATCAGGCCGCTCTTCTGTCCGCGCGCGAGATCGGTCTGCGTGACGTCGCCGGTAATCACCGCGCGCGTGCCGAAGCCGATGCGGGTGAGGAACATCTTCATCTGCTCGGGAGTCGTGTTCTGCGCCTCGTCGAGGATGATGAACGAATGGTTGAGCGTGCGTCCGCGCATGTAGGCGAGGGGCGCCAGCTCGATCGTCTGCCGCTCGAAGAGCTTCGCCGCCTTGTCGAAGCCCATCAGGTCGTAGAGCGCGTCGTAGAGCGGGCGCAGATACGGGTCGACCTTCTGCGCGAGGTCGCCGGGCAGGAAGCCGAGCCTCTCGCCCGCCTCGACCGCAGGACGCACGAGCACGATGCGCTTCACCGCGTCGCGCTCGAGCGCATCGACCGCGCAGGCGACGGCGAGGTAGGTCTTGCCGGTCCCGGCCGGCCCGATGCCGAAGCAGAGGTCGTGCGCGCGGATCGCTTCGAGATACGCGACCTGGTTCGGCGTGCGGCCGTGCAGATCGGGGCGGCGCGTCTTCAGCGCCGTCGGCCCGCCGCGCGCGCCGCGTGCGGCGACCTCGACGAGGCCGAGCTGGATGTCGTCGACCGACAGCGGCTTCCCTGCCGCGGCATAGAAGCGGCGCAGCGCGAGGATGCCGTCGCGCACGACGTCGGGTGCGCCGGAGAGTGTGAAGCGCGCGCCGCGGCGCTCGATCGCGATGTCGAGGGCGGCCTCGATCTGGTGCAGGTTCGCGTCGAGCGGTCCGCACAGGTTGGCGAGTGCGCGATTGTCGATCGGCGCGAGCGTGATCGTCTCGACGGCGCGGGCTTCCTTGTCCTGCGGCAGCGATACCGCCGGGGCCGCGCTCGGCGCGGGGCCCGATGGAGCCATGCGCCGACTCGCGGCGGCGCTTGGCTTCGTGCGCCGGCCGGTCGTCACAGGCCCTGCCGAATGATCGGCGCCTTCAGCGCTTCGTCGAGCGTCGCCTGCATCTCGGCGACGTGCGCGCGCGCCTCGTCGGAGCGGCCCGAGACGCGCGCCGCGGCGAGCTCGCCGCGAAGCGACCTGGCCTCGACGCGCAGGAGCGCGCGCGCGTCGGCCGGCATCTCGGACGAAGGCTTGACGAGCGCGTCGGCGACGAGCCTCACGTATTCGCGCTGCAGATTGCGGCGTGCGAGCGGGATGTCGCCCCCGCGCGCGAGCTCGCTCCACACCGCCGCATGCACCGTCCGGTAGAGCTCGGGCAGGCGCAGCGCGTGGCTCTTCTCGCCGACCTTCGACTCGTTGTTGAGCAGGCGCTGCGCGGTGAGCGGGCTCAGCAGCCGGTCGAGCACCGCCTTCTGCAACTTCAGGACCTGCTCGTCGATCGGCACGTCGAGCGGCGGTACCGGCCGGCCGAGCTCGCTCGCGTCCCGCATGTCGGTGACCGACGAGGTCAGCCTGCGCAGAAACGTCGGTGGAAAGTCGAAGCTGTCGGCGGACAGCACCTCGTGCGCGAGCATCGTGAGTGCCGCGCGCTGCTGCGCGGGGTCGACCGGCGTCAGCGGGGAACGGCCGCTTCCGGCCCGATCGCGCAGCGTCGTGAGCCCGCCGATGTACTTGACCGCGAAGAGGGCCCCCTGAGCCGCCTGATCGAAGCCACGGGCGAAGTTGCGCATCAGCACCGAATAGCTTTCGCCGGGAGCGAGTTTCAGCGCCTCGGTGCGCTGCCACATCTCGTGCACGAGCTCGAAGCGCTTCTTCGCGTAGGCGAGCGGATCGTCGCCGAGGTCGAGGATGTTGACGGCCGGGTCGACGCCGAACATGAACACGTCCTCGTCGCTCGCGAACGCGAGGTCGCGCTCGTTGGAGCGTCCGGCGATCGCCGCCAGCGTTTTCGCTTCGTCGGCAGCGGGAATCTCGCGGTAACCGTACTCGATCGCCCAGTAGTCGTAGGGGCCGAGCGTCGTCATGTCGTAGGCGCCCTGGCGCTCACCCACTGTTGCGATGTTCCACGGGTTGTATTCCATCACCGAGCCGGCGATGCCGTGCGTCCGCGTGAACGCCGGATCGGCGAGCTCGGCTCCGGTGTAGATCGTCGATGCGCGGAAGTTGTGCCGCAGCCCCAGCGTGTGCCCGACCTCATGCATCACCACCGCCTTCACATACGCGTCGACGAAGCGGTCGACGCCGGGGCCGTCGGGCGCGATCTCGCCGCGCAGCTCGAGCAGCGACAAACCGAACGCGGCCTCCTCGGTGGCGGCGCTCGCGTAGCTGCACATGGGCGCGCTACCGGCGCCAGCGAAGCCCGAGCCCCACGCCTCGCCGGCCGCACCCGGCAACGTCCACAACGGACCGGCGAGCGCGCGGTACGCGTCGCCCGGCGGCGGGATGTATTCGCGACGCAGGCTGCGCACGGTGCGGATGTTGTTCGCATCGATGCCGATGTCGGCGTCGAGGATCTCGCCGGTGCGCGGGTCGACCACCGACGGGCCGATCGCGCCGTACTCGTTCTGCGCGACCGTCTGCCAGCGCACCGACGCGTGGCGGATGTCGGAGGTGTCGAAATCGGCGTCGGCCGGCTGGACCTCGACGCGGATCGCGTCCTTGATCCCGATCTTCTCGAACGCCTTGTTCCACTCGAGTATGCCCTCGCGGATCGGCTCCCGGTACTTGACCGGGATGTCGCGGTCGAGCCAGTAGACGACCGGCTGCTTCGGCTCGGAGATCGGCGCGGACGGATCCTTCTTTTCGAGGCGCCAGCGGTCGATGAAGTGCTCGATCGGCAGGCGGGGGAGGTCCGAGGTGAAGTCGAAGCGGTCGGTCGTGAAGTAGCCGATCCGGTCGTCGCTGATCCGCGGATGCATCGGCTCGGCCGGCAGCGTCGCGAACGTGTAGTAATAGCCGAGGAAGAGACTGCGGATATCGGGCAGCGTCGACGGCGGTTGCGGCAGCGTCGACCGGGCCGGCGGAGGCGGCGGCAGCGCGACGTGCGCGAGCGCGTAATGCGCGGAGACTTCGAGCGCGACGTCGTCGGGGCTCGTCCACAGCTTCCCGAACGAGGAGTTGCGCGCGTCGAACGAGTACGCCTGGCGGTACGTGCGTTCGAGCACCATCGATGCGCCCGGAATGTCGGCGAAGAGAAGCGCGTTCGCATCGACCAGGATCGACTTCGTTTTCGGGCTCGGTTGCGACGCGATCGGCGCGGCGGCGAGGAGGCTGTCCGAGAAGCCTGCTGCGACCCCGAATGCCTCGGGCGTACCGGGGGTCGCCGTGTACCTGACGTTCTTCGCGATCAACTGGATCGTTTGCCCGTGCTTGTGGAACACGACGACCTGCGCGACGCCGATCGGCCGCGTCATCGCGCCGCCGAAGATGCCCTTCTCGCCGATGCCCTGGTTCAGCGCCGACTTGAAGAAGTACGGGTGATCGAGCTGCTCCGGTGCGAGCTCGATCCACACCTTGTCGTCCTTGCGCCACAGGTTGAAGAGGCCCTTCTGCTCGGTCGCGTCCTTCGTGACCTCGGCGAATGCCTTCGCGGACTGCGCGGCTTGCGCCGCCTGTGCGGCGGCGCTCGCCGCCGCGGCCGCCGCGGCCGTCGCCGGCGTCGCGGGACGCTCGGCACCGGGCGCGCTGTTTGCCGGCGCCGGCGGATGCTCGACGGCGGCAGTTGCTGCCGCTGCGGCGATCGCCGCGGTCTCGTTCGCCTTCGGGCCGGCTGCGGGAAGGCTCGCGCAGCCTGCGAGAACGAATGTCCACAATGCGAGTGTCGTGATGACGGGAGTAAGGCTGGATGATGACGGCATGAACGTACGCTTCAGTGATGGTCCGGCACGAGCTCGCCGCGCAGCGAATGCGGCTGCGCGGCGGTGATGACGACGTCGACCCGGCGTTGGACAAGTGTCGCGTCGCCCGCGAAATTGACGACGCGGTTGTTGTCGGTGCGCGCGGCGAGCTCGTGCGGATTCTTCGCCGACGGCCCGGTGACGAGCACGCGCTCGAGCGTGCCGACCATCGCCGCGCTTTTCGTGCGGTATTGCGCATCGACTGCCGCCTGCAGCCGCTCGAGCCGGTGCTGCGCCACGTCGGCGGGTACCTGGTCGGGGAGATCGGCGGCGGGAGTCCCGGGCCGCCGGCTGTAGGCGAAGCTGAACGCGCCGTCGAAGCCGACCTCGTCGATGAGCTTCATCGTCAGGTCGAAATCGGCGTCGGTCTCGCCCGGGAAGCCGACGATGAAATCCGACGAAAGCGACAGGCCGGGGCGCTCGGCGCGAAGCCTCTTCACGATCGATTTGTACTCGACCGCGGTATAGCCGCGCTTCATTGCCGCCAGCATGCGATCCGAGCCCGACTGCACCGGAAGGTGCAGGTGCGAGGCGAGCTTCGGAATGCGCCCGTAGGCGGCGATCAGCCGCGCGCTCATCTCGCGCGGGTGCGAGGTCGTGTAGCGCAACCGCTCGATGCCCGGGACTTCGGCGGCGTAGTCGAGCAGGAGCGCGAGATCGGCAACGCCGTCGTCGCTGCCGGCATACGGCGCGCGCCAGGCATTCACGTTCTGGCCGAGAAAGGTGATCTCGGTCACTCCGTTGAGCGCGAGATCGGCGACCTCGGTCAGCACATCGTCGAGCGGGCGCGACACTTCCTCGCCGCGCGTGTAGGGGACGATGCAGAACGAGCAGTACTTGCTGCACCCCTCCATGATCGAGAGGAACGCGCTCGCGCCCTCGACGCGTGGCGGCGGCAGGTGATCGAACTTCTCGATCGCCGGGAACGAAACGTCGACCTGCGGCACGCCGGTTTCGCGCCGCGCACGGATGAGGTCGGGCAGCCGATGCAGCGTCTGCGGCCCGAACACGACGTCGACCCACGGGGCACGCGCGACGATCGCGGCACCTTCCTGCGACGCGACGCAGCCGCCGACACCGATGATGATCTCCGGCCGCGCGTCCTTCAGTGCGCGCACGCGACCGAGGTCGTGGAACACGCGCTCCTGCGCCTTCTCGCGCACCGAGCAGGTGTTGAAGAGAATCACGTCCGCGTCGTCGGGACGGCTGGTTGGCGCGAGTCCATCCGAGGCGGCGAGCACGTCGGCCATGCGGTCCGAGTCGTACTCGTTCATCTGGCATCCGAAGGTCCGGATGTAGAGCTTCCTGGTCACTGCGTTTGCGCGTCGTGGAGCCGCTGGTGATACGGGGGCGACGCGGCAACTTGCCCGAGGGGCGCGCATTATAGCAGCGGCGACCCACCGTCATCGCGCGCGATCGGCGACTCCGCGCGATCGGTTACACTGCTCACTGCAGGTGTCCGCCGGGCGAGTTCGCCCGGCGGGTGAAACGGGAACGCGGTGCGGCGCCAGGAATTCTGCGCCAAAGCCGCGGCTGCCCCCGCAACGGTAAGACGGTGCGGATCGTCCAGCACTCGCCACTGACCGCAGGACGCGGACGGGAAGGCGGGACGATCAAGACCGGCGAGCCCGGAGACCGGCCTGCACAGCGCGCGCAGGCGCAAGCCCGCGCGCACGAAGCTGCAGCGCGGGGATCCGTTGCCACGCGCGCGCATCGTCGCGCGCGCTGTCGCGAACCTCGCGTTGCCCCGATCGACGTCCGTGCGGGGATTGCCACGGCAAGGCGCGAGGTCATATGGTCCGTCATTCCATCCGATGCAGCTTCGGCGCAGTGGCCATTGCCGCCGCGCTCGCGATTACCGCAGTGCTCGCACCCACAGCGCTTGTATCCCCAGCGCTCGCGCAGGCTCCGCGCGCGGCTGACGCCTCCGGCGATGCCGGCGCGCCGGGTCCTCTGGCTGCCGCGGGTACCCCTGCGCTCGCGCCGATGTTCGTGACCGCGGCGCGCAGCGCCGAGTCGCTCGACGATCTCGTCGCCGACGTGACCGTCATCGACCGCGACGCGATCGCCGCGGCGGGCGTCGACAGCCTGACCGAACTGCTGCAGGGCGAGCCAGGAGTCGAAGTCGTGCAGAACGGCGGGCCCGGCGCTGCCTCCGGCGTATTCCTGCGCGGGGCGAACGCCGCGCAAACGCTGATTCTCGTCGATGGCATGCGGATGTCGTCGTCGTCGAACGGCGCGACCGCGCTCGAGGCGATCCCGCTCGACCAGATCGAACGCATCGAGATCCTGCGCGGACCGGCGTCGAGCCTCTACGGCGCCGACGCGATCGGCGGCGTGATCCAGATCTTCACGCGCGGCGGAGGAGCGGGGCCCCGTGCATACGCTTCGCTCGGCTACGGAACCTGGCGGACGATCGCGGCCAGCGCGGGCGCGGCGGGAGGAACCGCGATGCTGCGCGGATCGCTCGACATCGCGCAGCGCCACAGCGACGGCTTCGACGCGATCGCAAACCCGGCGGATCCGCTCTACGACCCCGACCGCGACGGGTACCGCAACAGCAGCGTGAACGCGCGCGGCGAGCTCACACCGGTCCGCGGCCAGTCGCTGTCGCTGCAATATTTCCGCAGCCGCCTCGACAACCAGTTCGACGGCGGTGATGCGTACAACGACCGCACGGTGACGACGGACACGCTGTGGCAGGCGCGCTGGTCCGGCGAGCTTGCGCCGTGGTGGCGCTCGCGGCTGACCGCGGGCGAGGGCGACGACGACTCGGTGTCGAAGACAGGCTACGGCGACTTTCCGTTCCATACGCGGCAGCGCCAGTACGCATGGCAGAGCGATTTCGCGCTGCCTTCGCAACCGGCGTCGTCGTCCGGCGTCGTCGTTCCCGCCGGGACGCTGACGCTCGCACTCGAGCGGCGCGAAGAGCACGTCGACACCGAGCCCGCGTTCGCCGTCGACGAGCGTGACACGAATTCGGCGACCGCGATCTACCGTATGGTCGCGGGTGCTGCCGCCGTGCAGGCGAATCTCCGCTACGATCACTCGAATCAGTTCGGCGGCAAAACGACCGGCGCCTTCGAGTGGGGCTACCGGCTTTCGCCGACCTGGCGGGTGACGGCGAGCGCCGGCACCGCGTTTCGTCCACCGAGCTTCAACGACCTCTACTACCCGGGCTTCTCCAACTCGTCGCTCGTTCCCGAAACGTCGCGCAACGTCGAGCTCGGCTTCCGGGCGGGCGGGTGGGTCGGTTCACTGCGCTGGGCTGCCCAGGCAGTGGGCTACCACAACCGCGTGCGCGAGCTGATCGTCTTCCAATGCGATGCCGACTTCAATTGCCAGCCCGAGAATGTCGCGAGCGCAACGCTGCGCGGCGTCACACTGACCGGCGATCTCGACTGGAAGGATTCGACGCTGCGCGCATCGGTCGACCTGCAGTCGCCGACCGACGACGCGACCGGCAACCTGCTGCCGCGGCGCGCACGGCAGCACACGAGCGTCTCGTGGTCGCATTCGCTCGGCGCGCTGCGCGTCGTCGGCGAGTGGGTCGGTTCGACCGCGCGCTTCGACGACGCGGCGAATGAGCGTCGCATGGGCGGCTACGGCATCGTGAACCTCGGCGCGCAATGGCGGCTCACACACGGTGTCACGCTATTCGCGCGCGCAGACAACGTTCTCGACAAGAACTACGAGCTCGCCGCCGACTTCGCGACCGGCGGCGCGCGCTTCTTCGCCGGGGTACGCTGGCAGCTCTGAACGGATGAATCCGTCGCGATCCGACTTCGAACGGCATTCCCGCCGGCTCGCCTGCGCGGCGGCGCTCGCCGTCGCCATTGCCTGGCCCGCGTGGCTCGAAGCCGCGGCTCATGTCCCGGGCAGCGCAGGGCCGGGACTCGCCGTCGTCGATGACTCGGGGCGGCGCGTCGTACTCGCACGGCCGGCGACGCGCATCGTCACGCTCGCCCCCAGCGTGACCGAGCTCGTCTTCGCCGCGGGCGCAGGAGCTCACGTCGTCGGCGTCATCAAAGGGTCCGATTATCCGCCGGCGACGCGGCGGCTACCGGTGATCGGCGACGTCACGGCGCTCGACTTGGAGCGCATCGTCGCGCTCGCTCCCGATCTCGTCGTGACGTGGCCGTGGACGACTCCGTCGCAGGTCGCGTGGCTGCGCGGCCACGGCGTCGCCGTGTTCGAAGCCGACCCGAAGCGGATCGCAGGCATCGCGACCGACATCGAGCGCATCGGCAGACTCGCGGGAACGGAGAGCGTCGCCACGGCTGCCGCGACGCACTTTCGCGGCGCACTCGCCGCGCTCGAGCGGTCGGTGCCGGGCGGGCCCCCGCTCGCGGTCTTCTACCAGGTCTCCGCGGCACCGATCTTCACGCTGGGCGGGACGCAGCTCGTCAGCGAGGCGATCGCCCGCTGCGGCGGACGCAACGTGTTCGGCTCGCTCTCCGTGCCCGCCGCACAGGTCGGTATCGAGGCTGTGCTCGCCGCACAACCGCAGGTGATCGTCGCCGGTACCGACAACGCGATTCGTCCGGCGTGGCTCGACGACTGGCGCCGCTGGCCCGAGCTCCCCGCGGTTCGCGACGGCAACCTCTTCGTCGTCGACGCCAACCTCCTGCACCGGCCGGGTCCGCGCTTCGTCGAGGGCATGGCCGCCCTGTGCCATGCGCTCGCCCGCGCACGCAGCGAGGCGGGCGGCCGCCCGGACGTCGCCCCGCGTCCAAAACTATAATCGGCGGATGAGCAAGGCGTTCACGAGCGAAGCGACCGCGAACGACGACCGCGACGACGCACCCGACGACGAGCGCGCCGACGCGCTGCCGCTTCCCGCGGGCACGCGCAATTACATGACGCCGGGCGGTTTCGCGCGGATGAAGCGCGAGCTCGATCGGCTGGTGACGCGCGAGCGACCCGAGCTCGTCGCGACGGTCGCGTGGGCCGCCGGCAACGGCGATCGCTCGGAGAACGGCGACTACATCTACGGCAAGAAGCGCCTGCGCGACATCGATCGACGGATCCGGTTTCTCGTCCGCCGCCTCGACCGCGCCGAGGTCGTCGACCCCGCGGCGCGTCGCGACGCCGAGTCGGCGGACCGGGTGTTCTTCGGCGCGACGGTAACGATCGCCGACGCGCGCGGCGCCGAGAGAACCGTCAGCATCGTCGGGATCGACGAGGTCGACCCCGCGCGCGGCTACATCAGCTGGGTCTCGCCGATGGCGCGCGCGCTCATCAAGGCGCGCGAGGGTGACACCGTCGCGCTCGC
>DASVWR010000220.1:0-3474 GCA_036393115.1 Casimicrobiaceae bacterium
GAGCTCGACCTTGCGCCCGAGGATGCCGCCTTTCGCGTTCACCTCCTCGAGCGCCATCTTCGCGCCGCGGACCTCGCTCTCGCCTTCGGCGGCGTAGGTGCCGGTCAGCGGATCGTGCATGCCGATCTTGATCGGCGATTCCCCCTGCCCGTAAGTCAGGATCGGATGAGCGACGAGTGGCGCGGCGCCCAGTGCGAGACCGGCCTTGAGCGCCCTGCGCCGGGTGAAATCTTCCATGGCTTTCCTCCTCTTCGTGGTTTCGCCCGAGGCCGGCTTCGGCATCGGCTCCGCGCGTCAGACCCCGACCGGCCGGCCGTGGTTCCTGTCGCCTCTTTCATCGTAGCACGACATGTTCGAACGGTGCATGAGGGACCCCCTCATGGCCCTCCTGGCAATCAGCGCCCCCCGACGAGAATCTTCGCGTCCGCCTCGGCGACGGCGCTGCCGTCCTGGATCGTGGCGTGCCCGGCCAGCGTGACCACGCCGCCGCCGTGCTTCGGCTTCGGCTCGAGCGCAGTCACCTGCCAGCGCGTCGTCAAAGTGGCGCCGGCGCGGACCGGTGCGGTGAAACGGACGCGGTGCTCGAGGTAGGCGATCGCCGTGCCGTGAAAGTACATGCCGACGGCGGCGCCCATGATCGCCGAAGTCATCATGCCGTGCAGGATCGGCGTGCCGAAACGCGTTCCCTTCGCATACTCGGCGTTCACGTGGTGCGGGTTGAAGTCGCCGATCAATCCTGCTCCGAGCACGAGATGCGTTTCGGTGATCGTGATCGCGCTCTCGAAGCGATCGCCGATCGCGACTTCGTCGAAGCGCTTTCCGCTTCCGGACAGGCCGTTCATTGCCCCGCCGCGTGATCAGCCTGCGGCGGGCGCGAGCTCGTAGCGACCGGAGAGCTCGGTGATCACGCTGGTGAACGCGCGGTCGATCAACGGTTCGGCCTCGACGAGCCGCGCGCGATTCTCACGGAATTGTGCGGCGAGATCCTCGGCCGTCATCGACACGGCCTTCTGACCCTGGCGATTGGTGAAGAGATACGTGCCGCGCAGCGGGCTCACCCAGGCGAGCTTCGCGAACGAGAGCTGGCCGTCCTCGTTCTCGAACTCGATCCACTGTCCGCGCTCGAGGCTGGACGCGATTTCGAGGTACTCGTCGTCGAGCACCGCCGGAGCTTCCTCGGCTGGTGCCGCCGGCGCCATCGCCGCTGCGAGCGCCTCGGCCCGCGCGGCCGCGGCGGCGTCGCCGGACGCCTTGGCTGCCTCGGCGTCCGCGCGCGCCGCGTCGGCCATCGCGGCCGTCGGCGACGGCGTCGACGCGAGCGACGGCTTGACGGCCGCAGCGTGCGCTTCGACGAGGTGCGACATGAAGGCGTCGCGCTCGCCCGGCTCCCACTGTGCCGCCGGAACGTTCGCGTTCATGCGCTTCAGGAGCGACGGCAGCAGCGCGACGAGGTGCCGGCGGTCCTCGGTCGCCTTCTTCGGCTGCACGCTCCACACCAGGTCCTCGAGGGTCGCGACGCACGACGACCAGGCATCGCTGTCCTGCCCGTCGCGGAGATAGGCGTTCTCGAGCGCCTGCTGCCAGTACCGGCGCAGGAACTCGGCGAGGAACTGCGGGATCGGATAGCTCTCGATGCGGCGCTCGACCTCGGCGCGCGCGATCGCCGCCGCGAGGTCGCGCCGATCGCTCTCGTTGATCGCCTCGGTCGACGGCGCGAACGTCGCCTCGGCGGCCTGCTCCTCGGCGGAGAGGAACGCCTCGAGCTCGCCGCGGAGCTGGTCGAAGATCGCGAGATCTTCGGCAAAGCCGTCGATGATGCGATGGACGATCCGGTCGATCGTGCGATACAGCGGATCATCCTGGCCCATCTCGGGCGCCCAGCCAAGTCCGGCTGCGGCGAGCGCGTTGACGAGCAGGCGCGCAGGGTGCGACTTCTTCGCGAAGAACGCGCCGTCGAGCATCGCGACCTTGAGCACCGGGATCTGCAGTCGTGCGAGCAGCGCCTTGATGCCGTCGGGCAGGTCGCGCGTCTCGAACACGAAGTCGAACAGCATCGCGACCATCTCGATGGTCATCGCCTCGAGCTGGTTCGCGCGCTGGCCGAGCGGCGATTCCTGCAGGTCGCGCAGAACGTTGTGCGTGCCGATCGGGATGCCGGCGAAGGCGATCGTCTGGCCTTCGATGTCGAATCCGGTCTGGCCGGCCTGCAGTCGCGTCAGGCCTTCGTGCAGCGCGGTGCTCGCGAGGATCGGCGGGCCCGGGATGTAGCCCGACGGCGTCGGCGGCATCGGCGGCAGCACCATGGCCGCCGGCGGCGGCGGGGCCGGATGGCGCGCGAGCGGGGAGCTGCCGTGCGAGGCGATCTGGCGGAACATCGCCATGATGTCCATCTCGGACGTCGGTGGCGGAGCCGCCGACTCGGCGGGCTTCGCCGGGCGGCGCTGCGGCGGCGCGCGATCGGCCCGGCGGCGCCCGCTCCTTGGCGGCACGATGTGCAGGTTCGCCAGGTGCCGGTTGACGTCGGCGTAGATCGCGCCGATCTCCGCGAGCGGCGCGAGGTTCAGCTCCTTCAGGATCTGGAACTTGACCTTCGATTCGACCTCGAGGCCGTCGATGGCGCGCGCATAGGCGTCGATCACCGTTGCCGGACCGAGCGGATTGTCCTGCGCTTCGAGGTCGGGCCGAGCGAGCAGATGACCGATGCCGCGATTCAGCGTGACGAGCTCGTCATGGCAGATGTTCTCGACGCTGCGCACGATGTTACCGACGATCACCGACTGATTGAGCGTCGTGAGATCGACGAGCGACAGCTCGTCGGCGTCGAGCTTCGAGAAGTCGGCCCTCGCGCCCGGCTCGCTCGCGACGCGCGCCTCGATGCCGGTGCGCAGGAGCTTCTCGAACGCCGCCATCAGCGCCGGCCGCTCGACCTTCAGCGTCTGCCGCGCTTCGAGGAACAGTTGCTGCTCGTCGCGCACGTACGACTTGCCCGCTCGCTCGAGCAGCATGTCGCCGACGCGATCCTGCAGCGACGTGAACGTGAGCAGCAGCCGGTGGACGGCGAGGTCCCGGCAATCGGACAGGATTCGCGCGAATTCCCTGGGGATCTGGCGGCGCGCCGGCACCGCGCTGGTCGTCGCGGTCACGGTTGCCAGGGCGGCTGCGGAATGGGCATCGGGGCGGAGACGAACCCAGCCGGGTCGGAAGGTTGGCGCGTGTGCGAGCGGATCGACTCTAGCATGGGCCTTGCGCCGTGCCAATGCTGGCCGCGGCAAATCAGCGCGAAAGCGCCGCCCAGGCCCGCTCGATTCGCTTGAATGACACAGGCACCGGCGTACGCAGCTCCTGGGCGAACAGCGACACCCGCAGCTCCTCGATCATCCAGCGAAACGCCTCGAGCTCGCGGGAGACGCCCCGCCCGCGGCGCTCGGCGGCAGCGCGCTCGGCGTAGCGCGCCCACCAGAGCGCGATCGCAGC
>DASVWR010000221.1:0-33667 GCA_036393115.1 Casimicrobiaceae bacterium
GTTGATCCGGCACTCGATCGCGTGCCCGCGGTACGCGATATCGCGCTGGCGAAGCCGGAGCTTCTGCCCGGCCGCGATGCGGATCTGCTCCTGCACGATGTCGAGGCCGGTGATCATCTCGGTGACCGGATGCTCGACCTGGACGCGGGTGTTCATCTCGATGAAGAAGAACTCGGTGCCCTGATACAGGAACTCGAAGGTGCCGGCGCCGCGATAGCCGATCTTGCGGCACGCTTCGGCCGCGCGGTCGGCGATCCGCGTCAGGATGCGCGGATTGATCCCCGGCGCCGGGGCTTCCTCGATGATTTTCTGGTGCCGGCGCTGCATCGAGCAATCGCGGTCGAACAGATGCACCACGTTCTTGAACGCGTCGGCGATCACCTGGATCTCGATGTGCCGCGGCGCGACGAGGAAGCGCTCCATGTAGACGGTGGGATTGCCGAACGCCGCCTGCGCCTCGGTCCGCGTCAGGTTGACCGCGGGCAGGAGAGCGGCCTCGGTGTGGACGACGCGCATCCCGCGCCCGCCGCCGCCGCCGGCTGCCTTGATGATCACGGGGTAGCCGACTGCGCGCGCGATCTTCACGATCTCGCGCGAATCGTCGGGCAGCGCGCCCTCGGACCCGGGGACGCAGGGCACGCCGGCCTTCGTCATCGCCACCTTGGCGCTGATCTTGTCGCCCATCAGGCGAATCGTCTCCGGCTTGGGCCCGATGAACACGAAGCCCGAGCGCTCGACCTTTTCGGCGAAGTCGGCGTTTTCCGAAAGGAAGCCGTAGCCCGGATGGATGGCCTGGGCGTCGGTGACCTCGGCGGCGGCGATGATTGCCGGGATGTTGAGGTAGCTCTGCGCCGAAGCCGCCGGACCGATGCACACCGATTCGTCGGCCAGCGCGACGTACTTGGCGTCGCGGTCGGCCTCCGAATGCACGACCACCGTCTTGACGCCGAGCTCACGGCACGCGCGCTGGATGCGCAGCGCGATCTCGCCGCGGTTTGCGATCAGGACCTTGTCGAAGAGCTTGCCGCGCTCCGCCACGGCTACCGCTACTCGAGGACGAAGAGCGGCTGACCGAACTCCACCGGCTGCCCGTTCTCGACCAGGATCTCCTTCACCTTCCCGGCGGCGTCGGCCTCGATCTCGTTCATCAGCTTCATGGCTTCGACGATGCAGAGGGTGTCGCCGGCGTTGACCGCATCACCGAGCTCGACGAACGGCTTCGCCCCCGGCGACGCCGAACGATAGAACGTGCCGACCATCGGACTCTTGACCACGTGACCTGGCGGCTCGGGAGGCGCCTCCGGGACCGGCGCAGCCGTCTGCGGCAGCGCCGGAGCGGCAGCCGTCGCCACTCCCGCCTGGGGCTGGAACATCACCATCGGATGGGTCTGGGCGACGGCGCGGGTGATGCGCACCCGCTCCTCGCCTTCCTGAATCTCGAGTTCGGCAATGCCCGACGTCTCGACGAGTTCGATCAGCGTCTTGAGCTTGCGCAGATCCATGCGGACGGGCGGAGGAGTCAGCGAGTCGGGTGAAAGGATTCGCAGTCTGCCGCGTTTGGCTGCAGATGTCCAGCAAATGCCGGCGCGATCGCCGGCGATCGCCACCAATCACGCTCCCGTCGCGCTCTCTGCCGATTGTGGATCAGGTCGCTTGCAGAAGTTCTTGCAGGAGCCTGCCGAACGCAGGCTCGCTGACCGCCCCGAGGTGGGTCCATACGAGCTCTCCGCGTCGGTCGAGTACGACCGTGAACGGCAGCGCACCGACCGAATTGCCGAGCGCACGGGACAGTTCGATGGCGCCATAGCCGCCGATCAGGATAGGGTAATTGACGCCGATCTCAGTTGCAAACTCTCTCGCTTTGTCGGCAGAATCGGCGGCGATGCCTACAAATTGCAGTCCGTTGGCTCCATGGTCCAATTGGGCCCGGACGAAATGCGGCATCTCCTCCCGGCAGGGCGCGCACCACGTCGCCCAGAAGTTGACGACCAGAACCTTGCCGCGCCATTGAGCGAGCGCCTGTCCACGTCCCGAGAGGTCGGGCAGCACGAGACCCAGAAGCGCTGCGGCGTCGCGACGGCGCGCCCGGGAGGTCTCAAAGGCGGCAAATCCACCGGCGGCGCCGAGTACGGCAGCGATGCCTCCGGCGACGAGGAGCGTGCGACGCCGCATCGTCGGTCCTAGTTGAACAGGCCCTTGGTGCGCGCCTCGACGAAATCGCCCGCACGAGCGCCCGCGGGCGGCACGGTGACCCTGACGTGCTGCGGATTCGGCGGGTAGCAGACGCCGACGTCGGCGCAGCCCTGCGACTCGGCGTAAACGGTCAGCGCTTCCCCCGCCGACGCGGGATGGCTCAACGGTACGCGGAGCAGGACGATCCCGCGATAGGTGTCGACGTCGCCAAAGAATGCGTCGTGCTTGCGCTTGCCGGGCGGCAGCTCGGGGGCGCGCGCCGCCACGGGCTCGACGCGAAACGACATGCGATCGCGGTACAGGTAGTAGCCGTCGGCGACGTCGAAGCGAACCTCGACGGTGTCGCGATCGAGTACGCGCGCCGACAGCCTGAACGCCTGATCGGGTGGAAGCAATTGCGGCGTCGCGCCCGCGAGCTGGGCGAGTGCGGGACCGGCGACGACGCCCGCGGCCAGCGCGAGCACCAGCATCGATCGTCGCGTCCGGCCTCGGCGCAGGAATTCAGACGCGGATCGGTTCGCTGCCGCCGGGCGCGCGCGTCTCGGCATCGATCCACGCCAGATAAGGCGCGTGACCGGCGATGACAGGGATCGCAACGATTTCGGGGATGTCATAGGGATGAAGCCGAACAATGGCCGCCTCGACTTCCGGAATCAGCGCTGCGCGGGTCTTCGCCGCTAGCGGGATTTCGCGCGCAGTTTCGGCGCGGCCCTGCCAGTGGTAGATTGACTCGACCGGAGCGCCGATGTTCACGCACGCCGCCAGACGATCGTCGATCAGCGCGCGCGCGATGCGCTCGGCGATCGACGCGTCGGGTACATGGGTGACGACGATGACCGCGGCGTTCGGCAAGGAGCTTCGATGCGTTTCCTGATTCTGGCAATTGTACTGGCCTTCCCGGTTGCGGACCTGATCGTGACGGTCAGGCTCGCCCGATGGACTGGTGTACCCCTCTGGGTGTGGCTGATCGGCTCGGCGATTGCCGGAGTGTATGTGCTCACTAATGAGCGCGCCGAGTTTCGCATGCGAACGCTCGCGGCGTTTCGCGGCCACGAGAACCCGCTGCGAGCGCTTCTCGACAGCGGCCGGCGGATCGCTGCCGGACTGCTGCTGATCGCCCCGGGTGTGGTCTCCGATGCGCTCGCGCTCGTCCTCCTCGCGCTGCCGATCAACCTGCACGGACAGTTCGAGCCGCAGCCGGTCGCCGCGGGTCGGGGCCTGTCGCGGCAAGGCGGGCGCACCGTCGACGGCGACTTCCGCCGCCTGGACTAGGGCGCTGGGCTAGGGCGTACCCGCGCGGCGGTACGCCCGGACGAGGAGCCCGATGCCGATGACGATCATCGGCAGCGACAGCCATTGCCCCATCGTGAGCCCGAGGGCGAGAAAGCCGAGGAAGCTGTCGGGCGCGCGCGCGAACTCGGCGATGAACCGGAACGTTCCGTAGCCGAGCAGGAACACTCCCGACACCGCGCCGGTCGGCCGCGGCCTCGACGCGAAGCGCCACATGATGATGAACAGCAGCACCCCTTCGAGGCCGAACTCGTAGAGCTGCGATGGATGCCGCGGCAGATTGTCGACCTGCGGGAACACCATCGCCCACGGGACGCCGGTCGGGCGGCCGACGAGCTCGCCGTTGATGAAGTTGCCGAGGCGCCCCGCCGCGAGCCCGAGCGGAATCAGCGGCGCGACGAAGTCGGTGACCTCGAGCCAGCGTCGACCGCGTATGCGTGCGAAGAACCAGAGCGCGATCAGCACACCGAGCAGACCGCCATGGAAGCTCATGCCGCCATGCCAGACCTCGAAGATCTCGAGCGGATGCGCGAAGTAATAGTCGGGCTTGTAGAACAGCACGTAGCCGAGCCTGCCCCCGAGGATCACTCCGAACACGCCGTAGAAGAGCATGTCGTCGATGTCCGCAGCGCGCCAGCCACCAGCGGCTCTCCGCGCGCGGCGCCGGCCGAGCACGATGAACAGGATGAAGCCGACGAGGTACATGAGCCCGTACCAGCGCACGGCGAGCGGCCCGATGCGAAACGCGACCGGATCGAAGTTCGGGTACACGAGCATGCGCGTCCATATACCATATTGCCTTCCCGCTGGAGAATCCCGTGCCGTACAACCGCCGCTCGCAACTGATCACTCAGGGCGTCGCCCGCTCGCCCAATCGCGCCATGCTTCGCGCCGTCGGCTTCGGTGACGCGGATTTCGACAAGCCGATCGTCGGCGTCGCGAATGGCCACAGCACGATGAATCCGTGCAACGCCGGGATTCAGCCGCTGGTCGATCGCGCGATGATCGCGCTGAAGGAAGCCGGCGCGATGCCGCAGGTGTTCGGCATCCCGACCGTCACCGACGGCATCGGCATGGGCACCGAGGGCATGAAGTACTCGCTGGTGTCGCGCGAGGTCATCGCCGACGCGATCGAGGTCGCCGTAAACGGCCAGCGCATGGACGGCGTGCTGGTGGCCGGCGGCTGCGACAAGAACATGCCGGCCGCGATGATGGCGATGGCGCGGATGAACGTCCCGGGAATCTTTGTTTACGCAGGAACGATCAAGCCGGGACACTGGAAAGGCGAGGCGCTCACCATCGTCTCGCCGTTCGAGGCGGTCGGCGCGTTCATGGCGGGGAAGATGGCGAAGGAAGACTACGACGGCATCGAGCGCCATGCCTGTCCGGGCGTCGGCGCCTGCGGTGGCATGTACACGGCGAACACGATGTCGTCGTCGTTCGAAGCGCTCGGCATGAGCCTCCTCGGAAGCTCGCAGCTCGCCTCGCCCGATCCCGAGAAGGCCGATTCGGCAGCCCTGTCGGCGACCGTACTGGTCGATGCGGTCAAGGCCGACCGCAAACCGCGCGACATCATCACGAAGAAGTCGATCGAGAACGCGATTTCCCTCGTGATGGCGACCGGCGGCTCGACCAACGCCGTGCTGCACTACCTCGCGATCGCCTCCGCGGCCGGCGTCGAATGGACGATCGACGATTTCGAGCGCATCAGGAAGCGCGTTCCGGTGCTGTGCGATCTCAAGCCTTCGGGTCGCTACGTCGCGGTCGACTTCAACGCGGCCGGAGGCGTGCCGCAGGTCCTGCGCATGCTGCTCGACCGCGGCCTCGTGCACGGCGAATGCATGACGATTACCGGGCGCGCGCTCGGCGACGAGCTCGCCGCGACGCCGCGCGAGCCGCGCAGCGATCAGGACGTGATTCGTCCGTTCGATCGGCCGCTGTACGCGCAGGGGCACCTCGCGATCCTGCACGGCAACCTCGCACCCGAAGGCTGCGTCGCCAAGATCACCGGGATCAAGCACCACGCGATCACCGGGCCCGCGCGCGTATTCGATTCCGAGCCGCAGTGCCTCGAAGCCATTCTCGCCGGGAAGATCCAGCCGGGCGACGTGATCGTCATCCGTTACGAAGGGCCGAAGGGCGGGCCGGGTATGCAGGAGATGCTCGCTCCGACCTCCGCGTTGATCGGACGGGGTCTCGGCGATTCAGTCGGGCTCCTCACCGACGGGCGCTTCTCGGGTGGCACCTGGGGCCTCGTCGTCGGCCACGTCGCTCCCGAGGCGCAGGTCGGCGGAACGATCGCGCTGATCGAGGAAGGCGATTCGATCACGATCGACGCCGATCGGCTGGCGATCGAACTCAACGTCGACGAGCCAACGCTCGCCGCCAGGCGCGCGCGCTGGCGCCCGCCCGCGCCGCGCTACACGCGAGGGCTGCTCGCCAAGTACACGCGCCTCGTGTCGACGGCGAGCCTCGGCGCGATCACCGATCGGCCGCAGGAGTAACGACGAAAACCGGGACGGACCACGTTTTTCGCATTCGTCCGCGATGACATGGCTGCGATCGACCTCGAAAAACGTGGTGCGTCCCGGTTTGCTCTCGTCGCCTTATTGCTCGGAGCGGTCCTGCTCGTCGCGGGCTGCGCATTCCCGGGCGGCGCGACCACGCCCGTCACCGAGGCCGGCCATGCCGCAGTCGAAGCGCCGCACCTCACCGTCGGCATGCGCTGGGTGTACCGCGCGCGCGACGGCTTTCGCGTGCCCGTCGTCTGGACCGAGACGCGCGAGATCGTCGCGCACGATGCCCGCGGCTACACGGTGCGGATCACGCAGCGCGGACCGAGCGTCGACGGAACGCGCACCGAGACCTGGAGCGCACCCGGCATCGTCCGCGTCGGGGCGCTCTTCAACGACGAGACGCGCCGGTTCAAGACTCCGCTCGAACGCTACCGCTTTCCGCTCGTACCCGGCGGGAGCTGGAACCAGTGGATCGACAATTACAACGAGACGACGAAGAAGGCGGGGCAGATCAACCAGTACGTCCGCGTCGTCGGCTGGGACCACATCACCACACCTGCGGGGACCTACGACGCGATCAGGCTGCGCGTGCTGATGCGCCTCGATGACGAGGAGTTCTGGCGCGAGCCCACCACCTGCAACGACCTCATCTGGTACGCGCCCGCCGCCGGCGCCCCGGTGCGCGAGGAGAAGAACTGCGAATATCGCGAGCGCGGCGATCATCGCGACGGCATCGACGTGATCCCGACGCAGCACGCGCTGCTCGAGCTCGAGTCGTACACACCGGGCCCCGGCTGAGCGCCGGGCATCTGCACGCGCGCCGCGGCGTCAGCGCACCGCGAGCCCCAGCCGCCGCCAGATCTCCGCGGTGAGCGCGGCGTGATTCAGCGTGTAGAAGTGCAGCCCCGGCGCGCCGCGCTCGAGCAGCGACGCGCACATCGCGGTCACCACGTCGATGCCGAACGCGCGGATCGAGGCGGCGTCGTCGCCGAAGCCTTCGAGGCGCCGCCGGATCCAGCGCGGGATCTCGGCGCCGCAGGCATCGGAGAAGCGCGCGAGCTTCGTGAAGCTCGACACAGGCATGATCCCCGGGACGATCGGAACCGAGATGCCGCGCGCAGCGCACGCGTCGACGAAATGCCAGTAGGCGTCGGGATTGAAGAAGTACTGTGTGATTGCCGAATTCGCGCCGGCGTCGATCTTGCGCTTGAAATGCGCGAGATCGTCGTCGGGGTTGCGCGCCTGCGGATGGATCTCGGGATAGGCGGCGACGTCGATGTGGAACCAGTCGCCGGTCTCGACGCGGACGAACGCGACGAGCTCGCTCGCGTAATGGAGCTCGCCTGCGTCGACGCTTCCCGACGGCAGATCGCCGCGCAGCGCGATGAGGTGCCTGATCCCTGAGTTGCGGTACTGCTCGAGCACCTCGCGCAGGCCCGCGCGGGTCGAGCCGATGCACGACAGGTGCGGCACGCCCTCGAGCCCTTCGGCACGAATCTCGAGCACCGTCGCGAGCGTGCCTTCGCGCGTCGAGCCGCCGGCGCCGTAGGTAACCGAGCAGAACGCCGGCGCGAGCGCCGCGAATTCGCGCCTCGCGGCACGCAGCTTCGCGACCCCCTCGGGCGTCTTCGGCGGGAAGAACTCGAGGCTGCAGAGCGGCGCGGCAATCCTCACGACGAGCGCCTTTCGAGCGGCCGGACGAGCGCCGACAACGCCCACGAGATGATGCTGTAGACGATCGCGCCGAACACCGCGGCCCAGAAGCCGTCGACGGTGAAGCCCCTGACGAACGAGCCGACGAACCAGAACAGGAGCCCGTTGATGACGAAGATGAAGAGACCGAGCGTCAGCAGTGTCGCGGGCAGCGTCAGGATCACCAGGATCGGCCTGATCAGCGTATTGACGAGACCGAGCACCAGCGCCGCAACGAGCGCCGTCCCGAACGACGCGACGTGGATGTGCGTGAAGATATACGGCAGCGCGAGCAGCGCGAGCGCGTTGGCGAGCCAGGTGATGATAAGGCGCATCTCAGTCTCCTCAGTCGTGTGCCGGTGCGCCGACGAACGGCTTCAGCGCGGCGTAGATCGTCGCGTTGACCGGCGCCGCGAAGGCGTGCCGGCGGGCGAGCGACGCCACACGGCCGCACAGCCAAGGTGCCTCGAGGCGATGCCCTGCCGCGAGGTCGACCTGCATCGACGTGCGCATCTCGGCCGGCAGCGAATCGAGGACCTGCAACGCCCCTGCGGGGAATGCGTCGCCGAGCGCGACCCCTTCGCTTATTCCGGCGGCGAGGCCCTCACGTACGGCAGCGTCGAACGCTGAGCGAAGATCAGGGTCACTGCGGATCACCCCGACCGGCGCGCGCGCGAGGCTCGTCACTCCCGAGAGCGCGCTCAAGAACACGAACTTCTCCCACAGCGCGCGACGAATGTCGGCCGCGAGCTCGACCTCGATCCCTGCCGCGGCGGCCGCGTCGACGAACGTCCGCGCGGCGCCTGCCGGGCCGCCGGCGAACGCTCCGACGCGAAGCCGCGCCATCGAGCCGACGTGGCGGATGACTCCGGGCTCGGCGATCGCCGCGGAGATGTAGGCGACGCCTCCCAGCACGTGGTCCGGGCCGACGACGCCGGCGACGATCTCGTGCGCGTCGATGCCGTTCTGAAACGGGATCACGACTCCGCCCCCGGCGACGAGCGGCCGGATCTGCCGCGCAGCCGCCTCGACGTCCCACAGCTTCACGCAGAGCATCACGGCGTCGACGGGCGCCAGCGACGACGGGTCGTCGGTGGCGACGACCGGTGCGAGCGCGATGTCGCCGCCAGGGCTCTCGACGCGAAGGCCGCGGGCCCGCAGCGCAGCGAGCTGGGCGCCGCGCGCGACGAACGCGACGTCGTTGCCCGCGCGCGCGAGCTTCGCTCCGAAATAGCCGCCGACTCCGCCCGCGCCGATCACCGCAATGCGCATACTCGCCCCTCGTCCCTCGTCCCTAGTATCTGTACGTATCGGCCTTGTACGGCCCCGCGCGGTCGACGCCGAGATAACGCGCCTGGCGGTCGGTGAGCTGGGTCAGCGTCGCACCGAGCTTCGAGAGCTGCAGCCGCGCGACCTTCTCGTCGAGGCGCTTCGGCAGCACATAGACGCCGATCGGGTAGCGGTTCGAGCGCTCCCTCGCCGCGGTCCACAGCTCGATCTGGGCCATCACCTGGTTCGCGAACGACGAGCTCATCACGTACGACGGGTGGCCGGTCGCGCAACCGAGGTTCACGAGCCGCCCTTCGGCAAGCAGGATGATCCGCTTGCCGTCGGGGAAGATCACGTGGTCGACCTGCGGCTTGATGTTCTCCCAGCGGTAGCTCTTCAGCGACGCGACGTCGATCTCGTTGTCGAAGTGGCCGATGTTGCAGACGATCGCGTTGTTTTTCATCCGCAGCATGTGCGCGTGCGTGATCACGTCGACGTTGCCGGTCGCGGTGACGAAGATGTCGGCCTTGTCGCAGGCATCGTCCATCGTCACCACGCGATAACCCTCCATCGCCGCCTGCAGCGCGCAGATCGGATCGATCTCGGCGATCCACACCTGTGCTGCGAGCGCGCGCAGCGCCTGAGCCGAGCCCTTGCCGACGTCGCCGTAGCCGCAGACGAGCGCGACCTTGCCGGCGACCATCACGTCGGTCGCGCGCTTGATGCCGTCGACCAGCGACTCGCGGCAGCCGTAGAGGTTGTCGAACTTGCTCTTCGTCACCGAGTCGTTGACGTTGATCGCCGGGAAGCCGAGGCGCCCTTCCTTGTGCATCTGGTAGAGGCGCTTTACGCCGGTCGTCGTCTCCTCGGTGACGCCGCGGATGTCCGCCTTGATCCGCGAATAGAACTTTGGGTCGGTAGCGAGGCGCTTCGCGATCGCGCCGAACAGCGCGACTTCCTCCTCGCTGCCCGGGTTCGCGATCACCGAGCGGTCGGTCTCCGCCGCCGCGCCGAGATGGACGAGCAGCGTCGCGTCGCCGCCGTCGTCGAGGATCATGTTCGGCGTCGCGTTCGACGCGGTGTTCGACGCGCCGTCCCACTCGAAGATCCGGTGTGTGTACGCCCAGTACTCGTCGAGTGACTCGCCCTTTCTCGCGAACACCGGCGTGCCGCGTGCTGCGATCGCCGCTGCCGCATGGTCCTGCGTCGAGAAGATGTTGCACGACGCCCAGCGCACCTGCGCGCCGAGCGCCTGCAAGGTCTCGATCAGCACCGCGGTCTGGATCGTCATGTGCAGGCTTCCGGCGATGCGCGCGCCTGCGAGCGGCTTCGTCTCGGCGTACTCGTCGCGAATGGCCATCAGACCGGGCATCTCGGTCTCGGCGATCGCGATCTCCTTGCGGCCCCAATCGGCCAGCTCGAGGTCGGCGACCTCGAAGTCGGTGAAGTTCCTGATTTCGTTGGCAGCGTTCATCGCTCACCCCGTTGAAGGTGGGCGGCTCGCTGCAACACAGCGGGTGAGACAGTCACCCGTTGTCCGCAGGACGAGCCGCGGTTCAACGAGCGCCGTTGCAAAGGCACGATGGCCCGCCCCGAGCCTGGCCCGCCGGCGGATGCCGGCGCGGGTTGCAACGCTCCTCGGGGCGTTGAGGAGAGCTGATTGTACCTCAGCGCTACGCGGCACTCGACACCGGCCGGTGTCGGCGCTCAGCGGAGCTCGCGCTGGGCGCGCAGCACCAGCGCCGTCGCGGCGAGGACGAGCGCGCACGCGGCCATCGGGGCGAAGGCGAGCCACGCGGTCCCGGTCGCGTCCCAGAGTGCCCCGGCAACGAGCGAGACGCCGACCGCACCGCCGTAGCTCAGCGTGAACACTCCCGCCGACGTGCGCGCGACGTCTTCGGGCGCACAGAGGAGTGGCGGCAGCGTGAGCCCGACGATCAGCGCCGCGGCGTCCGAGAAGCCGAGGATGCCCGCCCACAGCGGGGTGAGCGGCCCCACGGCGAACACGAGCGCGACGATCGCGGCGAGCGACACGAGCCCGGACGCGATGTAGGCCCACGCGCGCCGCTCTAGGCGGCGTGCGACGACGAGGAGCAGCAGCGACGCAGGGATCTGGCCGAAGTTGAGCGCGGTGAGCGTCGTGCTGATGAGGTCCGCGCGACCGTGGGTCGTGAGGTAGATCGGAATGAACGCGTTGACGCCGAAATAGATCGCGTTGATGCAGCAGAACAGAACGCCGAGTCGCCAGACGAGCCCGCGCCTCCAGTCAGGGAGCCACCGGCGCGGCGCGCGCCTCAACGCGACGAACGGATCCGGAAAGCGCGGCGCCGAGCGATGCACGTAGAGCGCCGTCAAGACGACCGGGATCGCCCACACCGCGAGCGCCGCGCGCCAGCTCATGCCCATCAGCGGCACGACCACCGGCAGCATCAGCAGCACCGGGATCACCTCGCCGACGAGAAGACCGTTGGTGTAGGTCGCCGTCCCGAGCCCGATGTGCGCCGACGGCATCCAGTGCCTGACCGTCGTCGGCATCACCGGCTGCATGATCGCGACCCCCGCCGACATGACGATGCTCGCGACGAGGAGCCACGTGAAGTCGATCGCGAGGCCGCGCAGCGCCGTGCCCGCGGCGACGATCATGAGACCGCCGACGAGCGCGCCGCGCACGCCGATTCGCGCGACGAGCAGCGCGCCGCCCATCGCCGCGCAGGCGAACAGCAACGGCGCGACGCTGCCGAGAAGGCCAACCTCGGTTGCGGAGAGGCCGAACTCGGCGCGGATCGCCGGGATCACCGGCGGAACCGCGAGGATGGTGAGCCGCAGCGCGATTCCCGAGAGCCACAAGAGCGCGAGCGGCCGCCACAGCGGCCGTCGTCGCTCATCGCACCGCGCTCGCAACCGGGAGCTGCGCGAGGAGCGCATTGGCGAGACTCGACTCGCGCTTGTAGAAGCCTTCGGTGTGGAACGTCTCCTCGAAGCCGAACAGCTCGTAATCGAGATGGTGGCAGAGCTCGTGGCACAGCGTGCGAACGAAGCTCTTGAACGCAACGATCTGGCGCCGCTGCGCCGTGCGCATCCAGACGCTGATGCGGGCGGGCGCGCGATCGTCGGCGGGCTCGTAGAGGCCGTGCAGCTCGCCGCTGTCGTCGGCAGGACGCTTCGCGAGCACGCGGATCGCGAGCGGCGGCACCCGCCAGCCGCGCGTCAGACGATCGGCGAGGTCCTGGCAGGCATCGCGCAGCGCGCGCCGGTCGTCGCCTTCGAGCGTCTGCCGGATGCAGGCGACGATCGCGCCGAGGGGGTCGTCGACAGGCAGTGGAACGGTGTCGATCGCGTCGCTTGCGCGGTAGATCCGCTTCTTTGCCGCCGACAGCCGGTCATAGTAGGCGAACGGCATCCGGCCCGCCTCGACGCGCAGCGCCGACTGCCGTGCGACCGCGCGGAGCGGCCCCTCGCGGCGAGCGGGGCCGGCACCCCGCTGTCACGCCTTCTTGATCTTCTCGAGCATCTTGAAGATGCCCTTGGGCGCACCGACGAACATGCGCTTGAACGTCTTCGGGAGGCAGCGTCGCTCGAGAGTGTTGCGGCGGGTGCGGCTTCGTTCGGCCATGATGGGATCGACAGTCCTAAATGGAAAATTATAGCGCCCGGCCGGATCGAGCTCCGCTTAGCGTTGCCCGATCCGCGCGCCGGCGAAGACCGCGGCCGCAGCGTGCGGTGCCGCCCGCAAATACTGGGGCGGTGGCGAAACGCTCGCGCCGAGCGCCGCCGCCGCGTGCCAGGCCCAGCGCGGATCCCACAGGAACGCGCGCCCGAGCGCCACCATGTCGGCGTCGCCGGCGGCGAGGATCGCCGCCGCCTGCTCGGGGCTCGTGATCATGCCGACGGCAATCGTCGTCGCGCCGGTCGCGCGTCGGATCGCACCGGCGAAACCGACCTGATATCCGGGCCCGACGGGGACCTTCTGCGCGGGCGAAACGCCCCCGCTCGACGCGTCGATCCAGTCGACACCGCGCGCGACGAGCCGGCGCGAGAGCTCGATCGACTGCTCGATGTCCCAGCCGCCATCGACCCAGTCGGTGCACGACAGCCGCGCGCCGAGAGGGCGCGACGACGGCCACGCAGCGCGCACCGCATCGAAGACTTCGAGCGGAAAGCGCATGCGCGCTTCGAGGCTGCCGCCGTAGGCGTCGGTGCGATGGTTGGAAAGCGGCGACAGGAACTCGTGCAGCAGATAGCCGTGCGCGAAGTGAAGCTCGAGCGCGTCGATGCCGATCCGTGCGGCGCGCCTCGCACTCGCGACGAACGCGTCGCGAATGGCGACAAGACCGGCCGCATCGATCCCGGCAGGCGTCGCCTCGCCGGCAGCGTGCGCGATCGCCGACGGCGCGAGCACGGTCCAGCCGCCGTCCGCGAGCGGAATCTGCGCACCGCCTTTCCACGGCTCGTGCGAAGATCCCTTGCGGCCGGCGTGCGCGAGCTGCAATGCCACCGCGACCGGCGGACACTGCGCGCGCGCCCGCGCGAGTGTGCGCGCGATCGCTTCCTCGCAGGCGTCGTCGTAGAGGCCGAGATCCCCGGGGCTGATGCGCCCGTCGGCGGTGACCGCAGTCGCCTCGATCGTGAACATCGCCGCACCGGACATCAAGAGCTGTCCCCAGTGGACGAGATGCCAGTCGGTGGCGCAGCCGTCGACCGCCGAGTACTGGCACATCGGCGAGACGACGATGCGATTCGCGAGCCGAAGCTCGCGAAGCTCGATCGGATCGAACAGCTTCACCGGCGTTTTCGCCGCGGCACGCGTTGCTCGGGGTGCTGCGCGCGTCAGTCGGCCGCGAACGCCGCTTCGCGCAGGCCCGCGGCCTCGCGCAGCGCCTCGACCTTGTCGGTCGCTTCCCAGGTGAACTCGGGCTCGTCGCGGCCGAAGTGACCATACGCCGCGGTCTTGCGGTAGATCGGCCGCAGGAGGTCCAGCATGCGGATGATTCCCTTCGGCCGCAGGTCGAACTGCGTCTGCACGATCTCGGCGATCTTCGCATCGGGGATGCGCCCGGTGCCCTCGGTATAGACGGTCACGTTGATCGGCTTCGCGACGCCGATCGCGTACGACACCTGCACCTGGCACTGGCGCGCGAGCCCTGCGGCGACAACGTTCTTCGCGACGTAGCGCGCCGCGTACGCGGCCGAGCGGTCGACCTTCGACGGATCCTTGCCCGAGAATGCCCCGCCGCCGTGCGGCGCGGCGCCGCCATAGGTGTCGACGATGATCTTGCGCCCGGTGACCCCGGCGTCGCCGTGCGGGCCGCCGATCTCGAAGCGCCCGGTCGGATTGACGAGAAAACGCGTGCCGGCGAGCATCTCGCGCGGAAAGACCGGCTTCACGATCTCCTCGATCACCGCCTCGGCGAGCTCCTTCTGCCGCTCGTTCATGCTCGGGTGATGCTGCGTCGACAGCACGACCGTCTCGACGCTCTTCGGCTTGCCGTCGACGTAGCGCACGGTGACCTGCGACTTGGCGTCCGGCCGCAGCCACGGCAGGCGCCCGTCGCGGCGCACCTCGCTCTGCCGCTGCACGATGCGGTGCGCGTAGTAGATCGGGAACGGCATCAGCGCCGGCGTCTCGTCGCAGGCGTAGCCGAACATCAGGCCCTGGTCGCCCGCGCCCTGGTTCAGGTAGTCGTCGGACGCGCGATCGACGCCCTGGGCGATGTTCGGCGACTGCTTGCCGTAGCACACCATCACCGAGCAGCCGTCGGCATCGAAGCGCAGTTCCGGGTCGTTGTAGCCGATGCTGCGGATCGCATCGCGCGCGACGCGTCCGTAATCGACGTTTGCCGATGTGGTGATCTCGCCGGCCATCACGACGAGGCCGGTGGAGACGAGCGTTTCGGCCGCGACGCGCCCGGTCGGGTCGTGCTCTAGAATCGCATCGAGCACCGCGTCGGAGATCTGGTCGGCAACCTTGTCCGGATGGCCCTCCGACACCGACTCCGACGTGAAAAGGAATTCGCTCATCGCCACTCCTGCAGGACTGTGCCGCCGATTGCGCCGCGGATTGCGCCACACATTGCGCCGCGACCGCGCACCTCGGTCCGCGCGTCAAAACTTGCATTTTAGCAGGTGGGGTCGGCCGCGCCCCCGTCACACGTCGGCCACCGCGGCGGGATGCCGGTGAGCGCGCGCATCGTCCCGACCGATGGCGCGGCGGGCCCGGCGATCGACGAAGCGGCGCGCCTGCTTGCCGCGGGCGAGCTCGTCGCGTTCCCGACCGAGACCGTCTATGGCCTCGGCGCCGACGCCTCGAACCCGGCGGCGCTCGCGCGCCTGTTCGAAGCCAAGCGCCGTCCTGCGGATCATCCGGTGATCGTCCACGTCTCGAACCTCCGGGCCGCATTGCAGTGGTCGGCAGCAATGCCCGATGGCGCCGGTGCGCTCGCCGAGCGGTTCTGGCCGGGTCCGCTGACACTCGTCGTTCCGCGCGGTCCGCGCGTGTCCGATGCGGTGACGGGCGGCCAGGACTCGGTGGGGTTGCGAGCGCCTTCGCATCCGGTCGCGCGCGCGCTCCTCGCGGCATTCGGCGGGGGCATCGCGGCGCCGTCGGCGAACCGCTTCGGGCACGTCTCGCCGACCACCGCACGGCACGTGGCCGACGATCTCGGCGACGCGGTGGCGCTGATCCTCGACGGCGGTCCGTGCGATTTCGGCATCGAGAGCACGATCGTCGCGTTCGACGGCGATCTTCCGCTCCTGCTGCGGCCGGGTGCGATCGGCATCGACGCGATCGCCGCGGTGCTCGGCTGCGCGCCGGTCGAAGGTCACGCCGCGGCGCCGCGCGCATCGGGCACGCTGCCGTCGCACTATGCGCCGCGCACGCCCGCTGCGCGCGTCGCTCGCTCGGCGCTTCGTGCCGAGCTCGGCCAGCTCGCGGAGCGCGACGAGCGGGTCGGCGTGCTCGCCTTCGATCGCGACGCGCCGGAGGACTTCGATGGCGTGTGGATCGCGGCTTCGCGCGACCCCGCGCGCTACGCGCACGACCTTTACGCGAACCTGCGCCGGCTCGACGGCGCAGCCGTCGACGTGATCCTGATCGAGGACGTGCCCGCCGGAGCCGCGTGGGCTGCCGTCCGCGACCGGCTCATGCGCGCAACCGCCGGCATCGACGACGACCGGGATTAGCGGCGCGAGCGCCGACGAGGGGCCCCGCGCAGCGGGGATCGGAGGCAATGGCGAGTCGCCGCTGGCGGCCGACACGCAGGCGCTGCGCGTTCGCGCGGGAGGTTCAACGAGGCCGCGCGAAGCACGCACCGCGCAGCACCTCGTCGAGGAACGCGGCGATCCGCGCGGCGAGCGCCTTGCCGCCGCGCTCGAAATAGTGATCGGTATCCGGCACGCGGACCTGGCGCGAGCAGCGAGCCCCGCCAAGCTCCACGGCGCGCGCGGGAGCGCTCGCGACGACGTCGGCGAGATCGTGCCCGGCGACGACGTCGAGCACCGGCTCGCGCGGATGCCGCGAGAACGACACCGGCATGCCGATCGGAACCCACGCGACGATCGGCGCCGCATCGGCCCTCGCGAGCCACGCATCGGTCATCGCTGCGCCGAGGCTGTGCGAGACGACGGCGATCCGGTCGTAGCCATGCGCGGCGAGCCACGCGTACGCCGCGCTCAGGCGCTGCGCTGCCTCGGGGAAGAGCACGGAATACGCGCCGCGCGGCGCGTCGGCGGCGAGCACCGGCATCTGCACGGAGAGCGTCGCGAAGCCGTCGTCGGGAAGGGCGCTGCGCAGCACGCCGACGACGCCCCAGTCGGGATTGACGCCCATCCCGTGCACGACGATGACCGCTGCGCGCGCCGGTGACGCCACGGGCCTCGCATAGATCGCGAGCACGCGCGGACGCGACGGCGTCGACAGCCAGACGACGTCGCCGACGACGACGTCGGGCGCGACCTGGGCGGCCCAGCGGTCTTCGCGCGCACCGTCGGAATGCCGCGTCGCGGCCGGCGTGGCCGTGTGCGTCGCTGCGCTCGTCGCGGCGACCGCGGCGCCACCCGCGGCCATCGCCGCAACCGTGGTGCACGCGGTTGCGATCTGCAGGACGGCGAGGCGCGCGTTACGCCACGTTCGCATCAGATGCCGAGCGACGCGAGCGAAGCGTCGTCGATCATCGCCGAGACGCCTCCCTGCGCCGCGAAGTAGCGCACCGGGTGTCCGAGCATCGGATCCCTTTCGATCAGTGCCGCGGCGTCGACTCCGGTCACGCGGGCGATTGCGGTCGGCTCCATCGCGATGACCCGCGCCTGCGGCAGCGCGTAGCGCTCGCCGGTCTGGAGCACGTGGCTGAAGAATGCGGCGCTATGGCACGTTCCCGCAAGCAGGCCGACGAGGCGCCGGCCGCGATGGCGAAGCAGCGCGAGCACGGCGGCGTGATGCGCAAGGTACTGCGAGACGAAGCGCATCTCGGCGGCGCGCGACACCGCGTGGCCGGCGGAGTCCTCGACCAGCACCAGCGGCTCGGGTGCGGCGTTCCGCGCTCCGGCGACGTGCAGCAGGAGCGCGCTATCGAGCGCATGCGCCTCGGCCGGCCCGACCGTCGTTCCCGACGTCGGCGCCGTCAGCCAGCAGCGCGGATGGCGCCACAGGCGACCACCAGGGTCGATCGGCGTGGCGCCGTCGAAGCACGGAAGAGCCTCGAATGCGGGTGGCTGCGCGGTGTCGGCGGCGACGCGCGTCGCGAGCCACGTGTGCGCGGCATAGATCTGCGTTTCGAACGATTCGTCCCGGCGTGCCGCGCTCACGACCCACGCGCGCAGCGCCTCGGGGTCGTCGGCGATCAGCTCGGTGTAGCCCGAGCGCGTGCGCGACAGCGCTCCGAACACGAGGTCGACGTCACGCTCGTCGTCGGAATCGAGCTCCCATTTCCCGTGCACCGACTCGAGCACCCGCGGACCCGAGAGCCCGATCCGCACGTGCGGCAGCACGGCGAGGCGATCGGTGGCGCAGGCGAGCACCGACGCGCCGCCGAAGACGTGACCGACGGCGATTCCGAGCACCGGGATGCCGGCCGCCCGCGTGTCGAGGAGCGCCATCAGCGCGCGCGCGAGACCGAGCTCGCCGGCATTGGCCTCGTGCAGCCGCACGCCGCCCGACGCGAGCAGCAGCACGACCGCGGAGGCGGACTCGGCGCGCGCCGCGGCGAACACCGCCTGCAGCGCCTCGGCATGGTGCGCGCCGACGCTTCCACCGAGGAAGCGTGCGTCCTGCGACGCGACGAGCATCGGCGCCCCGGCGACGCGCACGCGCGCGGCGACCACGCCGTCGTCGTCCTGCGCGGCGATGCCGAAGCGCGCGAGATGCGGGCTCGCCCCCGCCGGCGGCAGAAACTCGGCGCTTCCCCGATCGGCGAGCGCGAGAATACGCGCGCGCGCGGAGCCCCCGTCGTCAGGCTGGCGCGAACGTGTCGCCATCGCGCACGCGCGGGTCACGCGCGCCGGCGCTCAGGACTTCTTTTTCGACACCGGGTTGAGGTTCGAGATACGGCCGCTCTCGGTGCCGGCCCCTTCGTCGATCAGCGCATTGACGAGCGTGGGCCTGCGCGAGCGCAGCGCCTCCTCGATCGCCGCACGCAGCTCGGCCGGCGTCGTCACCCGCACGCCGACTCCTCCGAAGGCTTCCATCACCTTGTCGTAGGCGGCCGCCTTGACGAAGCCGAGCGGATGCGGATCGGCGCCTCCGGTCGGATTGACCTCGTCGCCGCGATAGACGCCGTTGTTGTTGAGGATCACGACGCATACCGGCAGCTTGTAGCGGCAGATCGTCTCGACTTCCATGCCCGAGAACCCGAACGCGCTGTCGCCTTCGACGGCGATCACCGGCTCGCCGCCGACGACGGCGGCGGCGATCGAGAAACCCATGCCGACGCCCATCACGCCCCAGGTGCCGACGTCGAGGCGCTTGCGCGGCTTGTACATGTCGACGATGCTGCGCGTGAAGTCGAGCGCATTGGCGCCTTCGTTGACGAGATACACGTCCGGATTCGCCTTCACGATGTCGCGCACGACGTTGAGCGCGCTGTGGAAGTTCATCGGCGACGGATTCTTCGCGAGCGTTTCGGCCATTCGCGCGACGTTCTTGTTCCTGCGCTCGGCGACGGCGGTGAGCCACTCGGCAGGCGGCTTCGGCCAGGCATTGCCCATCCCCGCGAGCAGCGCCGACACGCACGATGCGATGTCGCCGATGACCGGCGCGTCGATGCGAACGTTGCTGTCGGCTTCCTGCGGCGAGATGTCGACCTGGATGTAGCGCTGCCCGCCCCAGTCCTTCGCGGACTTCGCACCCCAGGTCTTCCCCTTGCCGTGCGACAGCAGCCAGTTGAGACGCGCGCCGATCAGCATGACGACGTCGGACTCGGGCAGCACGAACGAGCGCGCCGCCGCGGCCGACTGCTCGTGCGTATCGGGAAGGAGCCCCTTCGCCATCGACATCGGCAGATACGGTATGCCGCTCTTCTCGACGAGCGCGCGGATCTCCGCATCGGCCTGGGCGTAGGCGGCTCCCTTGCCGAGGATGATCAGCGGGCGCTTCGCGCTCTTCAGGAGGGCGAGCGCGCGGTCGATCGACTCCTTCGACGGGATCTGGCTCGGTGCGGGATCGACGACCTTGATCAGCGTGCTCGCACCCGTCGTCGCTTCGACGACCTGCGGAAAGAGCTTCGCGGGGAGGTCGAGGTAGACGCCGCCCGGCCGGCCCGATACCGCCGTGCGGATCGCGCGCGCGATGCCGACGCCGATGTCTTCGGCGTGCAGCACGCGATAGGCTGCCTTGGCGAGCGGCTTCGCGATCGCGAACTGGTCGAGCTCCTCGTAATCGCCCTGCTGCAGGTCGACGACCTCGCGCTCCGACGAGCCGCTGATCTGGATCATCGGAAAGCAGTTGGTGGTCGCGTTGGCGAGTGCGGTCAGGCCGTTGAGAAAGCCCGGCGCCGAAACCGTGATGCAGACGCCTGGCTTCTGCGTGAGGTAGCCGGCGATCGATGCGGCGTAGCCCGCGTTCTGCTCGTGCCGGAACGAGATCACGCGGATGCCCGCCGCCTGCGCCTTGCGCGTGAGATCGGTGATCGGGATGCCCGGAACGACGAAGAGCGTATCGATGCCGTTCAACTTCAGCGCATCGATGACGAGATGAAAGCCGTCGGTCTCCTCGTGCGCTCCGGCTTCGGCATGCTCGCCGGACGGCTGCACCGCCTTCGCGGCGCTCGCTGGCGCGGTGGATTCACGTACTGCGGTGGCATTGTCCATGTGACTGTCTCCGTGATCGCCTGACGCCTCGTCGAGCGAGCGTCGTCAAACGTCGATTGTAGTCCCGCTAGAGCACCGATTTCAGGAGCGTTCCCATCTCGGCCGGATTGCGGGTGACCTTGATTCCGCAGGCCTCCATCACCTCGAGCTTCGCCTGCGCCGTCCCCTTGCCGCCCGAGATGATCGCGCCGGCGTGGCCCATCCGCTTGCCGGGCGGAGCCGTCACGCCGGCGATGAAGCCGACGACCGGCTTCTTCATGTGGCTCTTCGCCCATTCGGCGGCCGTCTCCTCGTCGCTGCCGCCGATCTCGCCGATCATCACGACGGCGTCGGTATCGGGATCGTCGTTGAAAAGCCTGAGCACGTCGATGTGCTTCAGGCCGTTGACCGGATCGCCGCCGATCCCCACCGCGCTCGACTGCCCTAGCCCGAGGGCTGTGAGCTGGCCGACCGCCTCGTAGGTGAGCGTTCCCGAGCGCGATACGACGCCGATCCGCCCCTTACGGTGGATGTGGCCCGGCATGATGCCGATCTTGATCTCGTCGGGCGTGATCACCCCCGGGCAGTTCGGCCCCAGCAGCAGCGTCTTCGTTCCCTGCATCCGATAGCGGGTGCGGATCATGTCGCGCACCGGGATGCCCTCGGTGATGCAGATCACGAGATCGAGGCCGGCGTCCACCGCCTCGTCGATCGCCGTCGCCGCGAACGGCGGCGGCACGTAGACGACCGAGACGGTCGCCCCGGTCGCCTGCTTCGCCTCCCTGACCGTGGCGTAGATCGGGATGCCCTCGAAGTCCTCGCCGGCCTTCTTCGGATTCACTCCCGCGACAAAGCACGCGCGCCCGTTCGCATAGTCGCGACACATGCGGGTGTGAAACTGCCCCGTCTTGCCGGTGATGCCCTGCGTGATCACGCGGGTGTTGCGGTTCACCAGGATGCTCATTCTCCCCGCCCCTCGCTCTATGTCGTCGAACCGTGCGCGGCCGCAACCACCTTGCGCGCGGCATCGGCCATGTCGCTGGCGGTGATGATCGGCAGCCCCGATCGCGCGAGCAGCGCCTTCCCTTCGTCCTCGTTCGTTCCCTTCATCCTCACCACCAGCGGCACCGTCAGGCTGACCGCCTGCGATGCTGCGATCACCCCCTGCGCGATCACGTCGCAGCGCATGATGCCGCCGAAGATGTTGACGAGGATCGCCTTCAGCCCCGGATTGCGCAGCATGATCTTGAACGCCTCGGTCACCTTCTCGGCCGAGGCGCCGCCGCCGACATCGAGAAAATTCGCCGGACTGCCGCCGTACAGCTTGATCACGTCCATCGTCGCCATCGCGAGTCCGGCGCCGTTCACGAGACAGCCGATGTCGCCGTCGAGCGAGATGTAGGAGAGGTCGTACTTCGATGCCTCGATCTCGGCCGGGTCCTCCTCGTCGAGATCGCGCAGCGCGACGATCTCCGGGTGGCGGAACAGTGCGTTGGCGTCGAAATTGAGCTTCGCGTCGAGCGCGATGAGACGCGCGTCGCCGGTCACGACGAGCGGATTGATCTCGACCAGCGACGCGTCGGTCGCCTCGAACAGCCGGTAGAGCCCGTGGAACACCTCGCGCGCGGCCGCGACGCTCGCCGGCGGCACCCCGATCTTCCGGGCGAGCCCGTCGGCCTCCTCCGCCGCCAGGCCGCGACCCGGATCGATCACCACGCGGTGGATCCGCTCGGGCGTCTTCGCCGCCACCTCCTCGATGTCCATCCCGCCGTCGGCGCTCGCCATCAGCGTCACGCGCTGCGCCGCGCGGTCGACCACCAGCGCGGCATAGAGCTCCTGCCGGATATCGGCCCCCTCCTCGATCAGGAGCCGCTTCACCGTCTGCCCATCGGGGCCGGTCTGGTGGGTGACGAGCCGCATGCCGAGGATCTGCCCGGCGAGCGACCGCACTTCGTCGAGCGAGCGGGCGAGCTTGACGCCGCCGCCTTTGCCGCGACCCCCGGCGTGAATCTGCGCTTTCACCACCCACACGGGCCCGCCGAGCTCGCGCGCCACCGTCGCCGCCTCGTCGACGGAGAACGCCGGATTCCCGCGCGGCACCGGCACTCCGTACTCGCGCAGCAGTTCCTTCGCCTGGTATTCGTGAATCTTCACGTTGCCTCCACGCCCGCTCCCCCGGGGTCAGCATGTGTATCCGATCAGGATGTGTATCGTAAAGCCGTTGATCTATAAGTGATAGTGAAAGTTGATAATCGTTTGCATAAGCTCCGCATTATGGGTGACGTCGACGCCGCCCGTGCAATAATCGCCGCGGCGCGTCCCCTTCGATGAATGCCAATCTGTACGCGCTGATCGAAGCGCATTTCCCCAGCGGCTCGGAAGAGCCGTGCATTCTGATTCCCGGCGGGCCGGTCGTCCATTACGACGAGCTGGCAGCCGAGTCGGGGCGCATCGCGAATGCCCTCGTCGCAGCGGGATGCCGCCCCGGCGACCGCGTCGCAGTACAGACCGGCAAGCACTGGCAGGTGATCGCGCTCTACCTCGCATCGCTGCGCGCGGGGCTCGTCTATCTGCCGCTCAACTCCGGGTACCGGAAGAGCGAGCTCGCGTGGTTCTTCGAGGATGCGGCGCCGAAAGTGATCGTTTGCGGATCCGAGCGCCTCGGCGAGATCGCCGCGATCGCCGGCAGCGCGACCGTGCTGACACTCGATGCGCAGGGCGGCGAGCTCGGCGACCGCTCGAGGAGCGAGCCTGCGACGTTCGCGACGGTGACCTCGGGGCCCGATGACCTCGCCGCCATTCTCTACACGTCGGGGACCACCGGCCGCTCGAAGGGCGCGATGATTACCCATCGCAACCTCGCGTCGAACGCGCTCGCGCTGGTCGAGGCGTGGGGCTTCACGCGTGGCGACGTGCTGCTCCACGCGCTGCCCGTCTACCACGTGCACGGGCTGTTCGTCGCCGTGCACTGCGTGCTCCTCGCCGGCGCGCGCATGCTGTGGCTGCCGCGCTTCGAAGCGCAGCCGGTGCTGCATGCGCTCGCCGCGGCGACGGTGATGATGGGCGTGCCGACCTACTACGCGCGCCTCCTCGCCGAGGCCGCCTTCACGCACGACGCCTGCCGCGGCGTGCGGCTCTTCGTGTCCGGATCGGCGCCGCTGCTCGTCGAGACGTTCGAAGCATTCCGTGCGCGCACCGGCCACGCGATCCTCGAGCGCTACGGGATGACCGAGACCGGCATGATCGCGGCGAATCCGCTCGCCGGCACGCGCGCCGCGGGTACCGTCGGCCGTCCTCTGCCGGGTGTCACCGTGCGCATCGCCGACGCAGCCGACCGACCGTGCGCGCCCGGAGTGCTCGGAAGCGTGCAGGTCCGCGGGCCGAACGTGTTCGCCGGCTACTGGCGTCTCCCCGGGAAGACGCGCGACGAATTCACCGCCGACGGATGGTTTCGTACCGGGGACCTGGGCGAGATCGTGGCCGCGGGCGAAGCTGCCGGCTACCTGCGCCTCGCCGGGCGTTCGAAGGACCTCATCATCAGCGGCGGCCTCAACGTCTATCCTAAGGAGATCGAGGAGCGGATCGACGTGATGCCCGGCGTGGCCGAGTCGGCGGTGATCGGAGTCGCCGATCGCGATTATGGCGAAGCCGTCACCGCGGTGGTGGTCGCGAAGCCGGGCGAGAGCGTCGACGGCGAGGCGATCATCGCGGCGCTGAAGCGGGAGATCGCGGGCTTCAAGGTGCCCAAGCACGTGCACGTCGTCGATGCGTTGCCGCGCAACACGATGGGCAAGGTGCAGAAGAACGTGCTGCGCGAGCGATTCTCGGGATGAAGGTCGCGATCTTCGGCGCCGGCGCGATCGGCGGCTATCTCGGTGCAGAGTTCGCGCGCGCCGGGATCGATGTCAGCCTCGTCGCGCGCGGGGCCCATCTTGCGGCGATGCAGCGGCACGGGCTCACGCTTCGCATCGCCGGCGAGGAGCGCACGATGCGCGTGCGCGCGACGGACGATCCGCGCGAGCTCGGCGCACAGGACTACCTCTTCATCGCGCTCAAGGCGCACTCGATTCCGGGTGCCCTCGACGCGATGGCGCCGCTCGTCGACGACCGCACGACGGTCGTCACGGCGAGCAACGGCCTGCCCTACTGGTTCTTCGAGGTGCCGGGAGTTCCGTATCACGGGCTGACGCTCGACAGCGTCGATCCCGGGGGCGCGCAGCGACAGCGCCTCGGCTACGCGCGAGCGGTCGGATGCGTCGTATTCCCCGCGACCGAGATCGTCGAGCCCGGCGTGATCCGACACGAGCACGGCGGCCGCTTTCCGATCGGCGAGCCGGACGGCCGGCGCACGGCGCGCATCGAGACGCTGCACGAGCTCTTCGTCGCGGCCGGCTTCGAAGCGCCGATTCGCGATGACATCCGCGACGAGATCTGGCTCAAGCTGTGGGGCAACCTGTGCTTCAACCCGGTCTCCGCACTCACGATGGCTACGATCGACGTCGTGACCACCGATCCCGGAACGCGCGCGGTGCTGCTCGCGATGATGGGCGAAGCCGCGGCGATCGGGTCGAAGCTCGGGTTGAGGCTTCGCGTCGACGCCTCGCGCCGGCTCTCCGGCGCCGCCGCGCTCGGACCGCACAAGATGTCGATGCTGCAGGACCTCGAGCAGCAGCGCCCGATGGAGGTCGAAGCGCTCGTCGGCGTCGTCAGCGAGCTCGGCCGCGCGACCGGAGTGCCGACTCCGATCGTCGACACGGTGCTCGCACTCGCGAGACTGCGCGCGAAGAGCGCGTGATCAACCCCGGCGCGCGCCCCACTGGCCGATCGTGGGGAGCGCCGCACTGTCGGCCTCGTCGCCGATAAACACGGGCGACGTCGCGGCGGGCGACGCTGCCGCCGGCGGCAGAGGGCCGCGCAGCGCCGGAACGGCGGCGAGAAGCCCCGCCCGCGTGTCCGCGTCGCCGGACGCGCGCTCGAGCCCTTCCCGGTCGACCCACGCGATCGCTCCCGCGACCGTAGAGAGGTAGATGCGGCCGGTCGACCACTCGGCGAAGTCGACTTCGCGGAAGCGCCTCGCACAGCGGACGAGAAAGCTCGCGTTGCGCTCCGCTTCGAGCAGCCGCGGCTCACCGTAGAGCCGCTCCGGCGCGGTGGCGTCGACATCGATGCGGGCGAAGCGCTCGATGTCGAGCAGGCAGCCGACGTCGAGCACGTTGAGCCTGCGGTTGTCGCCGAACGCGGCTGTGCGCGGGCGCTCGCCGATCGGCACGCTGTTGTCGAGAAACTCGAAGTGCACGTCCTTGTCGGCGCGATCGACCCAGGTGAAAAACAGGTCGGGCATGCCCGAATACGCTTCGACGGCATGCGCGAGCGTGTCGTCGACCGCCTTGTAGCGGCCGACCTCGAGGCCGCGCTTCCACGCGCGCTCGACGAGCATTTCCGGAGGCGCGATCATCAGGAACAGGTAGACGACCTGGCCGAAGCGCGTCAGGAGATTGCTGCCGGCCTCGTTCGAGTCGGGCGCGAAGCTGTCGAACCGGAAGCGGTCGATCAGGAGGTGAGGGACGTCGTCGTTCGCCGCGCGCAGCGCCATGTAGCGGTCGAGCTTCCGATCGACGATGTGCAGCTCCTCGCCGGTGAACGCTCCGCCATACTTGTAGGCGTCGCCGAGGCTCGCGTAGTCGAGCAGCTGCTTACGCCAGATGTCCGGGCTGATCAGCGCGAATTCGCTCCAGTCGACGCCGAGATCCGCGGCGAGCTTCTTCTGCAATGGGCGCACGGTGCTCTTGCCCGATGCCGACGGCCCCTTCGTATTCATGATCACCGGCCGTTGCTGGGGCGGCAGGCGCTTGTAGCCCTCGGCGTTCGCAGCCTCGGCAATCCACGTCTCGACGAGCGACCCGATCTCGTCGCTCGCGAACTCGTTGCACGCGACATCGACGGTGAGCGACGCGATCAACTCGCGGCTGCCCCAGATCGCGCCGTGACGCACGAGCACCGCCGACACCACCTTCGCGAGCGCGCGCAACGCAGCCCGCTCCGCGCCAGCCCCAGCTCCAGCGCCAGCTCCCGCTTCGCGCGCACGACGCTCCCATTCGCCGATGTGGCGTGCCAGTGCGTCGAACGCAGGACCCTCCGACGCGGCGTCGCTGCCAGCGCGCGCAACGTCCGCGCTGCGCCGACGTTGCGCGTGCCGCCGGCCGAACCAGCCGAGCGACCCCACCGCTTCCGATCCCCGGCGGGTCGCCGAGCGGCCCGGGTCGGCGATCGCCCCGGCGAGCTCGCGCGAGACGATCTCGCCGAGCGCGTGCCGCGCGGCGGTCCACGCCGCCGTGACTTCGTCCATCCTCGGCTCGACGTATCGCGACAGGATGCGACGGATGATCTCGCGGAAGTTGATGCCGAGATCCTCGATCCTCGCTCCGTCGGGGACCGACACGCTGGCGGTGACGCGAATCAGGAGCTCGTGCAGCGCGAGGCGCTCGGGTCTGAACGCGACCAGCTCGGCGAGCGGAAGGCCGGTGAGATCGTGAAGCTCGGCTGCACGCGCGACGTCGGTGGAGACGTTCTCGGGCCGCAGGATCGTGCACAGCGGGCGCAATGCGTCCGGAATGGTCGACTGGATGCCTGGATTCCAGGGGCCGATCGGCTGGGAGACCATCGTAAGGTTTAGCTTATGTATTTGTTAAGAAACTTAAGCTGGTGTCTATGATTGAGTCACCGTACGATCCCTACAACATGACATCGATCAAGTTTTGGCCGGAGGTGTGTAGATGAAGATCGCGATCATAGGTGCCGGGGCCATCGGCGGTTACGTCGGAGTGAAGCTCGCCCTAGCCGGCGAGGATGTGACGTTCATTGTCCGCGGGGCCAATCTCGAGGCCATTCGCGCCAACGGCATCCGTCTGCTCTCCAGTGACGGTGGCGAGCCACTCGTTGCACGGGTGAAGGCGACCGACGATTACGCGGCCGCCGGCCGTCAGGACATGGTGATCCTCGCGATGAAGGCGCACCAGGTCGAAGCCGTGGCGCCGAAGGTACCGCAGCTCTTCGATCGCGACACGTTCGTCGTCACGATGCAGAACGGGATTCCGTACTGGTATTTCCACGGCCACGGCGGTGACCTCGCGGGGAGCCCCGTTCGCAGCGTGGATCCGGCAGGGATCATCGGCGACAACATACCGGCGCAGCGCGTGCTGGGCTGCGTCGTCTATCCGGCGTCGGAGCTCGTCGCGCCCGGCGTGGTCCGCCATATCGAGGGCAACCGCTTCCCGGTGGGCGAGCTCGACGGATCGATCAGCGACCGGGCCCAGCGAACCGCCGAGTGCTTCACACGTGCCGGATTCAAGGCGCCGGTGCTTCCCGACATCCGCGCCGAGATCTGGCTCAAGCTGTGGGGCAATCTGACGTTCAATCCGATCAGCGCGCTCACGCGCTCGACGCTCGTCGACATCTGCCAGTACGGACCCACGCGCTCGCTCGCGGCCTCGATGATGTCCGAGGCGCAGGCCGTCGCCGAAAAGCTCGGCATCCGCTTTCGCGTCGGGCTCGATCAGCGGATCGCCGGCGCCGAGAAGGTCGGCAAGCACAAGACGTCGATGCTGCAGGACGTCGAGGCCGGGCGCGCACCCGAGATCGATGCGCTGGTCGGCTCGGTCCTCGAGCTCGGTCGCCTGACCGGCACGCCGACGCCCAACATCGAGGCCGTGCACGCGCTCGTCAACCTGCTCGCGCGCGAGTGCGCGGTGTGCGGCGACGCACGCACGCAGCCGGACGCACACATGCAGCCGGACGCACACATGCAGCCGGACGCGCGCACGCAGCCGGTTCGCGGCGCGTTCGCTCCGCCACCCGCTGCTTCGCCGCAAGCGCAATCCGCGGTGCTGCAGGCCTGACCGGGGCGCCGTGGCCGGGAGCGCGCGATGATGCGCTGGGTGCGCTACCGGACCAGTGCCGGGTACGTCGCGTTCGGTACGCTCGACGGCGAATCGATCGACGAGCACGAGGGTGATCCGTTCGCCGGAGCGCGTCCGACGGGCTCCAGGGCGAAGCTCGCCGATGTCGCGCTGCTCGCACCCTGCGAGCCGTCGAAGATCGTCGCGCTGTGGAACAACTTCCACGCGCTCGCGGCGAAGCTCGATAAGCCGATACCCGAGCACCCGCTCTTCCTCATCAAGCCGGCGAGCTCGGTCGCCGGACCTGGAGACCCGATCGAGCGACCGGCGGGCTACACCGGCCGCATCGCCTACGAAGGCGAGCTCGGCATCGTCATCGGGAAGCGCTGCCGGAACGTGCCACCCGATGAGGCCGCCGACTGCATCCTCGGCTACACCTGCGTCAACGACGTCACCGCCGTCGACGTGATGACCGAGAACCCGCATTTCACGCAGTGGTGCAGGGCCAAGGGCTACGACACGTTCGGCTGCCTCGGCCCGGCGATCGCGACCGGTCTCGACTGGCAAACGGCGAAGGTCGTCACGCGCGTCGACGGCGTGGAGCGGCAGAACTACCCGCTGTCCGACATGGTGTTCTCGCCCACCGAACAGGTCAGCCGGATCTCTCACGACATGACCCTCCTTCCGGGCGACGTCATCGCCTGCGGGACTTCGCTCGGTGTCGGATCGATCCGCGACGGCTCGACTGTCGAGGTCATCATCGCGGGCATCGGCGCGCTCGTCAATCGCCTCTAGCTCGCTCATCGGACGCACCGGCAGTTGCTCGATTTCGTCGGTGCGCGCTGCTATGATCGCCGTGCTTCACGCGGTACGCCGCGCGAGCATTCGCACCCACAAGAATATCGTTGCGCTATTCGAAGCCGTACCCCCGCGGAACTACCGTTCCGCCCAACCCTGGAGACTGCCATGCCACGTTCGTCGAAGCTGAAGGTCATTGTTCCAAGTGTGTTGTGCGCCGCGCTGCTCGCGGCGCCGGGATTCGTTTCCACTGCGCTGGCGCAGGCCGGCGCGATGTCCGCATCGACGCACGTTTCGCCGCTGGGTGATCTCTCCGAGTACCGCACGATCGCCGAGGACGCGCTGAAGCTGACGAAAGCCGGGGATTTCTCCGGCGCGCACAAGAAGATGAAGGACTTCGAGACCACCTGGGACAACCACGAGGACTCGAACAAGAAGAAGAGCTACAACACCTGGCGCGCGATCGACAACCAGCTCGACTTCACGCTCGGCAAACTGGAGGCGAAGAAGCCCGACCAGGCCGCGTGCGAGAAAGCGCTCGAGAACATGATCTCGCGGTTGCGCTGACCCGAGGCCGACGCACCGCTTCGCAGCAATTACCCGCTCGCAGGTCCCGCCCCGGCATCACGCCGGGGCGGATTCGTTCAACTGCCGCTGCTCGCGTCGGTCGCGGATTGCGGGTGCGCCGGCGGCGTTACCGGGCGGCGGCGACCGCCCCTGGTGAAGACGTTGTAGAGCACCGGCATCACGAGGAGCACGAGCGGCAGTGCGACGATCAATCCGGAGATGATGGCGATTGCCAGCGGCTGCTGCATCTGCGACCCGTGCCCGATCGCGAGCGCCAGCGGCAGCAGCGTGAGGATCGCCGCGACCGTCGTCATCGTGATCGGGCGCATCCGGTTCTTGCCTGCCTGGATCAGCGCCTCGATGTGATCCATGTCGCCTTCGATCTCGCGGTACTCCGAGAAGTAGAAAATCGCGATCTCGGTCACCATCCCGATGATCATCGTCATCCCCATGATCGCAGTGATGTTTAGCTCGATGCCGGTCACGTAGAGTCCGATGAACACCGCCGACATCGCCATCAGCGGAATCAGCATGATCGCGATCGCCATCTGGAAGCGCTCGTAGAGGTAGAGCAGCAGCAGGAACACGAGCGCGACGGCGCCGGCGAACACCATCGCAAGGCCCTTGAACGCTTCCTGTTGCTCCTTGTAGAGCCCACCGAGCGTGAAGTAGACGCCGGCGGGCAGCAGGCCCGGCTGCTCCATCACCTGCTGGACGTCGCGTGCGGTCGAGCCGAGATCGCGGCCCTCGATGCGCCCCGTCACCGACGCCATTCGCTTCAGGTTCTCGCGCGTGATCTCGGGCTGGCCATTCTGGACGTCGATCTTCGCCACCGCGCTCAACGGAAAGGTCTCACCCGACGGAGCGCGCAGGCGCAGGTTCTCGAGCCTGTTCGTGTTGGCGCGTAGCGACGCAGGGACCCATACGCGAACGCCGACCGTCTTCGGCGCCTTCTGGATCTGTGTGGCGACGTTGCCTTCGAGGTAGCCGTCGATCAGCGTCGTCAGATCGTTGACGTTGAAACCGAGCGCCGCCGCCTTGGTCCGGTCGACCTCGATGTTGATTGCATCACCTGCCGGCGTGACGCCGTTCTGGAGCGCGACCAGCCCCTTGACCTTGCCGAGTGCGTCGGTGGCTTTCTGGGCGAGGTTGACGAGCCGCGACTCGTTGCTATCGAAGATCTTCACTTCGATCGGTTGCGGAACCTCGGTCAGGTCGCCGATCAGGTCCTCCATCAGTTGTGCGGTATCGATGTCGAGCGTCGGAACGTCCTGCTTCACCTGGTCGGAGATCTTCTGCATTACGTCGTCGATCGGGGCGCGCGGAAACGGCTTCAGCCGGATGAAGAAGTCGCCGGTATTCGCCTCCGTCACGCCGCCGCCGAGCTGGGCGCCGGTTCGCCGCGAATAGGTGAGCACGTTCGGATTGGCACGGATGATCTGTTCGACCTGCCGCAGCATGCGGTCGGTCTCGGCGAGCGACGTTCCGGGCGGCGAGATGTAGTCGAGCACGAAGCCGCCCTCGTCTTCGTGTGGCATGAAGCCGGAGCCGACGTTGCGGTAGGCAAGATAGCCGACCACGAGCAACGGGATGACCCCGAGCAGCACCAGCGCAGGCCATTTCAGCGTGCGCCGCATCACCCACTCGTAGCGGCGATGGACCGCGCGCGTCCACGATCCGACGTCCTCGTGAGCGGCGTCCCTCTCGTCCAGCCAGTGATCGGCGAGGATCGGGACGGCTAGCCAGGTGATGATGAACGAGATGACGAGCGCACCGCCCATCGTTAGCGACAGCGCCTTGAAGAATGCCCCGGTCACGCCGCCGAGGAATGCCAGCGGGAAGAAGATGATGATCGTCGCCGACGAAGAGCCGATCAGCGGCTGGAAAAATTCGCGCGCCGCGAGCATCACGCGCCCGTGGTGCGCCTTGGGCGCACCGCGCAGGCGGCGCATGATGTGCTCGATCATCACCACCGCGTCGTCGATGATGAGCCCCACCGCGGCGGCCATGCCCCCGAGCGTCATGATGTTGAAGCCCATGCCGAAGAGGTAGAGCAGCGTTACCGTGGTCGCAAGCACCGTCGGCACGACGACGATCGAAATGATCGTGATCTTGTAGTTGCGCAGGAACACGAACAGCACGATCGCGGCGAGGACGATCCCGATCAGGATCGCGTCGCGCACGCTCTTCGCCGAATCGGTGACGAGTACGCTCTGGTCGTACCACGTCGCGACCTTGACTCCGGGAGGCACCACCGATGCGTATTTCTTCAGCGTCGACTTGATGTCATTGGCGATCTGCACGCTGTTGCCGTCGGGCTGCTGATAGACGTCCATCAGCACCGCATCGTGGCCGTCCGCCGTCACGCGGATGAACTGGGGCACCGTCGCGTCGGTGACCTTGGCGACGTCGCCGAGCCTGACGAGCCCGTTCGGGCCGGTGCGCAGCACCGTTGCGGCGATCTGGCCGAAGGTCTGGTAGCGGCTATCCGAGATGACGAGGTAGAGCTGGTAGTGGTCTTCGACGTGGCCGACCGCCTGCTGCACGTTGCCCTGCGCGAGCGCATTCGATACATCGGTCAACGTGAGGCCGTACGCCGCGAGCCGGACAGGATCGACGGTGACGCGATACTCCTCCGGCGTCCCGCCGGTGATGCCGATCTTCGCGACGCCCTTCACCGACGACAGCAGCGGCCGGAGCTGGTATTCGGCAACGTCGTAGAGTTGCGTCAGCGACAGCTTGTCGGACGAGAGGCTGTAGGAGATCACCGGGTCGACGGTCGGGTCCATCCGCTTCGTCTCGACCGTCGTTCCGGGGGGAAGCGTCGGCAGGATCTGCGTCACCGCCGAATTGACCTCGAGCGTCGCCGCGGCCATGTCGTGGCCCCAGCCGAAGTCGACCTTGATCTCGGCGCTGCCTCGGCTCGAGATCGACGTGAGGTTCAGCATGCCCGGAACGTGCCGGATCGCTTCCTCGACCGGCCGCGTCACCAGGTTCACCATCTGATCGGCGGGTCGGTCGCCCGAATCGAGCTCGACCGCGACACGCGGAAAGCTGACGTCGGGGAACAGCGTGACCGGAAGCTCGAACGCGGCGGTCAAGCCACCGATCGCGAGTATCGCCAGCAGGAACAGGATCGAGCGGCGGTGGGTCTGCAGCCAAACGGTGAAATTCATCGGAACGTTTCCTGGCTCACTTCGCGGCCTGTTCCTTCGCGGGTGCTCCGCCTTCGCGCACCGGCTGGCCATCCGAAAGTTCGTAGTTGCCGAGCGTGACCAGTTTCAGCTTGGGATCGAGCTCGCCGTCGATCGCGTAGACGTCGTCGGTGTCGAGCAGGATCTTGACGTTCACGCGCACCGCCTGGCCATCCTTGATCTGATAGACGTACGCACCTCCGTCGTCGGTCAGCACCGCCTGTCGCGGCACGACCCAGCCGGTCACCGTCGCAAGCGTGATGACCCCCTCGACACGCATGCCCGGCAGGAGCGCGTCGGATGCCTTCCCTTCGAGTCGCACCACTGCGTCGACGAGGCGCGTCTGCGGATCGATGACGCCGTGCACGCCGTCGATGCGTCCGTTCACCGCCTCCGCGTTGCCGAACACCGACGTGATCGCGACCGGCATTCCGACCTGGACCCTGGCAACCTGCTCGGGCTCGACACCCAGCATGATCTGCACTGCGCCGCGCTCGGTGAGTTGCAGCACGGCGCCGCCCTGGTCGAGGCGATCGCCGACCTTCGCATTCACTTCGGTGACGATCGCATCGGCGGGTGAAACGATCCACTGCGTCGTTTGCCCGGCACCCGTCTTCTCCTGCGCCTTCAGCGCATCCTCCGCGTCGGAAAGCGCCTTCTCGGCGGTGGCCACCTGCGAAGTCGTCGCAAGCCTTTCCTTGAACAGAGCCTGCGTACGCGCGAGATCGGCGCGCGCGAACCGGACCGTCGACGCCGCCTGCTGATAGCCGAGCAGCGTTGCGGCGCCGGTCGCGAATTCGTAGAGCTTCTGGCCGCGACGCACTTCCTGTCCGGGACCGACCGCGAGCTTCGCGATCTGTCCTGCGCGCGGGACGACGACATGGACCGTGTTGCCGATGTCCGGCTGTACGGTGCCGTAGGTCGTCATCTGCACCGGAAGCGTCTTCTTCGCGAGCGGCGCGGTCTCGACGAGGAC
>DASVWR010000222.1:0-9446 GCA_036393115.1 Casimicrobiaceae bacterium
GCAGTCCTTGATGTCGGCGATGATCGCGCTGACCTTTTCCGCGAGCGTCCGGTAGACGTGGTCGTTCTCGTCCTTGCGGATCATCGGCAGATTGGTCGGGATGACCACCGTTTCGAGGTGATAGATCTGCTGGAACTCGAACGCCTCGGTGTCGGCGGTGCCGGTCATCCCGGCGAGCTTGCCGTACATGCGGAAGTAGTTCTGGAACGTGATCGACGCGAGCGTCTGGTTCTCGCGCTGGATCGGCACGCCTTCCTTCGCCTCGACCGCCTGATGCAGGCCCTCGGACCAGCGGCGCCCGGGCATCAGCCGGCCGGTGAACTCGTCGACGATGATGACCTCGCCGTTCTGCACGACGTACTGCTGGTCGCGCAGGTAGAGCGCGTGCGCGCGCAGCGCAGCGTACAGGTGGTGCATCAGCCCGATGTTGTGCGTGTCGTAGAGACTCGTCCCCGCCGGAATCAGCCCGGTGCGCGCGAGAATCGCCTCGGCGTGCTCGTGCCCCTCCTCGGAGAGCAGCACCGTGCGCTGCTTCTCGTCGACCCAGTAGTCGCCGGAACCCTTCTCGTCGGCCTGGCGCGTCAACTGCGGCGCTATCTCGTTCAGCCGGTAATACATGTCGATGTTGTCGTCGGCCTGACCCGAGATGATGAGCGGCGTGCGCGCCTCGTCGATCAGGATCGAGTCGACCTCGTCGACGATCGCATAGGACAGGCCGCGCTGCACGCGCTCGCCCGGCGCGAACACCATGTTGTCGCGCAGGTAATCGAAGCCGAACTCGTTGTTGGTGCCGTAGGTGACGTCGGCCGCGTACGCGGCCTGCTTGTCCGGGTGCGCCATCTGCGACAGGTTGATGCCGACGGTGAGCCCGAGGAAGCGGTAGATGCGGCCCATCCAGTTCGCGTCGCGCTGCGCGAGGTAGTCGTTGACGGTGACGACGTGGACGCCCTTCCCGGCGAGCGCGTTCAGATAGACCGGCAGCGTCGCGACGAGCGTCTTCCCCTCGCCGGTGCGCATCTCGGCGATCTTGCCGTTGTGGAGCGCGATGCCGCCGATCATCTGCACGTCGAAATGGCGCATGCCGAGCGCGCGCTTGCCGGCCTCGCGGACCATCGCGAAAGCCTCGGGCAGCACGTCGTCGAGCGCTTCGCCATTGCCGACGCGCGTCTTCAGCTCGGCGGTCTTCTCGCGCAGCGCCTCGTCGCTAAGCGCGGCGATCGTCGGCTCGAGCCTGTTGATCTCGCGCACCGCCTGCGAATACTGCTTCAGCAGCCGCTCGTTGCGGCTGCCGAAGATATGGGTGAGGAAGTTGGTGATCATCGGATCCCGAGGGAATCTCGCCCGGGCTTTGCGCCCGCGGCAGAAAAAGGAAGGGGTGAGGACCGCCTCACCCCTCTTTGCTCGATTCGCCGGTACACGCCGGTCCGCATCATTTTAACATGCGGGGATGAGCCCGAAGCGCCCAGCGTTCCGGCCGCTCGGCGAGGTGGTGGGCGCCGATGCCGCGCTCGGCCAATGGGCGCGGCGCCAGCGCCAGGAGGCCGAGCTGACCCGCCTCGTGCGGCGCCATCTTCCGCGGGCGATCGGCGAACGGCTCGCCGTCGCCGGCATCGAGGATGGCACGCTCGTCATCGTCGTCGCTGCCGGCGCCATCGCCGCGGCGCTGCGCGCGCGCGGGCCCGATCTCGTCGCAGCGCTTAAGCGCGCCGGCTGCGGCGTGACCTCGCTTCGCGTTCGCATCCGCATCGATGCGGCTCCGGCCACCGAGCCTGCACTACCGACGCCGCGCACGCTCGACGCCGGTGCCGCAGCGCCGCTCTTCGATCTCGCGGCGCGGCTTCCCGACGGACCGCTCAAGAACTCGCTCGCACGCTGGTCGCGCCGCGCGCGCGGACGCTGACGATCCCGCCTGATCCGCGCGGCCACGCGCTCAGGCGGCGCCGACCGCCCAGCCGTGGAATGCCGTCGGAACCTCGTCGTCGGCCTCGAAGCTCACCACCTCGTGCGCCTCGGGGCGCGCAAGCAGCGCGCGGACCAGCAGGTTGTTGAGCGCGTGCCCCGGCTTGAACGCCGTGTACTGGCCGATCAGCGGATGCCCGAGCAGGTAGAGGTCGCCGATCGCGTCGAGCACCTTGTGCTTGACGAACTCGTTGTCGTAGCGCAGGCCCTCGCTGTTGAGGACGCGCGTCTCGTCCAGCACGACGGCGTTCTGCAGGCTGCCGCCGAGCGCGAGCCCGGCCGAGCGCATCGCCTCGACGTCCTGCATGAAGCCGAACGTGCGCGCGCGCGCAACCTCCTTGACGTACGAGTGCTGCGCGAAATCGACGACGACGTGCCGGTTCTCGGTGCCGAACACCGGGTGCGGAAAATCGATCGTGAAGTCGAGTCGGAACCCTGCGAAGGGCTCGAAGCGCGCCCACTTGTCGCCGTCGTGGATCTCGACCGGCGCACGCACCCGGACGTAACGCTTGCGCGCAGGCTGCTCGGCAATCCCCGCGGACTGCAGCAGAAAGACGAACGGCCCCGCGCTTCCGTCCATGATCGGCAGCTCGGGGCCCGCGACGTCCACGTGCAGGTTGTCGATGCCGAGACCGGCAAGCGCCGACATCAGGTGCTCGACGGTGGAAATCGAGACGCCGCCGGCCACCAGCGTCGACGACAGGCGGGTGTCGCCGACGTTCTCCGCCGTCGCCGGAATGCTGACCGGCTGGCCGAGATCGCTGCGGTGGAACACGATCCCGGTATCGGGCTGCGCCGGACGCAGCGTGAGCTCGACCCGCGCGCCGGTGTGCAGGCCGACGCCGGTGGTGCGAATCGTGGTCTTCAGCGTGCGCTGGAGCAGCATCGACGGGGGCGACCCCCTCCCTTGGGGCGTGGGCAGGTGCCCTCGGGGTGCGGACGGGCGCCGCCAACCGGTAATCTTAGCATTCGCGCGCCCGATCCGCCTGCTCATCCCGGTGCCCTTTCCACCCGCTCGATTGGCCCCGTCAGTCGACCTTGTGCATCGACCTCCTCGGTCGGCTCCATCAGTCGGCCTGCTTGCGCAGGAATGCCGGGATCTCGGACGGGTCGAACGCCGGGGCCGCCATGGTCGGGCCCTGGCGACCGCGCCGGACCACCGCCGGCTGATCGAGCTTGTCGTAGTCGATTGCATCGCCGCCGACGCGTACTCCGACATTGTCGGTGCCGGTTCGTTCGACGACGGTCTGCAGCACCTTGAGCTCCGGCGGCTTGCGCGCCGCCGCGGCCCCGCCGAGACCCGTGGCGATCATCGTTACGCGAAGCTGGTCTTCCAGCGCATCGTCGATCACCGTGCCGACGATGACCATCGCGTCCTCGGCGGTGAACTCCTTGATGGTGTTCATCACCTCGTGGTACTCCTTCATCTTGAGACCCGCCGACGCGGTGATGTTGACGAGCACGCCGCGCGCGCCGGCGAGATTGACGTCTTCGAGGAGCGGGCTCTTGACCGCCTGCTGCGCGGCGAGGCGCGCGCGATCGACGCCGCCCGCGGTCGCCGATCCCATCATCGCCATGCCGACTTCGCCCATCACCGTGCGCACGTCGGCGAAGTCGACGTTGACGAGGCCGGCGTTGTTGATCACCTCGGCGATCCCCGACACCGCGCCGTGCAGCACGTCGTTCGCGGCCGCATAGGCGTCGAGCACCGAGACGTCCTCGCCGAGAACCTCCATCAGCTTGTCGTTCGGGATCACGATCAGCGAATCGACGCGCCGCGTGAGCTCCTCGATTCCTGCGCTCGCCACTTTCTGCCGCTTGCCCTCGAACCTGAACGGGCGCGTGACGACGGCGACGGTGAGGATGCCGAGGCTCTTCGCGATGTCGGCGACGACCGGCGCCGCGCCGGTGCCGGTGCCGCCACCCATGCCTGCGGTGATGAACAGCATGTCCGCGCCTTCGATGGTGCTCGCGATGCGATCGCGATCCTCCATCGCGGCATCGCGGCCGATCTCCGGCTTGGCTCCCGCGCCGAGTCCACGGGTCAGCGTCGAGCCGAGCTGCAGTTGCGTCGACGCCGTCGAGCGCTTCAGCGCCTGCGCGTCGGTGTTCGCGCAGACGAAATCGACGCCCGACAAGCCGCGCGTGATCATGTGCTCGACCGCATTGCCGCCGCAGCCCCCGATGCCGATGACCTTGATGACCGCACCGTCTTCCTGCGGTTGATCGATGATTTCAAACATGCTGTTTCTCCTGTCCAGGTTGCCTGCCGATGATTCAGTCCCGATGGGCCTTCGTTCAGGAATCAGTGGTCCACGGTCGATCGCCGATCGACCACGGATTCCTGACACCACGCGCTGCCCTGCCTTTTCCCCAACCACCCGATTCCCATTCCTAACTCCTCGATCCGCATTTCTCGCCCCTCGCCGCTCATCCCCCGTCCCTCGCTGTTCAGAAATTCGCCCTGAACCACTGCCGCATCCGCTTCGCGACACCACCGATGCCTGCGACCTGCGCGCGCGCTGCTTCGCCGCGCAGGTACTGCTCGCGCCCTTCGAGCAGGAGGCCGACCGACGTCGCGTAGCGCGCGCTGCGGATGACGTCGGCGAGCGGCCCCGTGTAGGCGGGGACGCCGACGCGCACCGGCAGGTGGAAGACTTCTTCTCCGAGCTCGGTCATGCCGGCGAGGAGCGCGGAGCCCCCGGTCAGCACGATCCCGGACGAGAGAAGCTCCTCGAAGCCCGAGCGCCGCAGCTCGGCCTGCACGAGCGAGTAGAGCTCCTCGATGCGCGGCTCGATCACCTCGGCCAGCATCGGACGCGACAGCTTGCGTGGTGCGCGCTCGCCGACTCCGGGTACCTCGATGATGTCGTTCGGGTCGGCAAGCTGGCGCAGCGCGCAGCCGTGGCGAAGCTTCAGCTCCTCGGCCTCCTTGGTCGGAGTGCGCAGCGTCATCGCGATGTCGTTGGTGACCTGATCGCCGGCGATCGGAATCACCGCCGTGTGGCGGATCGCGCCGCCCGCGAATACCGCGATGTCGGTGGTGCCGCCGCCGATGTCCATCAGGCAGACGCCGAGCTCCTTCTCGTCGTCGTTCAGCACCGCCTTCGCCGAGGCGAGCGGCTGCAGCATGACGTCGCGCACTTCGATGCCGCAGCGACGCACACACTTGGTGATGTTCTCGACTGCCGATACCGCACCGGTGACGATGTGCACCTTCACTTCGAGGCGTACGCCGCTCATGCCTAGAGGCTCGCGCACGTCCTCCTGGCCGTCGATGATGAATTCCTGCGGCAGGATGTGCAGCACCTGCTGGTCGTTGGGAATCGCGATCGCCTTCGCGGTGTCGACGACGCGGTCGATGTCGGCCTGCGTCACCTCCTTCTCCTTGATCGCGACCATGCCGCTCGAATTGAGGCTCTTGATGTGGCTCCCGGCGATCGCCGTGTAGACCTCGCTGATCCTGCAGTCCGCCATCAGCTCGGCTTCCTCGAGGACGCGCTGGATCGACGCCATCGTCGCCTCGATGTTGACGACGACGCCCTTGCGCAACCCGCGCGAAGGCTGCATGCCGAGGCCGATCACGTTGAGACCCTCGTCGGTCACCTCGGCGACGATCGCGACGACTTTCGACGTGCCGATGTCGAGCCCGACGATCAGGTTCTTCCCGTCCTTCACCATGCCTCGATCCCGCGTCTACGGCTCATCGGTTGGCTCCCTTCCGGCGGTTGCGAATCCCGCTTCATGTCGCGCGCTTCGCGGGCTTCGGGTGAAAATCGGGCAGGCGCGCCGCGAAGCCGTTCCGATAGCGGAGGTCGACGTGGTCGACGTGCCGACCGTCGCGCGCGAGCGCCGCGATCGTCAGCCGCCATGCAGCGACGAAGCGCTCGATCCGCTCGTCGACGTGGTCGCGACCGAGCTCGATCGTCAGCGGCCCGCCGGCGCCTTCGGTGCGGATCTTCCAGCCGCCGCGCGGCGACAACGCGAGCCCGGTGAGCTTGAGCGAGAGACCGCCGAGCATCGGCACCCACTCGCGGTAGCGCTCGACCATCGCCGGCGCTTCGCCGTCGGGCCCGTCGAACTCGGGAAGCTCGCCCGCGTCGCTCGCGACGAAGACGGCGCCGTCGGTGTCGACCAGGCCCTGATCGTTCCAGCGCGCGAGCGGCTGGTGCTCCGTGAGCTCGATTTCGAGGCGATCCGGCCACTGCCGACGCAGCGCGACGCTCTTCACCCACGGGATACGTGCGAGCGCTGCGCGTGCCGCACCGAGGTCCATCGAGAAGAAGGTCCCGGAGAGGTCACCGCGAACGACGCTCGCGACCCACGCGGGATTCACGCGCACCGGTGATGTCGTCACGACGACGTGCCGGATCGCGAAGAGCGGCAACCGCGCCACCCAGCCGAGCGCTGCCCAGGCGAGGAACGCGCAAGCGATCAGTGCCAGCGTCACGGCGATTGCGTTCAACTGGCGCGCGTCATCCCACATGCGCGCCTCGCAGGATTTCGAGACAGAGCTCGCCGAAGGACGTGCCGGCCTGCCGCGCCGCCATCGGCACGAGGCTGTGTCCGGTCATCCCGGGCGACGTGTTGACTTCGAGGAACGAATACGACCCGTCGGCGCGCAGGATCAGATCGAGGCGTCCCCAGCCGCTGCAGCCGACGACGTCGTAGGCGGCGAGCGAGCGTGCGCGGATCTCGTCTTCGACGGCGGCCGGCAGCCCGCTCGGACACAGGTAGCGCGTCGCGTCCGAGAAGTACTTGTGGTGATAGTCGTAGTTCCCGCCGGGCGCTTCGATGCGGATCAGCGGCAGCGCTCGCCGGCCGACGATCGATGCGGTCACCTCGACACCGGCGACGAGCTCCTCGACCAGAACCAGCGGATCGTGACGCGCTGCCTCCTCCCACGCGAGGCGAAGCTCGTCGTGATCGACGCCGGTGACGCGCGTGATGCCGATCGTCGAGCCTTCGCGGGCGGGCTTGACGATCAGCGGCAGGCCGAGCTCCGCGACGACGCTCATCCAATCCGTGGCAGCATCGACGACGCGGTAACGCGGCGTCGGAATGCCGCTCGCGAGCCAGACGAGCTTCGTGCGCCACTTGTCCATCGCGAGTGCCGAAGCCATGACGCCGCTGCCCGTGTACGGAAGGTGCAGCGTTTCGAGCGCGCCCTGCACGGTGCCGTCCTCGCCGAAACGCCCGTGCAGCGCGATGAACGCGCGCTCGAAGCCGTCGCGCCGCAACTCGAAGAGGTCGCGCTCGGCGGGGTCGAACGGGTGCGCGTCGACGCCCTGCTCGGTCAGCGCTGCGAGCACGGCTCGCCCCGACATCAGCGAGACCTCGCGCTCGGCGGACGGTCCGCCGAGGAGCACGGCGACCTTGCCGAATTCGGAGGCTGCGCTCATCGCGCTTGCCTCGCACACCGACGCGCACGCATCGCGGCCGCCAGTGCAGTCGGGGTGCGCCGGCGCGCTCGGAGTCCGTGAACGCCTGCCTGCGGGTACCCGGCGCGGACTCGCCAGGTGGGCGACTGCGGCAGCCGCGAAGGTGTGCCGGGCTCCCCGCGCCACCCGCGACGGCAGGCACTCCCACTCGCGCGCAGCGCACCCCGACTGCGCTGGCGTCCGCTTGCTGCAGCGTGCCATGCACGGCGCACGGTGAGCACGCGGCTCGGTGCGACGCGGCCCGATGGCGCGCAGCCCGATGGCGCCCGGTGAGGTGCCACGCAGCCCGATGGCGGAGGGCCAATGCGCTGCGCGCGAGTGGGAGTGCCTGCCGTCGCGGGTGGCGCTGCGAGCACTGCACTGAACGACGCCGGCCACCGGCGCACACCTTGCGAAGCGAGCGCCGGGACCCGCAGGCAGGCGTTCACGGACTCCGAGCGTGCGGCGCATTGGGCCACCGGCAGCGGGCTGCGTGGCGCCGGAGCGCATAGCGCCGGGGTGCATGGCACCAGACCGCGCCGCAGCGGGCTGCGCGGCGTTGGGGTGAGGCGCGCGCGCGGGCGAGTCATGCCGCCTCCCCGATGACGCGCACCTCGGGCTCGAGGTCGACGCCGGTTTGCGCGTGCACCGTCGCGCGCACGTGCCCGATCAGCGCCTCGATGTCCGCAGCGCGCGCGCGGCGCCCCGGATTGACGATGAAGTTCGCGTGCTTCTCCGACACGCGCGCGGTGCCGATCGCAAATCCCTTGAGGCCACAGGCCTCGATCAGGCGCGCGGCATGATCGCCGGGCGGGTTGCGGAACACGCTGCCCGCGTTGGGCAGTCCGAGCGGCTGCGTCGCGATCCGCCGGGCGAGGAGCGCCTTGATCTCGTCTCGCGCGCGGCGGGCATCGCCGAAGCCGAAGCGAAACCAGGCGGCGGTGAAGATCGCGCGAAGCGGCGCGCCGTCCTTCTCGCGCACCGTGCGATAGGCGATCGAGAAATCGTCGCGATCGCGCACGTCGAAGCTTCCGTCGCGGCCGAGCACTTCGACGCGCACGACGTGATTCCACGTCTCGCCGCCGTAGCAGCCTGCGTTCATCGCGAGTGCGCCACCGACGGTTCCGGGAATGCCGGCGAGGAAAGCCGCGTCGCTGCAGCCGCGCGTCGCGGCGAAGCGTGCGAGCTTCGGCGCGGCGAGTCCGGCCTCCGCGTAGACGAGTCCGTCGGCGACGGCGTACGCCGCGCCCGGATCGTGCAGCACGATGACCGCACCGCGTACCCCGCCGTCGCGGACCAGCACGTTGCTGCCGAGCCCGATGACGGTGACCGGGGCCTCGATCGGCCACACGCGCAGGAATGCTGCGAGATCGTCGCGGTCGGCCGGCACGTAGAGCGTCTCGGCAGTTCCTCCCGCGCGCCAGCTCGTATGTCGCGCGAGCGGGGCGTCGCGGCTCAGCGTGCCGCGCAGTCCGGGGAACATGAGCGTCTCGTTCATTCGCATGGTCCGCCCGCGAGTTGCGCGGCCACCGCGCCGATCGATCCGGCGCCCATCGTGATCACGACGTCGCCGTCGCGAACGATCCCGCACAGCGCCTGCGCGACCTCTCCGACGGTTTCGACGAAGACCGGCTCGACGCGCCCGGCGACGCGCACGGCGCGCGCGAGCGCGCGCCCGTCGGCGGCGACGATCGGCGCTTCGCCCGCGGGATAGACATCGGTCAGCACCAGCGCATCGGCCGACGACAGCACGCGAACGAAATCCTCGAAGAGATCGCGCGTGCGGGTGTAGCGATGCGGCTGGAACGCGAGCACGAGGCGCCGGCCGGGAAAGGTGTCGCGCGCTGCGGCGATCGTCGCCGCCATCTCGGCCGGGTGATGGCCGTAGTCGTCGACGAGCGCGAAGCGACCACCTTTGCATCCGATGTCGCCGTAGCGCTGGAAGCGCCGGCCGACGCCCTTGAACTCGGCGAGCGCGCGCACGATCGCCTCGTCGGCGACACCGACTTCGCGCCCGACCGCGATCGCCGCGAGCGCGTTGCGCACGTTGTGCAGGCCCGGCAGCGC
>DASVWR010000223.1:0-5721 GCA_036393115.1 Casimicrobiaceae bacterium
GCGACCGGCGCGGTCTTCACCTCCGACGACGAGATGAACGTCAGCGCGTAGATGAACTCGTTCCACGACAGCGTGAACGCGAAGATGCCGGCCGAGATGAGGCCGGGCACCGCGAGCGGCAGCACGATCCGCGTCAGGATCTGCAGCCGCGTCGCGCCGTCGATCAGCGCGCATTCCTCGAGCTCGAACGGAATCGTCTTGAAGTAGCCCATCAGGAGCCACGTGCAGAACGGGATCAGGAACGTCGGGTAGATGAGGATCAGCGCGAGGCGCGTGTCGAACAGGCCGAGCTGGAACACGACGTCGGCGAGCGGAATGAACAGGATCGACGGCGGCACCAGGTAAGCGAGGAAGATCGCCATGCCGACATAGCGCGAGCCCCTGAAGCGCAGCCGCTCGATCGCGTACGCCGCGAGGACGCTGCAGGCGAGCGAGAGGAAGGTCGCAACCACCGACACCAGCAGCGTGTTCCACAGCCACAGCGGGTACTGGGTCTCGAACAGCAGGTGGCGGAAATGGGCGAAGGTCGGATGGACGACCCAGAACGGATTCGACTTCACGTCGAGAAGCTCGGCGTCGGGCTTCACCGAGGTCGTCACCATCCAGTAGAACGGGAACAGCAGCACGATCAGGAACACGACGAGCGGCACGTAGACCGTCACGAGACGCCGCGGCAGCGACGCGAGCCCGACCATCCCGCCCGCATCGAGGGCATCGACCGCCGCGCCGCTGCGCCGGCCGATCACGCGTCGGCCCCCTGCTGCCACGCGCGGCGCTGCAGGCCGAAGTAGGAGAAGAGGATCGCGGCGAGCAGGAACGGGATCATCGCGACGGCGAGCGCCGCGCCCTCGCCGAGCGCCCCGCCGGGGATCGCGCGCTGGAACGAGAGGGTCGCCATCAGGTGCGTCGCATTCGCCGGGCCGCCGCGCGTCAGCACGTAGATGAGCTGGAAATCGGTGAACGTGAACAGCACCGAGAAGGTCATCACGACCGCGATGATTGGCGTCAGGAGCGGCATCGTCACGTAGCGGAACTTCTGCCACGACGACGCACCGTCGAGGCTCGCCGCCTCGTAGTACGACGGCGAGATCGTCTGCAGGCCGGCGAGGAGGCAGATCGCGACGAACGGCACGCCGCGCCAGATGTTGGCGATGATCGTCGACATCCGTGCGAGCCACGGATCGCCGAGGAAGTCGATGTACTGGTGGATCCAGCCGAGACGCACCAGCATCCAGCTGATGACCGAAAACTGGGCGTCGTAGATCCACCAGAACGCGATCGCGGAGAGCGCAGTCGGCACGATGAACGGCAGGAGAACGACCGCGCGCAAGAGCGACTTGAACGGCAGCTTCTCGTTCAGCAGCAACGCGAGCCACAGCCCCAGTGCGAACTTGATCGTGCTCGCGACCACCGTGTAGAGAATCGTGTTGAACACGGCCAGCCGCGCCACCGCGTCGCCGGCGAGGTAGACGTAGTTGGCGAGCCCGATCCAGTGTCCGGCACGCCCGATCTTGGTGTCGGTGAAGCCGAGCCAGATGCCGAGGCCGAGCGGATAGGTGAGGAAGACGAGCAGGAGCGCCGCCGCGGGCAGCATGAACAGCAGCCCGAGCAGGTTCCGGTTGTCGAGCACGCGGGCGAAGCGGCCCGCGCGCCCGACGCGAACGGGACCGCCGGCGCTCGCGGCGCCGGCGGTCATCGGCGTGCCGATGTCACACCTTGTAGTAGCGCTGCGCCTGCTTCTCGGCCTGCGCCGCGGCGTCCTTCGGGCTCTTCGCCCCCGACACCACGCTCGCGAACATGTCGACGACGACGTAGTCGGCCATCACCGCCGCCGACGCGTAGCCGAGCGTTCCCGCGTAGCCGTCGGAGAGCGTCACCGCCGCGACGTCGCGATACGGCGTCGCCTTCGGGTCCGCAGTCCACATGGGGTTGGACGCATAGGCCTTCAGCGGCTGGCTGACGTAGCCGATCGCAGCCTTCATCCACGGGTTGTACTGGTCGCCCTCCATCATGAAGCGCAGGTACTCTTTCGCGGCGTTCGGATACTTCGAATACTTGAAGATCATCATCTGCGTGAACAGATTGAACTCGGTCGGCTTGCCGGCGGGGCCGATCGGGAAGCGCGCATGCTGGATGTCCTCCGCCATCGCCTTCATTGCCGGTTCGGACGAGTCCTTCGCCACGTAGTAGATCGAGATCCCGTTCGCGGTCAGGCTGATCTGGCCGCCGAGGAACGCCTTGTTGTTGCTGGGATCGCCCCACGACAGCGTACCGGGGATGAACGTGTCGTACATCTCCTTCGCATACTCGAGCGCAGCGATCGTCTCCGGACTGTTGATGACGACGTTGTTGTGCTGGTCGACGAGCCTGCCGCCCTGCTGCCACAGCAGCCAGTTGCACCAGGTGTTGCCGTCGCCGACGGCGTGGCCGAACGCGAAGCCGGCCGGCGTTCCCTTCGCCTTCAGCGCCTTGCAGAGCTTGAGGAAGCCCGCCGAGTCCTTCGGAATGCCGTCGAAGCCCGCCGCCTTCACCAGGCTGTCGCGGTAGACGATCGCGTTGCCGACGATGCCGACCGGGATCGACTGCCAGCGCTTGCCGTGCATGCCGTAGGTGCGGCAGATGTCGTACCAGCCGCCGTACTTCGCGCCGAGGTAATTGGCGAGGTCGGTGACGTCGACCAGCTTGTCGGTGTACTGGAACGGGTCGTCGAGCCAGCCGAGGATGAGGTCGGGACCGCTGCCGATGTTGGCCGCCACCGCGGCCTTCGGGCGCACGTCCTCCCAGCTCTCGTTGTCGACCTGGACCGGAATGCCGGTCTTCTCGGTGAACTTCTTCGTGTTCTCCATCCACAGCGTCTCGTCGCCCTGGACGAAGCGCTTCCAGCGTAAGAGCCGCAGCTTCGCGCCCTTCTCCGGCGTGACCTTGTACTCGGCGGCTTCGGCAAGGCTCGGCATCAGCGCCGATCCCGTACCGAGCGCGGCGCCGGCGGCGACCCCGGCGGTGGCTTTGAGAAAATCGCGTCGCTTGCTGTCGCTCATGACTCCTCCTGTTCGTTGAACTTCGACCACCCCCGCTTCGCGTCACGACTCCCGGGCGCCAAGGCGCACCCCGGTCGTCGCGTCGAACACATGCACGCGCTCGGGATCGGGCGCGAGCCGGATGCGATCGCCCGGACGGCACGCAACGCGCTCCCGAACGAGCGATGAAATATCCTGACCGTTGAAGCGGCAGAAGAGCTGCGTGTCGGCGCCGGTGGGCTCGACGACGACGACCTCCGCCGGAATGCCGGTCCGCTCCGACGGCGCACAGTGCTCGGGGCGCATCCCGTAGAGCACCGCCTGCCCGTCGATGGCATGTGCCGCATGCGGCAGCGGCAGCCGCAGGCCGCCTTCGAACTCGACGCCGGAGCCCGTACCGTTGACGCGCACCGTGCCCGGCACGAGGTTCATCGCCGGCGAGCCTATGAAGCCGGCGACGAACGTGTTGGCCGGCGTGTCGTAGAGCTCGAGCGGCCCGCCGATCTGCTCGACGCGGCCGTCGCGCATCACGACGATCCGGTCGGCCATCGTCATCGCCTCGATCTGGTCGTGGGTCACGTAGATCGACGTCGTCGCGAGGCGCTGGTGCAATTCCCGGATCTCGGTGCGCATCGCGACGCGCAGCTTCGCGTCGAGGTTCGACAGCGGCTCGTCGAACAGGAACACCTGCGGATCGCGCACGATCGCGCGCCCCATCGCGACGCGCTGGCGCTGCCCGCCCGAGAGCTGGCGCGGATAGCGATCGAGGTAGGGTGCGAGGCCCAGGATGCCGGCGGCGCGCGCGACGCGGCGTTCGACCTCGTCGCGCGGCTGCTTCGCGAGCTTCAGCGCGAACGACATGTTGTCGCGCACCGTCATGTGCGGGTAGAGCGCGTAGTTCTGGAACACCATCGCGATGTCGCGCTCTTTCGGCGGCACGCGGTTGACCACGTTGCCGGCGATCGCAATCTCGCCCTCGGTGATCTCCTCGAGGCCGGCGATCATCCGCAGCAGCGTCGACTTGCCGCAGCCGGAGGGCCCGACGAGCACGCAGAACTCGCCGTCGCCGATCGCGATGTCGACACCGCGGATCACTTCGGTGCCGCCGAATCGCTTGCGGACAGCGCTGATCGTCACCGCGGCCATTGCGTGCACCTCGCGACGGCCGCGGCGCCCATGCGGTGATGGGAGCAGGTCGACATGATGAGCTGGAAGCACGCAAGGTACGCGGCGATTCCCCGCCGGGTCAAGGGGAGGATGGCTTAGAATGCCCCTCATGAGCACGCTCCTTTCGACGACCCTTGCCGGCAGTCTCCCGAAACCCTCGTGGCTCGCGGAGCCGGAAGCGCTGTGGGCAGCGTGGAAGCTCGACGGCGACGCCCTTGCCGAAGGCAAGCGCGACGCGGTCCGGCTGGCGCTCTCTATGCAGGAGCGCGCCGGCGTCGACATCGTCACCGACGGCGAGCAGACACGGCGCCACTTCGTGACCACCTTCATCGAGGGGCTCGACGGGGTCGACTTCGAGCACCGGAAGACCGTGCACATCCGCAACCGCTACGACGCCGACGTGCCGGTGGTGACCGGCCCGGTCGCGCGCCGCCGCCCGGTGTTCGTCGACGATGCCGCGTTCATGCGCTCGCAGACCACGCATCGCGTCAAGTTCACGCTGCCCGGCCCGATGACGATGGTCGACACGCTCTACGACGCGCACTATGGCAGCCGTGAGAAGCTCGCGTTCGCCTTCGCCGAGATCCTGAACGAAGAGGCGAAGGAGATCGCGAGAGCCGGCATCGACATCGTCCAGTTCGACGAGCCGGCGTTCAACGTCTACTTCGACGAGGTGCGCGACTGGGGCATCGCGGCGCTCGAACGGGCGGCGCGCGGGCTCGGCTGCAAGACGGCCGTGCACATCTGCTACGGCTACGGCATCAAGGCCAACATCGACTGGAAGAAGACGCTCGGCGTCGAGTGGCGCCAGTACGAGCAGACCTTCCCGCTGCTTGCGAAATCGTCGATCGACCAGGTGTCGCTCGAGTGCGCGCATTCGCACGTCCCGATCGACCTCATCGGCCTCCTGCCGGGCAAGGACGTCATGGTCGGCGCGATCGACGTCGCGACGAGCGAGGTCGAGACGCCCGAAGATGTCGCGGCGGTGATCCGCTCCGCACTGCGGTTCGTGCCGGCAGAACGTTTGCTGCCGTGCACAAACTGCGGCATGGTTCCGCTTGCCCGGCCGATTGCGCAAGCCAAGCTCGAAGCCCTCGCCCGTGGCACCGCATTGGTGCGGCGAGAAATCGCCTCCTGACCCGCGGTCATTTATTTCGGCCGAATCGATCGAACGCGGCGCTGGGCGTGGGTTTCCGCGCAACACCCCGGCCAGCCCCCGCGCGAAAGCTATCGATTTATTGCAGGAATTCCCGTATAGTGCGCGCCGTGTTTTGTTCCAAGCAGTAAAGTGCTTGCTCTGTACGACCGCCACGCAGTCGTTCGATCGCCGTACTTTCCTTGAGATCGAAACATCGCCCGGGCAACGTCCCGTTTAACTCGTACTTGAGGAATCAACAGCAATGGCAACCGGAACTGTAAAGTGGTTCAACGACGCGAAGGGCTTCGGGTTCATCACGCCGGATGGCGGCGGTGAAGACCTGTTCGCTCACTTCTCGGCGATCAACATGCAGGGCTTCAAGACGCTCAAGGAAGGCCA
>DASVWR010000224.1:0-5270 GCA_036393115.1 Casimicrobiaceae bacterium
CGACCCGTGCTCGATGCGCGTTCTGAACTTGTCACGTGTGTAGGTCGAATAGATCGGATCGATGTACTTGCCGAGGAGCTTGCGCACCGGATCCATCGGAATGTCCGCGCGGTTCTCGGCCCAGTCGGTCTCCATCGTGCCGAGCGCGGGATCTTCCTTCGCGATCACGAAACCGGTGTCGGTCCAGAAGCGGCGACACGTGGCCCACGCCTGCTCGGGGGTCGCCTTCACCACCAGCCAGCGCTCGTTGCCCTCGCGCACGATGCGCGCGTCGCCGTCCTTGACCGGGAGCACGTCGGTCGCCTCCGGGCGCACGGAATTCTGCGCGGCGAGGCCGGTCGCCGTATTGACGGAGTAGCGCGTGTCGTACTCCGGCGTGGTGAGATCGGGCGGGATCTCGAGCGATGGCGCGCTCGACGCCGACTTGTAGTCGATGCGCTTGCCGAGGTTGGAGAAGGTCTCGCATCCCGACATCACGAGCGCCGCCAGGGCGAGTGCGGGGACGAGAAGGAACAGGTTTCGATTCATGTGTGGAAGGCCCTAGGCGGTGCAGCCCGCTTCGCGAAGCGCGGCACGCACCGTCTCGTGATGCTGGGGCGACAGCGGCGTCAACGGGAGCCGCAATCCGTCGTCGATCCGGCCCATCGACGCCAACGCCCACTTCACCGGGATGGGATTGGATTCGACGAACAGGCTCGCGTGCAGCGTCATCAGACGCGCATTGCGCTCGCGCGCGACGGCGATGTTCCCGGCGAGCGCCGCTGCGCACAGCTCCGACATCGCTTTCGGGGCAACGTTCGCGGTGACCGAGATGACTCCGTCACCCCCGACCAGCATGTGGGCAAGGCCGGTGTCGTCGTTGCCCGAATAGAGGCCGAACTCGCGTCCCGCCGGGAGCCTGCGCCGCAGCTCGACCGGGCGCGTGAGATCCGACGTCGCATCCTTCAGCCCGGCGATGTTCGGGATCTCGGCGAGTCGCAGGACCGTCGCGTTGGCGAGATCGGCCACGGTCCGCGACGGCACGTTGTAGAGAATCACCGGCAGATCGGTCGCCTCGGCGACTGCGCGGAAATGACGGTAGAGGCCTTCCTGCGTCGGCTTGTTGTAGTACGGAACGACCGACAGGCAGGCATCGGCGCCGACTTCCTTCGCGTAGCGCGTCAGCGCAATCGCTTCGGCCGTCGAGTTGGCGCCGGTGCCGGCCACCACGGCGATGCGCCGCGCCACGTGCTCGACCGCCGTGCGGATCAGCGTGCAGTGCTCGTCGAAGTCGACGGTCGGCGATTCGCCGGTCGTGCCGACGATGACGATCGCCGCCGTCCCGCTTTCGACGTGCCAGTCGATCAGCCTGCGCAACGCAGGCAGGTCGAGCGCCCCGCCGGAATGCATCGGCGTGACGATGGCGCAGAGACTTCCGGAGAGCATCGGATGCGGTGGGAAAAAGTGGGCAATTCTACCCCATTCGGCGCCGGTCAATCCGCGATAGGCGCGGGCGACACGGCGATCGGCGGAGGCCACGCGCGCGCGCGCCCGACCGCAGCAACGCGCTGGAGCACCGCGATCGGCGGATCGCCTTCCGCACCCTGCTCGAATGCGACGACGACGAGCCTCCCGCGCACGCGGTCGACGAGCTCGCCCGGCTCGAGCAGGAACGCGGGATTCGACGGCCTGCCGTAACGCTCGTTGCCGGCCGCGAACGTTTCGTAGAGGAGTGTCCCCGAAGGCGCCAGCAGGGCGAGGATGTCGTCGAAGTGCGGTCGATGGAGGTAGCGGCTCACGACCACCGCATCGAACAGTTCGCCCGCGAGCGGCCACGCGGCGGCTTCGAGGTCGGTGCAGCGCGTCTCGACTCCATCGACACCGGCAAGCGCCGACAGCGCGCCGGCGTCGCGATCAACGGCGACGACGCTGGCGCCTCGGCTGGCGAAAAATCGCGCGTGGCGCCCGCTCCCTGCCGCAAGGTCGAGCACGCGCGCTCCCGGAGCGACGAGCCCGGCATGGCGCCGGATCCAGGCCGACGGCTCGCTCACCGCGCCTTCCGCTTGCTCGGGCTCTCGCATTCGCGCGCAGCCTCGCCGCGGACCCACGCGAGGAAGGCGGTGACGTCGCGTCGCCCCGCCGCGCGCTCGGCGGCGATCGCAAAATAGCTGCGCGCGGATTCGAGCTTGCGCGCGAACGGCGCGATGAGCCGCCCGTCGCGCAAGTGCTCGCCGAGCATCGGCAGACGGCCGAGCGCAACACCCTGCCCGCCGACCGCGGCCTGGATCACCTGGTCGTAGACACGAAAGTGAAGAGAGCCGGCGGGCTTCAGACCGCCGGCACCGTTCGACGCGAGCCAGCTCGGCCAGTTGAGCCACGGCATACGGCCGTCGCGGTCGTCGAAATGAAGGAGCACGTGCCGCGCGAGGTCGGCCGGAGTGCGCAGCGGCCACCTTCCGCTGACAATCGCCGGGGTCGCCACCGGAGTCAGGCGATCGCCGAAGAGGCGCAGCGACCCCGGCGGCGCCGCCGAATCGGGAAGGTAGCGGATCACCGCGTCGACGTCGCCGTGCGCGAGGTCGACGACGCGGTCGTCGGCGGACACGTAGACCTCGACGGCCGGCTCGAGCTCGCGGTAGCGCGCGAGGCGCGGAATCAGCCACAGGGACGCGAACGAGACCGTCGTCGACACCGTCAGCCCCGGCGCGCGGCTCGAATCACGGGTGCGCTCGGTCGCCGACGCGAGCGCTTCCAGAACCTCGCTCACCGCGCGGTGGTACGCCGCCCCGGCGACCGTCAGCGCGAGTGCGCGGTGCTGCCGCTCGAACAGTGCGACGCCGAGTGCGTCCTCGAGCGCCTTCACCTGCCGCGACAGCGCCGACTGAGTCACGAACAGCTCATCGGCAGCGTGCGTGAACGAGAGCCTCCGTCCGACCGCCTCGAAGCCGCGCAGGAAGTCGAGCGACGGCAGCGCGCGCAGCGTCTTATGCATGCTCGCAGCTCATGCGAAGGATTCCGAATGATCGTTTGCCGTGCCGCGCTGCGCCACAGACAATCCCTCTCACGGACCACCGTCCGTGCAAGCGCGGATCGGTCCGACAGTAATGAATCGCACGCATAGGTTACACGAAGAATCGTCTACAGGAGATCGCCATGAGCTGCTTCGAAACCGGAACCGTCGTCTCGCTCGCGACGCGCGAAGTCGTGACGCTGCCGGATGCCCGCGGCGCCGTCGTGCGGGTGAGGCAGGGAATACTGTGGGTCACCCAGCACGGAAGCCAGCAGGACATCGTCCTTCGCGGCGGCGACAACTGGGTCGTCGAGCGCAACGGCGCCACCGTCGTCGAGGCGCAGAACGACGCGGTATTCTGCGTCGCGGGGAAGCCCGGCACCCGATTCCAACGCGCCATCGCGGGCCCGCGAAACCGCCGTCGCGTCGGCGCGGCGCTCACGCGCTGGCTGCATGCGACCCGGCGCGCGCCGGTTCCGTACTTCTGACTTCAGCGGAGATCACCATGCCTCTCGTCACCGTCACGCTTCGCAAGGGGCGCAGCGAGGCCTTCAAGAGTGCGATCCTCGGCGCTGTGCACCGCTCGCTCGTCGACTCCGGTGTTCCCGAGGCCGATCGCTTTCAGCGCGTGCTCGAGCTCGATCAGGTCGATCTTCGTTACGACGCGCACTACCCGGATGCGGCGACGCCGCGTGGCGACGACTATGTGCTGATCGAGATTCTGTGGTCGGTCGGTCGCAGCGTCAAAGTGAAGCGCAAGGTCGTTGCCGACATCGTCTACGCGCTCGCACGCGAGCCACGGATCGACCCCGAGCACGTGATGATCGTCTTTGCCGAAACGGCGTGGGAGAACTGGGCTTTCGCCGGGGGACGCATCCTGCACGCGTCGTAAGGAGGTCGCCCTCAGGGTAAGCGCCGGCGGGATCCGGTTCGGGTACGACGATCTGCGAAGCCACGAAAAGAAAGGGGCGGAACGCGCCGCCCCGTTTCGTTCGCTGCGCCGAGATCAGTACTTCGCGCCCCCGTTGGCGCCGCCGGTCGCGCCGCCCATCGCGCCTCCGGCTTCGACCTTGATGTCGTTGTTGACCGACGCCACGCCTTCGGTGGCCTTGGCGAGCTCGGTGGCCTTCTGCGCATCCTGCTCCGACTTCGCCGTGCCGCCGAGATTGACGGTCCCGTGGTCGGTACTGACGGTAATCTCATTACCGTGCATGTCGCGATCCGATGCGAGCTTGGCCTTCACCTTGGCGGTGATCGCGGTATCGTTCACCGCGCCCTTCGTCTTGTTCATCATCGATCCGCTTTCCTGCGCGGGTGCAGCCGGCGCACCCGGTGCACCCGGCGATCCGGCAGCCCAGGCCGCCGCAGGTACCAGCATTGCGCCTGCGACGAATACTGCTGTGGCAAGTTTGACGTTCATGGTTGCGTACTCCTTGCAATGATTCCGGACGATCGCGCGGAATCGCGAGGTGACGTCGATCGACGACAATTCTGTCGACTCATCGACGCCGCAATTGCATGCTGCGATCCTGCGCACGCGATGGCTGCCGCGAGCCATCCGATCGATCCGATGCGTCAATCGGTGCGGCATCCCGTTTGGTACGCGTCGCCGCACGCGGGTTCCGCACCGTGGCGTGCGCTGGCGTAGGACATCGACCGATTCGCCGGTCGGAATTCGCGATGATCGCGACGACTCCGGCACGCGCATCGGCATGCGGCGGATCGACCATCCCTTCGCCAACGCGATCCGACGCGCCCGTTGCGGAGTGCGCGGCCGGCGCGCAGAATCGCGCCGCGCGGTGTCGATGAATCCTCCCCCGGTTGCCCGGATCGCGTGCGCGGGGAAGGCGCATCCGGGAATCGGATCGTGCGCCGCGTCACCACACAGCCATAAGAGGAGATCCGCAATGAACGCACTGAGGACGTCGACAGCCGCCACGGCGGTCGCAGGACTGATGTTCGTCGTTGGATCGCAAGGCGTTGTCGCACAATCGCCGGCCCCGACCGAGAACAAGGGAATCGTCACCGAGCAGCTCCACGCGATGGAACTCGGCCCCGAGATTCCCGCAATGGCCGGGCACTACCTGCGCATGCGCAAGATCACCGTCGCTCCAGGCGGGGTGATCGCGCTGCACAATCACACCGATCGTCCGGCGATCGATTACATCATGCAGGGTGCGCTCATCGATCACCGCGGCACCGAAGCGAAGGAGTACACCACCGGAATGACGATCTTCGAGACGACGAAGACCGTGCATTGGCTGGAGAACAAGGGCACCGC
>DASVWR010000225.1:0-4817 GCA_036393115.1 Casimicrobiaceae bacterium
CCTCCTCGACGGCCCTCGCGCTTGCCTGACGATATGTCAGAACGCTGTCGCCGTCCGCTGGCAGGAAGTCGTCCGCTGTGCCCAAGGTCCGTAGGGTATATCGGCCCTGGTCATTCCGGATTCGGGCCGCCCAGGTGCCGCTGCGATTCGCGGCTCCCCGGCGGTAGCAAAGCGCAACGCCGTCGCCAATGTCCCGGAAGTAGCGCTTCTGCGGTTTCAGCTTGGACCGCTGCTCCCACTTTTCGAGCTTCGCATCCCGGACGGTCCGCGCCATGATTGCCCCCTGTTCGGTGTCGCGTGTCTAGGCGTGTCTAGAATGTGTCTAGAATATAGGGATAAACGCGCATGAACAATCATAGGCAATCGTAGAGGGAGAATCAAGGAATTTCAGACGCTTAGTTGTCTATCGTTGTTTTTGGATGTTCAATTTGTCGCACTTTCACGGCGGTAACACCGGTTCGAATCCGGTTGGGGACGCCAATAAAATCATGGCGTTATCCTATATCGTTAACGCAGTTTCTACTGCGTTATCGAAAGCTGCTGCGAGACGTTCCCGGATGGATTTCGACCATCGGCAACCGATGTCCAACGCGTCGGACGACCGTTCGCGCAGTGTCGACTCCAAATCGACCGTCGCCGGTACTTCTCGATCCGCCTATTCATTGGGCAGTGCGAAATGCGACTGGCGCAGTCACATGACGCGCCCGACGTGCCCCACATTGGCGCCGATCAGCCCGAGAACGCCGATGATGATCAGGTAGAACGCGACGATGTAGTTCAACAGGCGCGGCACGATAAGGATCAGGATGCCGGCGATCAGCGACGCGAGCGGGCCAAAGCTCAGTACGATGTTCACGTTATGCCTCCAAATCGGTGATAGAGGTGGTCCCGCGCAGTCGGACAGGTTTTCTGGTTTCTTAAGTGCTACTTCTCCGGTGGGTGATACGTCGAATGTCGTTTCTCGCGCATCGCTTCGGTTGGTTACACCCGCGCATTTCTCACTATAATCCCGCGCAGCCAGGGTGTGATTCCTCCCTCACCGTGGTCAGGCGGAGCGGGACCCCCTGCCGATTTCCCGCTCCGCCGCCTGCCGCCCAATGCACGGCGGCAAGTGCCGAACGCTGCCGCGACCGGGCGGACAGCGCGAAATGTTGCTCCAGCGCAAGGTTCGTACGCACTGAAGCTGCGAGGATGAAGTGCGGTCGACTTGCCGAATATGACGCGCGGTCCCCGAGCTGGATTCGGACGCGCCGTCGGCAGGTTGGGCGTACTGCGCCGACCGGCTCGTCCTCCGACCGAATGGCGCAGGCTTTCCGGCCTCGCTCGTGCGGGGCCGCTTCTTTGGTGCATTGGCCGGCGCTACCGGCCGGGTGGGAGCGGCACGTCGCGCTTGCCGGCGATCGCTTCGTCGACGAGGCGATTGACCGCTTCGCGCTCGCGCTCCGGCGTGAAGAGCGGCTCGCGCGCCGCGCACTGCTCGCGCAATCGCGCGAGGAACGCGGGGTCGCCGCTCGCGCGCTCGAGGAGGGCCGCGAGCGCCGCGTCGTCGCCCGCCTCGAAGTAGCCGGCGTAATCCTCACCCAGCATGCCGACGTTGCCGGGGACGCGGCTCGCCAGCACCGGCACGCCCGCGGTGACTGCTTCGACGATCACGTTGGCGCCGCCCTCCATGACGCTCGAGATCACCATCACCTGCGCGTCGCGAATGCGCCGGCGCGTCTCCGCGTGCGGACGCGGGCCCAGCCAGAGATAGCGCTGGCGGCCCGGCCACGATCGCGCGTCGAGCTCGCGCGCGGCACGAAGCAGGTCGTCGGTGAGTGCAGCGCCGATGTGGATCAGGCGCACGCGTGAATCCGCGCGCAACCGCGTGATCGCGCGCATCGGCGTCAGCGGATCCTTCTCGGCGCGCAGATGCCCGACCAGCACGACGTCGAACGTGCGCTGCCGCGGCGTTCCGCGTGCGAGCGACGGCGCCGATTGATGGATCACGCGGCACCTGGCTCGGTGCTGCGGCGGGATAGCGTCGAGCGCGGCTTCCTGCAGCACAACGAGATGCGACGCTAACTCGAGCGAACGCTGCGCTGTGGCATCGGCCGGAAGATCGCGATAGAGGTCGGTCCCGGTCAGCACGACCACGCGCGGGCGGTCGGGAAACGCTTCGGCGTAGGATGCGAGGGAACTCGCCGAGCGCCGCGCATGGAGCGCGATCAGACACTGCGGCGCCGATTGCTCCGGTGCCCACGTCTGGCCGATCTCGACTCGGTGGCGCCCGCGCAGGAAGCGCGACCAGCGCCACGCCGTGTGCCAGTTGCCGTTGTTGGCGGCGCGCACGGCGGGACTGACGAGGGTGACTAGTGGGCGCGGTGACGACATCATCGACCGACGACGGGTTGGCGGCACGAACGCTCGACGGCGACGCGCTCGACCGCGCGCTCGTCGATGCGCACGAGCGCACGTGGGCGCTCCTTGCCGATCTCGCGCCGTCGCAGTGGACGGTTCCGTACAACCCGGGGATCAACCCGCCGCTGTGGGAGTGCTCTCATGTCGCGTGGTTCACCGAGTGGTGGGTGCTCCGCGAAGGCTACTGGAACGAGAACGGCGATCTCGTCACGAAGCGACCGTCGCTCCTGCCAGGAGCCGACCGCTGGTTCGATTCGGGGCGTGTCCCGCACGTCGATCGCTGGACGCTCGATCTGCCGCCGCAGGCGGCGCTGCGCGAGTACGCCGCGACGGTGCTCGACAACGTGCGCGCGAAGCTTCGCGCGCGGAACGGCGAGGGGCCCTATCCATTCCGGCTCGCGCTCCTTCACGCCGACATGCACGGCGAAGCACTGACCTACATGCGCCAGACGCTCGATTATTCCACGCCGGCGCTTGGCGACCTGCCGACGCGCCTCGCGAGGTTGACGCCGCCGGAGAATGCGAACAACGCGGTGATCGTGGACGACGCGGTGATGGCGAGCGGCGCATTCACCCAGGGTTCGAGCGACGACGGCGCGTTCGTCTTCGACAACGAGAAATGGGCGCACGAGGTGGCACTCGGTCCGACGCGGATCGCGCGCCGTTGCGTGACCAACGCCGAATACGTCGCCTTCGTCGACGCAGGCGGCTACGCCGATCGGCGTTTGTGGTCCGATGCCGGCTGGGCGTGGCGCGGTGAGCGGGAGCTCGCGCACCCGCAGCGCTGGCGCAGGCGCCGCGATGGCGGATGGGAGGAGCGCTGGTTTGGCGCCTGGCGCCTGCTCGCCGAAGCTCGTCCGGCCTGTCACGTCAGCGCGCACGAGGCGGAAGCGTACTGCCGCTTTGCGCAGCGGCGGCTTCCGCGCGAAGCCGAATGGGAGCGTGCGGCGGTAGACGATGCAATCGAGTGGGGCCATGCCGTCTGGGAGTGGACTGCCGACGCGTTCCTGCCGTATCCGGGGTTTTCCCCCGACCGCTACCGCGATTATTCGCAGCCGTGGTTCGCGACGCATCGGAGCGTTCGCGGAGGCTCGTTCGCGACGGTGGCGCGCATTCATCATCCTCGCTACCGCAACTTCTACGTTCCCGGGCGTAACGACATCTTCGTCGGATTCCGGACCTGCGCGCTCGACGGGCGCTGACCGATTCGCGGTGCGGTTGCCGGTGTGACCGTCGCCTACGCGCCGGCCGGCGCGAGCGGCGCCTCGTCCATCAGCGCGACCTGCTCGCGGAGCTCGAGGATGCGGTCCTGCCAGTAGCGGTCGCCGCCGAACCACGGAAACGCTGCCGGAAACGCGGGATCGTCCCAGCGGCGCGCGATCCACGCCGAGTAGTGCAGCAGGCGCAGCGTGCGCAGCGCCTCCAGCAGCGCGAGCTCGCGCAGGTCGAAATCGCGGAACGACCGGTAGCCGCGCAGCAGCACCGCGAGCTGAGCTTCCATCGCCGCACGATCGCCCGAGAGGAGCATCCACAGGTCCTGCACTGCGGGACCCGTCCTCGCGTCGTCGAAGTCGACGAAGTGCGGGCCCGAATCGGTCCACAGCACGTTGCCGCCATGGCAGTCGCCGTGCAGGCGCAGCGTGGCAAACGGCGCCGCCATCGCGAATGTCTCGCGCACGCGCGCGAGCGCAAGATCGACGATGCGGCTCCAAGGCTCGCGCAGGTCGGCGGGCACGAAGTCGTGCTCGAGAAGGAACGCGCGCGATTGGTCGCCGAACGACTCGACGGTCAACGCCGGGCGCACGGCGAACGGGCGTGCCGCGCCGACGGTGTGCAGCCGCGCGAGATAGCGGCCGAGTGACTCGAGGACGTCGTCGCGGTCGAGCTCGGGCGCTCGCCCGCCGTGCCGCGCGAACACCGCATAGCGGAAGCCCTGGTGCGTGAAGAGGCGCGCACCTCCGATCGCGAGCGGCGGCACCGCAGGCACGCCGGCGTCTGCGAGCCCGACGACGAGCTCGTGCTCCTCGGCGATCTGCGCGTCGCTCCAGCGCGCGGGACGATAGAACTTCGCGACCACCGGCGGCGCATCGTCGCGCCAGATCTGGTACACGCGGTTCTCGAAGCTGTTGAGCGCGAGGAGCCGGCCATCGCCGCGGATGCCGACCGCATCGAGCGCGTCGAGGACGAGATCGGGCGTGAGTCCGGCGTACGGCGCGGGTCGATCGGAAGGCATGTGCAATTTTACGAAATCGCCGCGGTTTCCGCCGCGGTTGTGCATTTGCTATCGTCGGGGCTTTCCACGCCACGGGAGCCGCAGGGATGACGACACCGATGATCGCCTCCGAACGCATCGCGCAGCAATGGGACAGCGACATCGTTCCGCGTCTCGTCGAATACGTCCGCATCCCTGCGAAGTC
>DASVWR010000226.1:0-6832 GCA_036393115.1 Casimicrobiaceae bacterium
CAAACCGACGATCACCGCGTTGGTCTCTACCGGCCGGCTCGTGACACCGATGATCCACGACGAGATCACCATCCAGATACCGAGGAGCAGGTTGATGATCTCCTCCCACACCTGCGGCATCGACACCGCGATCGCCGAGAAGACGACGATGGCGACGCCGAGGATCCATGCGTTCCACGATGCGGCCATCTGACCGCCCTCGAAGCCGACCACCCATGGCGAGATGAATAGCCATATTCCGAGAAGCAGATTGATCCAGTCCTGCCAGCGCTGCTGTCTTGTGACGTCTTTCATCGCCATTTCCTCCGATTCACACGACGGCCATTAGACCCGGCCGCAAAGCCGGGATTCCCGCGCTCGCGTGCTAAGCTTCGTCGCACACTGGTCGAGCCGCGCGCTGCGCCATACTCTGCGCGCGGCCGGCGACGCCGAGGGGAGCCCATTCCGAAGCGAAGCGATGGCGACACTGGCCATCTCCGAGACTGCAGACGGTCGCCGGGTGCTCGCTCTGTCGGGTCGCCTCGACGCGTCGACGGTGCGTCCGCTGTGGGACGAGGGCCGCCGCGCCGTCACCGCGGCGCAGGGTGCGCGCGTAGTCGTCGACGCGGCGAAGGTCGACTACTGCGACGGCGCCGGCATCGCGATGCTGGTCAGCCTGATGCAGCAGGGTGGCCCGGACCGCGTCGAGGTTGCGAACCTCGACCCTGCGTTCGCGGCATTGCTCGCCCAGTTCGACGTCGCGCGGCTGGCGCACGACCTCGACCCCGCAGCGCGACGCCGGCCGGCGGTCGCCGAGGTGGGCGTCGTCGCAGCGGGGATCTGGGCGGACCTCAAGAGTCTCATCGTATTCACCGGCGAGACCGCCGCGGCGCTCGCGTGGGCCGCGCGCCGGCCCGGCAGCGTGCGCTGGAAGGACGTGTGGATGATCTGCGAGCGCGTCGGTGCCGATGCGCTTCCGATCGTCGCGCTGATCTCTTTCCTGCTCGGCGTGATCCTCGCCTTCGAATCGGCGGTGCCGATGCGCCGCTTCGGGGCGGAGCTGTTCGTCGCCGACCTCATCGGCATCGCGATGCTGCGCGAGCTGGGCGCGCTGATGACGGCGATCCTGCTCGCCGGGCGCTCGGGCGCGGCGTTCGCCGCCGAGCTCGGCACGATGACCGTGAACCAGGAAGTCGACGCGCTCACCACGATGGGCCTCGACCCGGTGCGCTTCCTCGTCACGCCCCGGATCATCGCCGCGCTCCTGATGACGCCGCTCCTTACGCTGTTCGCCGATTTCGTCGGGCTGCTCGGCGGTGCGGTGACGATGCATGCGTTCTCGATCCCGTTCGTCACCTACATCCGCGAAGTCAACGGGATCGTCGATTTCGGCGACTTCATGGCTGGCTTCGTGAAGTCGTTCGTGTTCGCGGTCCTGGTGGCGGGCATCGGTTGCCTGCGCGGCCTGCAGGCGCGGGCCGGAGCATCGTCGGTCGGCGATTCGGCGACGAGCGCAGTGGTCTCGGGGATCATCCTGCTTGTCGTCGTCGACGGCATCTTCGCCGTCGTCTACTACATCCTCGGCATCTGAGCATGCCTGCCGCGCACGATCCGATCATCGAGGTACGCGACCTGACGGCGGGCTACGGCGAGGAGGCGATTCTCGAGCACGTGAGCTTCGACGTCCGCCGCGGCGAGATCTTCGTGATCCTCGGCGGATCGGGCAGCGGCAAGAGCACGCTGCTGAAGCACATGATCGGCCTCGAGCCGCCGCTTGCCGGCAGCATCCTGATCGACGGCGACGACATCGTCACCGCCGAGGGCGAGCTGCGCCAGGCGATCCTGCGCAAGTTCGGCGTCATGTACCAGTCGGGTGCGCTGTTCGGCTCGATGACACTCGCCGAGAACGTGCAACTCCCGCTCGAGGAGTACACCGACCTCGACGACGACGAGATCGCGCTGATCGGGCGCATGAAACTCGCGATGGTCGGGCTCGACGCCTACACCGGCCACCTGCCGGCGGAGGTCTCGGGGGGCATGCAGAAGCGGGCCGCAATCGCGCGCGCGCTGGCACTCGACCCCAAGATCGTATTTCTCGACGAGCCCTCTGCGGGTCTCGATCCGATCACCTCGGCCGAGCTCGATGCGCTGGTGCGGCGCCTGGCGCGCGGTCTCGGCGTCACGTTCGTCATCGTGAGCCACGAGCTGCCGAGCATCTTCGCGATCGCGGACCGGGTGATCATGGTCGACAGCGCGCGGCATCGGATTGTCGCCGAAGGCGATCCGCGCGAGCTGCGCGACACCAGTCCCGATCCGTGGGTGCGGCAGTTCTTCCGTCGCGAAGCCGAGGTGCTCCCCGCATGAGCCGCGAAGCGAACTACTTCAAGCTCGGCCTGTTCGTCATCGGCGGCGTCGTGGTCGCCATCGTGCTGCTGCTGATCGTCGGCACCGGTGCCTTCTTCCGCTCGCGCACGACGATCGAGACCTACTTCAACGAGTCGGTGCAGGGGCTCGACGTCGGCTCGAAGATGAAGTATCGCGGCGTGACGATCGGCGCAGTGACGAAGATCAGCTTCACATACGTCAAGTACGAGCAGAACGAGCCGATGAGCAAGCGCAAGCGCTACGTGCTGGTCGAGGCGCAGATCGAGCCGGGGCTCGTCGGCGGCAAGGTCGCGCGCGACATCGCGACGCCGGAGGCGACGGCCCAGGAGGTCGCACGAGGGCTGCGCGTGCATCTCGCTCCTCAGGGGATCACCGGCACCAACTATCTCGAGCTCGATTACGTCGAGAATGCACCGCCGGTGCTGCCGATCGACTGGACGCCCGAGAACATCTACATTCCGAGCACGCCGTCGACGGTCGAGACGTTTGTCGCGGCGGCCACCGAGATCGTCGATCGCCTGCACCATCTCGACATCGAAGGAACGATCGCCAACCTGAACAAGCTGCTGGTCACGGCGAACGACCGCATCGGCGCGATCGACACCGGCGCATTGTCACAGCACGCCGACCGCACGCTCGACAAGCTCGATCGCACGCTCGACGGCATCGAGAGTCGGAAGATCTCGAACGAGGCGGTGGGCCTGCTCGCCGACCTTCGCTCGACCAATGCCGAGCTGAAGACGCTGCTCGCGAACGATGCGCTGCAGAAGCTCCCCGAGAACACGGCGGCCACCCTCGCCAGCGTCCGCGCCCTCGTCGACAATCCGAAGCTCGCCCAGTCGATCAGCCACCTCGACCGGACGCTGACGCGCCTCGACCAGATCTTCGGCGGCGGGCAGGCCGATCTCGGCGCGACGTTCCGCAACCTGCGCGAGATCACCGAAAACCTGCGCGAGCTCACCGAGGACGCGAAGCGCTACCCATCGAACGTGCTGTTCGGCGCGCCGCCGCCGGTACCTCGGTTCGGCTCCGGCGCGCGCTTTCCGGGAAGCCATCCATGATCAACCCGCTCACGCACCGCAGCGCCCGATCCAAGGGCATTCTGGCCGGCATCGCGCTCGCCGCAGCGCTCGCGGGATGCTCAGCCTTCTCGCGACCGCAGATGGTGCGCGAGACCTATCTGCTGCAGCCGGCGCTTCCCGCGGCCGCAGCAGTTGCGCCGCATCCGGGCAGCCTGCGCATCGGCGTCGTGCGCGTCGCGGCCCCGTATCGGGGGCGTGATTTCGTGTTTCGCACCGATGCGCTGCGATTCGAATCGAACTATTACTTCCAGTTCCTCGTCGATCCGGCGACGATGGTGACGGATGGCACGGCGCGCGTGCTCGAGGCCGCGCGTCCGTTCGCCGAGGTCGTGGGGCCCGGATCGGGCGTCGACGCCGAATGGCGCCTCGACGGCTTCGTCTCCGCGCTCTACGCCGACGTTCGCGATCCGGCGCAGCCGGCGGCGGAGCTCGACGTGACCTGGTATCTGACTCCTGCCGACGGCAGCGCGCGCACGCCGACATGGACGCGCGAATACCGGCGCCGCACGCCGATGCGCGATGCGACGCCGCAGGCCTACGTGGCTGCGCTCAATGCGGGCTTTGGAGCGCTCGTGAGCGAGCTCGCGGCCGATCTCGCACAGGCGAAGCTTCCCGCGAGCTGACCGGCTCCCGGGCAGGCTCCGCGTCGAGATCGTGCGCGTCGGAGCCGGTGACGACAACGCGCAGGAACGTGCCGGGCTTGCACGCCGCCGCATCGCGCACGCGGACGACGCCGTCGATCTCGGGCGCGTCGGCGACCGAGCGCGCGATCGCGACACCGTCGGCGATGCGGTCGATCAGCACATCCTCGATGCCCCCGACCTTGGCGGCGAGACGTTCGGCGCTGATGCCCGCCTGCAGCGCCATCAGGCGCGCCCGGCGCTCTTCGCGCAGCTCGGCCGGAACGGCGCCGGGCAGCGCGTTCGCCGCCGCGCCTTCGACCGGAGAATAAGCGAAGCAGCCCACCCGATCGAGCTCGGCCTCGCGGACGAACACGAGCAACTCCTCGAACTCCGCTTCGGTCTCGCCGGGAAAGCCCGCGATGAACGTGCTGCGGAGCACGATCCCCGGTCGCGCGTCGCGCCAGGCGCGGATGCGGTCGAGGACCTTCTCGGGGGCCGCCGGCCGCTTCATCAGGCGCAGGATGCGCGGGCTCGCGTGCTGGAACGGGATATCGAGATAGGCGAGGAGCCCGCGCCCGGTCGGTTGATCGCCCATCAGCGGAACGATCTCGTCAACGTGCGGATACGGATAGACGTAGTGCAGCCGCACCCACGCGTCGTGGGCACGCGCGAGCGCGGCGAGCTCGCGCGCGAGCTCGGTCGCGCGCGTCTTCATCGGCCGGCCCTGCCAGAACCCGGTGCGGTAGCGAAGATCGACTCCGTACGCGCTGGTGTCCTGTGAGACGACGAGGAGCTCGCGCACGCCGGCCCGAAACAGGCGCTCGGCTTCGCTCAGCACGTCGCCGAGCGGCCGTGACGCGAGGTCGCCGCGCAGCGAAGGAATGATGCAGAACGTGCAGCGGTGATTGCAGCCCTCGCTGATCTTGAGGTACGCGTAGTGGGCGGGTGTCAGCTTGACGCCGATGCCGGGCGCGCGCGGGACCAAGTCGACGAACGGATCGTGCCGGATCGGCAGATGCGCGTGCACGGCGCGCATCACCTCGTCGGTCGCGTGCGGGCCGGTGACGGCGAGCACCTTCGGATGCGCGGCGCGGACGAACGCGCCGTCGTCGCGTGCGCCGAGGCAGCCGGTGACGATCACCTTCCCGTTCTCGGTGAGCGCTTCGCCGATCGCGTCGAGCGATTCGGCGACCGCGGCGTCGATGAACCCGCAGGTGTTGACGACGACGAGGTCGGCGCCTGCGTACGACGGTGCGATCGCGTAGCCTTCGCCGCGAAGCTCGGTCAGGATCCGCTCGGAGTCGACGAGCGCTTTCGGACAGCCGAGCGATACGAATCCGACCCGGGGAGCGGGGCGCTCGCGGCGGGAACTGCGCGCCGCCATCAGCGCGAGGTGTCGTCCGGGGCCGCGGGTGGAGCGAAGCCGGGGAACGGGAATGCGGAGAACATGCCGCGCGTCTGGTCGTGCATGCGCTGCTGCATGTCCATGAAGAGGCGAGCACTTTGCTCGAGGTAGTTGCCGAGCATGCCCTGCATCGCCGGCGCCTGCATCTGCATGAACTGCTTCCACAGCTCCGGCGTCAGCATCATCTTGTCGCCGTAGACCTGCTTCGCCTGCTCCTGCAGCTTCTTCTGGATCGCGAGGAAAGCCTGCACGTTCTGCTCGATGTACTGACCGATGATCGTCTGCTGTGCGCTGCCGTAGAAGCGGATCATCTGGACCAGCATCTCGGAGCTGAACATCGGTACGCCGCCAGACTCCTCCTCGAGGATGATCTGCAGGAGGATCGAGCGCGTCAGATCCTCGTTGGTCTTCGCATCGACGACGCGGAAGTCGACGCCGTCGAGCACCATCTGCTTCACGTCGGCGACCGTGATGTAGCCGCTGTTCTCGGTGTCGTAGAGGCGCCGGTTCGGGTATTTCTTGATCGTGCGTGCTTGGGACGGCATCGCGGGCTCCAGCGCGGTCGATGCCGCATTTTAACCCTCTGATTTATAGGACGTTTGGAAACTTCACAGACGAATTGCCGCACCGCACAAAAAAGTACTTGACTTGCGGTTTTCCCGTCCCTACAATTCGTTTTGTGCGGTGCAGCAATCACCGGGCCACCAAGGCAGGGCCGGTAGGCGCTGAAGCACCGATCAGGCGGGAAGCGGCGAATCGACCGGGTCCTGCCAACAGGCAACGTCGGGATCCGCCCGACCTTTGAAAGGACTCGTCATGTACAACGCTACCGAACAATTCGCTGCACTCAACCAGGCCGGCGTCTCGAACGCGATCAAGCTTGCGTCGCTGTCGATCGAGAATACCGAGAAGCTGGTGCAACTCAATCTGAACGCTGCCCGGGCTGCGGTCGCGCAAGCGGTCGAAAGCGCGAAGGCCGCCGCCGCGGTGAAGGACGTGCAGGAGCTCCTCGCCCTGCGCGCGAAGTTCACCGAAGCCGGCGTGCAGAGCGCGACGGGATACTCGCGCAACCTCTACGAACTGTCGTCCGAAGCGCAAGCCGGCTTCTCGGCGCTCGCCGAAGAGTCGTGGGCCTCGTACACGAAGGGCGTCGCGTCGTGGGTCGAGAAGGCCTCGAAGGCCGCTCCGGCCGGTTCGGACGTCGCGGTCAACGCGCTGAAGTCGACGTTTGCCGCTTCGACGGCTGCGTTCGACCAGTTCCAGAAGGCCACGCGCCAGGTCGTCGACCTCGCCGATGCCAACATCCGCGCCGCGGCGAACAACGCGACCAAGACCGGAAGCAAGGGCAAGCGCGCGTA
>DASVWR010000227.1:0-5380 GCA_036393115.1 Casimicrobiaceae bacterium
TCCGGATTCCCCTCAAAGCCTGACGACCACAGCCCGCTGGTCCCACCCCTTCCCATCCCGAACAGGACGGTGAAACGGCGGCGCGCCGATGATAGTACGGACTGCCCGTGCGAAAGTAGGTCATTGTCAGGCACCTTCACCGCAACGCCCCGGCCACCGTGCCGGGGCGTTGTGCTTTGTGGAGCGCGGCGCTTCGCGGTCGCTGGCAACGGCAGGGCGCATCAGGCAGAATCGACGCTCGACCGGTCGTTCGCCAAGGTGGTTGCCCCGGTGTTTGCCGATTCGGAACTGCGATGCGCAAGGTTCTGGTCCTGAACGGACCCAATCTCAATCTGCTCGGCACGCGCGAGCCGGACGTCTACGGGAGCGCAACGCTCGCCGACGTCGAGCGACTGTGCACGGCCGAGGGCGCGAAGCACGGCGTCACCGTCGAATGCCGCCAGACCAACCACGAAGGCGAGCTGATCGACTGGCTGCACGCTGCAGCGCGCGAGCGCGCGAGCGGAGATCTCGTCGGCATCGTGCTCAATGCCGCCGCGTGGACGCACACGTCGATTGCGCTCCGCGACGCGGTCAAGGGCACCGGCGTGCCGGTGATCGAGCTCCACATCTCGAACACGCATGCGCGTGAAACGTTCCGCCGGCGATCGTATCTGTCGCCGGTTGCGCGCGCGGTGATCCAGGGATTCGGCGTCGACGGCTACGCGCTCGCGATCGAGGGTCTCGTCCGCTCGAGTGAGCGCACCGCGCACGCGCAGCGTGCGGCGACCCAATGAGTGCGGAGCGCGCGCCGGAGCGATGACCGATCGCTACGCCGTCATCGGCAACCCGGTCGCGCACAGCAAGGGGCCGCTGATCCACGCAGCGTTCGCGCGCCAGACCGGGCAGGATCTCAGCTACGACCGCATCCTCGCGCCGCCGGACGGGTTCGTCGAAGCGGTTCGCGCCTTTCGCGCCGCGAGTGGGCGCGGGCTCAACGTGACGATTCCGTTCAAGATCGACGCCTGCGCGTACGCCACCCGCCTCACCGATCGCGCGCGCGACGCGGGCGCGGTCAACACGCTGAAGTTCGACGGCGACGAAGCGCTCGGCGACAACACCGATGGTGCCGGCCTCGTCGCCGACATCACCTCGCGTCTCGGCGTCGTGCTCGCAGGACGACGCGTGCTGCTGATCGGCGCCGGCGGTGCGGCGCGCGGCATCGCGGGACCGCTTCTCGACGCGCATCCGGAGGAGCTCCTGATCGTCAATCGCACGCCGGAGACGGCGCGCGCGCTGGCGGCGCGACATCGGCATCGGGGTCGGGTCTCGGGCGGCGGCTTCGACGCGATCGGCGGCCGCAGCTTCGACGTCGTGCTGAACGCGACTGCCGCGAGCCTCACCGGCGCTTCGCTGCCGCTCCCGGCGTCGGTCTGTGCGCCCGGGGCGCTCGCGTACGATCTCGTCTACGCCGACCAGCCGACGCCATTCATGCGCTTCGCGTCGGCGCACGGCGTCGAGCACGTGTCGGACGGGCTCGGCATGCTGGTCGCGCAGGCGGCCGAATCGTTCCTGCTGTGGCGCGGGATCCGACCGGACCCCGCTCCGGTGATCGCCGAGTTGCGCTCAGCGCCGCCCGCCGAGTAGCGATCCCAGCACGCCGCGCACGATCGCGCGTCCGATCGACGAGCCGACGCTTCGCGCGGCGCTCTTCGCGACTGCCTCGACGAGGCTGTCCTTGCGCCCGCTGCCGGCGGCAAGGCCGCCGAGCGAGCCCGTGAGTGAGCCGAGGATGCCGCCTCGCTGTGCCGCGCCGGTGTCATCGCCCGTCCCCGTCGTCGCTGGTGCTTCGGCACCTGCGCCACCGGTCCCGACACCTGCGCCAGTCGTGCCGCCACTGGCGCCCGCGCGCCCGGCGAGCTTTTCGTAGGCCGAGACGCGGTCCTGCGGCGTGTCGTAGACGCCGGCGACCGGCGACCTCTTCATCACCGCGGCGCGCTCTTCGGCAGTGATCGGGCCGATGCGCGACGCCGGCGGCAGGATCCACGCGCGCTCGACGACTCCCGGCCGCCCCTTCTCGTCGAGGAACGAAACCAGCGCCTCGCCGACGCCGAGCTCGGTGATCGCCGTCTCGGTGTCGAGCGCGGGATTGGCGCGCATCGTCGACGCCGCTGCCTTGACCGCCTTCTGGTCGCGCGGCGTGAACGCCCTCAGCGCGTGCTGGACGCGGTTGCCGAGCTGGCCGAGGACCGTGTCGGGCACGTCGAGCGGATTCTGCGTGACGAAGAACACGCCGACACCTTTCGAGCGCACGAGCCGTACGACCTGCTCGATCTTGTCGAGCAGGACCTTCGGCGCGTCGTCGAAGAGCAGGTGCGCCTCGTCGAAGAAGAACACCAGCTTCGGCTTGTCGCGGTCGCCGACTTCCGGCAGTCGCTCGTAGATTTCCGACAAGAGCCACAACAGCATCGTCGCGTAGAGCTGTGGCGAGCGCATCAGGCGATCGGCGGCGAGGATGTTGACGTTGCCACGGCCGTCGGTCGTCTGCAGGAGGTCGTCGATGTCGAGCATCGGCTCGCCGAGGAACTTCGCTCCGCCCTGCTCTTCGAGCGCGAGCATCCCGCGCTGAATGGCGCCCACGGACGCCGCCGACACGTTGCCGTACCCGGTCTGGAGCTCGCCAGCGTGCGCGGCGACGTGCTCGAGCAGCGCGCGGAGGTCTTTGAGATCGAGGAGCAGCAGTCCATGGTCGTCGGCGAACCGGAACGCAAGGGTGAGGACACCCTGTTGCGTCTCGTTGAGGCCGAGCACGCGCGCGAGGAGGAGCGGCCCGAGGTCGGTCACCGTCGCCCGCAGCGGGTGGCCCTGCTCGCCGAATACGTCCCAGAACACCGTGGGCATCCCGGCGTACCGGGGTGCAGTCGCGCCGATCTGCGCGAGGCGCGCGTCGAGCTTCGCCGACGCGCTCCCCGGCTGGCTGCACCCGGCGAGGTCGCCTTTGACATCGGCCATGAATACCGGCACGCCGATCGCGCTCATCCGCTCGGCGATCACCTGCAGAGTGACGGTCTTGCCGGTTCCGGTGGCGCCGGTGACGAGGCCGTGGCGGTTGGCGAGCGCCGGGAGAAGGTCGATCTCGTGGCCGGCGTGGATGGCGATCGGAAGCGGGTCGGGCATGCGGCAGTTTAGCGCGCCGCCCCTGTCCAGCCGCTGCGGGGCCTGTCAAAATATACAGTTTCCTGCTAGAATCGCCGTCCGATAAGTATTGAGAAATGGGCTGGCGCAGCCCATTTTTTTTTGGCGCGCCGGTGGGTCGAACGCCCCGCCGGGGCCGGAACACCGATGACATCGCCTCTGGGTGATCTGCTCGAACACACGCTGCCGCCGCTCGGCTACGAGGTCGTCGGCTGGGACCGCTCGGCGAAGAGCGGCCTCGTGCGGGTGTTCATCGACAAGCCGGGCGGGGTCGACGTCGAGGATTGCGCGCGGGTGTCGAACCACCTGACGCGGCTGTTCGCGGTCGAGGAAATCGCGTTCGAGCGACTCGAAGTGTCCTCGCCCGGGCTCGACCGGCCGCTCGTTCGGCTCGCCGACTTCGCACGTTTCGCGGGGCGCGAGGCGCAACTCACGCTGGCCGTGCCGGTCGATGGCGCGCGTCGCATCCGCGGCGTGCTGCGCGGGACCGCCGACAGCGACGTGCTGGTCGAGACCGCGGCGGGGTTGCGCACGCTGCCGTTTGCGAGCATCGGGCGCGCGCGCCTCGTGCCCGCGATCGAATGGAGAAAGTGAACATGAATCGCGAATTGCTGCTGCTGGTCGATGCGCTCTCGCGCGAAAAGAACGTGCCGAAGGAGATCGTCTTCTCGGCACTCGAAGCCGCGCTCGCTTCCGCGACCAGGAAGAAGTATTCCGACAACATCGACGCGCGCGTCGCGATTGACCGCGAGAGCGGCGACTACGAGACGTTCCGCCGCTGGACCGTCGTGCCCGATGAGGAGCACGAGGAGCCCGCGCATCAGATCGCGATTACCGACGCCGCCGCGCGCGATCCCGCGCTCGAGCTCGGCGACGTCGTCGAGGAGCCGCTCGAGCCGGTCGAATTCGGGCGCATCGGCGCGCAGGCGGCGAAGCAGGTGATCCTGCAGAAGATCCGCGACGCCGAGCGCGAGCAGATCCTGAACGATTTCCTCGAGCGCGAGGACAACCTCCTCTCGGGGACGGTCAAGCGGATCGAGCGCGGCAACGTGATCATCGAATCCGGCCGCATCGAGGGCATCATTCCGCGCGATCAGCTGATCGCGAAGGAGATGCTGCGCGTCGGCGACCGCGTGCGCGCATACGTGATGAAGATCGACCGCACCGCGAAGGGCCCGCAACTCATCCTGTCGCGCATCGCGCCGGAGTTCATCATGCGGCTGTTCGAGCTCGAGGTGCCCGAGATCGAGGAGGGGCTGATCGAGATCAAAGCCGCTGCACGCGACCCGGGCATCCGCGCCAAGATCGCGGTCAAGTCGAACGACCCGCGCCTCGACCCGCAGGGCACGTGCATTGGCATGCGCGGCTCGCGCGTGACGGCGGTGACCAATGAGCTCGCCGGCGAGCGGGTCGACATCGTGCTCTGGTCGGACGATCCGGCCAAGCTCGTCATCAATGCGCTGGCACCCGCCGAGGTGCAGGGCATCGTCGTCGACGAGGAGCGCCACGCGATGGACGTCGTCGTCGACGAGGAAAACCTCGCGATCGCCATCGGCCGCAACGGTCAGAACGTGCGCCTCGCCTCCGAGCTCACCGGCTGGGAGCTCAACCTGATGAGCGTCGAGGAGCGCCAGCAGAAGCACGACGCCGAAACCGGGCGCCTGCGCACGCTGTTCATGGAGAAGCTCGACGTCGACGAGGAGGTAGCCGACATCCTCGTCGCCGAAGGCTTTACTTCGCTCGAAGAGGTCGCCTACGTGCCGATCAACGAGATGCTCGAGATCGAGTCGTTCGACGAGGACACGGTGAACGAGCTGCGCGCGCGGGCGCGCAACGCGCTTCTCACCGATGCGATCGTGCGCGAGGAATCGGTCGAGCACGTCGAGGAGGCGCTCTTGTCGCTCGAGGGCATGGACACCGATATCGCGAGCCGCCTCGCGGCGCACGGCATCACCACGCGCGACGGCCTCGCCGACCTCGCGGGCGACGAGCTGGTCGAGCTCACCGGCATCGATCCGGCGAAGGCGCAGGATCTGATCATGAAGGCGCGCGCGCACTGGTTCGAGGCGACACCGGAGGCGGCGCAGACGCATTAGGCGGTACGGGAGACGGGCATGGCGCAAACGACAATCGAACAATTCGCAACCGACCTCAAGATGCCGGCCGGTGCGCTGCTCGAGCAGCTTGCCGCGGCAGGAGTCGCGGG
>DASVWR010000228.1:0-9268 GCA_036393115.1 Casimicrobiaceae bacterium
TGCCGCCGCGCATGCCGGCGTCGGCGGTGACGAGCAGCACCGGCTTCGCATCGTCGATGCGCGTCGCGAGGCTCGCCGACGCAAAGCCCCCGAAGACGACCGAGTGGATCGCCCCGATGCGCGCGCAGGCGAGCATCGCGAACGCCGCTTCGGCGATCATCGGCATGTAGATCAGCACGCGGTCGCCGCGCCCGACGCCGAGCGCCTTCAGCATCGACGCGCAGCGGTTCACCTCGTCGTGAAGCTCGCGGAAGCTGTAGCGCGTCGACTGGCCGGTCTCGGTCGAGATGTAGACGAGCGCAGCGGTGTCGCCGCGCGTTGCGAGGTGACGGTCGACCGCGTTATGACAGAGGTTCGTCGTGCCGCCGACGAACCAGCGCGCGAACGGCGGCCGCGAGTAGTCGAGGACGCGCTCGAACGGCGTGTGCCAGTCGATGATCTTCGCTTCCTCGCCCCAGAAACCTTCGCGATCGGTGATCGAACGGCGGTGGAACGCCGCGTACGCAGCGTATGCGGCACCGGCCGGCGCAGTTTCGTTCATGCCCATGGCAAGCTCCTCGTTCCTCGTTCCCCTGTCCCCGCCCCTCGCCCCTCGCTCCGCGATCCTCGCCTCCCTACGGGTGGCTGTCCGTCGCGATGCGCACGACTGTGCGCCCGCGTACCATGCCCTTGAGGTAAGCATCGAAATGCGTCGGCAGTTCGTCGAAATCGATCGTCCGCACCTGGTCGTGGACGCGGTCGGGCCGCCACTCGGCGGCGAGCTTGTTCCAGATCCGCTGGCGCAGCGGCATCGGTGTGTTGGCACTGTCGGTGCCGAGCAGGTGCACGCCGCGCAGGATGAACGGCGCGACGGTAGTCGAGAGTTTCATCCCCATCGCGAGGCCCACCGCGGCGATCGTTCCGGCGATCTTCGCCGAGGCGACTAGCCAGGCAAGCATGTCGCCGCCGAGATTGTCGACGGCGCCGGCCCACGTCGCCTTCTCGAGCGGTCGCGTCCGCGTGAGGTCGATCGCCGAGCGCAGCATCACGTCGGAGGCGCCGATGCCGCGCAGGTACGTTGCTTCCTCGCCTTTGCCGGTGATGGCGACGACTTCGTAGCCCTCCTTCGCGAGGATCTCGGTCGCCACCGAGCCGACACCGCCGGTCGCGCCGGTCACCGCGACGGGGCCGTTGCCGGGAGCGAGCCCGTTGTGCACCATCAGGTGAATCGCCAGCGCCGCCGTGAAGCCGGCCGTGCCGATCGTCATCGCGTCGAATGCCGTCATGCTCTCGGGCCGGCGCACGACCCAGTCGGCGGGCACGCGCACGAGCTCGGCATAACCGCCGTCGTGCGACACGCCGAGCTCGTAACCGGTGACGATTACCTTGTCGCCGCGCCGGAAGCGGGGATCGGTCGACGATTCGACGGTTCCGGCCATGTCGATCCCGGCCACCGTCGGAAACTTGCGCATGATCTTGCCGGTGCCGTTGTGCGACAGCGCGTCCTTGTAGTTGATCGTCGAATACTTGGTCCGGATCACCACTTCGCCCGGGTCGAGCTCGTCCGGCGTCATCGACACGAAACGGCTCGCGACGACGCCGTTCTCCTCGAAAGTGCGGTACGCGGTGAACTTCTGCACGGGAGTCTCCTCGCGCCGTCAGGCGCAGTGTGGACGCAACGTCGATCTCATCCGGGTTCGTCGCCGGAGCCGCCGTCGGATACGTGGGGCAGTGCCATGTAGTCGCGGGTGCGCATCTCGACGAGCCGGCTCACCGTGCGCGGGAACTCGCGCGCATTGGGGCCATCGGGATACAGGGACTGGGGAGGCACGGCGGCCGACGCGACCAGCTTCACGCGATGATCGTACAGGATGTCGACGAGCCAGGTGAAGCGCCGCGCCTGGTCTGCGGTCTCGGGGCCGAGCTGCGGAATGCCCGAGATCAGCACGACGGCGAAGCGCCGCGCGAGCTCGAGGTAATCGCGCTGCGAGCGCGGCCCATCGCAGAGCGCTGCGAAGTCGAACCAGACCACGCTCCCGGCACGCCTGCGCGCCGGCAGCGCGCGGCCGTCGACGACGAGGCGCGTCTCCTCGTCGGGACCAGCGCGCATCGATTCGAACGCGCGCTCGAGCGCCTGCTCCGCCGCGGCGCCGGCCGGCACGTGCCAGATCTCGAGGCGTCCCAGCGCCTGCAGCAGATAGTCGACCCCGGCCTCGACTTCGATCACGTCGAGCCATTGCTTGATCGTGGCGATCGCCGGCAGGAAGCGCTCGCGCAGAAGACCGTCGGGCCACAGGCGGTCGGGCGCGTCGTTCGACGTCAGCACCAGCACGACGCCAGCGCCGAACAGCCCCTCGAAGAGGCGGCCGAGAATCATCGCATCGGCGATGTCGGATACGTGGAATTCGTCGAAGCAGATGAGCCGGTAGCGGCGCGCGATCTGCAGCGCGACGGTTGCCAGCGGATCCGGCTCTTCGCGGATCGCGGCGAGCGCGTCCTGCGTCTCGCGCATGAACGCGTGGAAGTGGATGCGCGTCTTGCGCCGGATGCCCACCGTCGCGTAGAAGCTGTCCATCAGGAGGCTCTTGCCGCGTCCGACGCCACCCCACAGGTAGATGCCGCGCGGGACCGGTGGCGCTGCGAAGATGCGCTTCAGGCGCGACTCGCGCGCGGCCCGAAACGCCTCGAGCTCGTCGGAGAGCTCCTGCAGCCGCTCCATCGCCGCCACCTGGGCGGGATCGAGCGTCGATTGGCGGTGGTCGAGAAGCGGCTCGAGGTAATCGATGAGACCGCCGTGCCGTCGCGCGATCTCGCCTGGAACCTCGCCGGTCATCGGGTCAGCGCCCGGCAGCGGTCATGCGTTGAGCGTGCGGCGGCCGACCGCGAGCGCCGCCTCGCGCGTCGCCTCGCAAAGCGTCGGATGGGCGTGACAGATGCGCGCGATGTCCTCGCTCGCGGCGCCGAACTCCATCGCGACGACCCCCTCTTCGACGAGCTCGCCCGCCATCGGTCCGACGACGTGCATGCCGAGCACCCGGTCGGTCGCAGCGTCGGCAACGATCTTCACGAAGCCTGCGGTCTCGCCCATCGCGCGCGCGCGGCCATTGGCGGTGAACGGGAAGCTGCCCGCGCGCACGTCGACGCCCGCAGCCTTCAGGTCGCGCTCCGTCTTGCCGACCCAGGCGATCTCGGGAGTCGTGTAGATCACCCACGGGACGGTGTCGAAATCGACCTTAGGGTGCTGGCCGGCGATCCGCTCGGCCACCGCGACCCCCTCCTCCTCGGCCTTGTGCGCGAGCATCGGACCGCGCACGACGTCGCCGATCGCCCATACGTTCGGAAGCTTCGTGCGGCACTCGGCGTCGACCTCGACGAAACCGCGCGCGTCGAGTGCAAGGCCGACGTCCTGCGCCCCGAGGCCCGCGGTCGTCGGCACGCGTCCGATCGACACGATGAGGCGATCGAAGTCGGCCTTCTTCTCGCTCCCGTCGGCCTCGCGCCACGCGACCGCCACCCCGTCGCGACCGGCCTCGACTCCGCCGACGGTGACGCCGAAACGCATCGCGAGCCCCTGGCGCGTGAATGCTCTCAGTGCTTCCTTCGCGACGGCGTCGTCGGCGGCCGGGAGGAGGCCCGGAAGCGCTTCGAGGATCGTCACCTCGGCACCGAGCCGGCGCCAGACGCTGCCGAGCTCGAGCCCGACGACGCCGGCTCCGATGACGCCGAGACGGCGCGGGACTTCGGCAATCGCGAGCGCGCCCGCGTTGTCGAGCACGCGCGCGTTGTCGAACGCGACGCCGGGAAGCGCGCGCGGCAGCGAGCCGGTCGCGACGATCACGTGCGTCGCCGCGAGGGTCGCGGCACCGGGCCCGTCGACAGCGATCTTCCAGCGCTCGCCGTCGCGCCCGGCGAAGCGGCCGCGACCCTGATAGAGCGTCACCTTGTTCTTGCGGAACAGGAACAGGATGCCGTCGTTGTTCTGCGCGACCACGCGCTCCTTGCGCGCCTGCATCCTCGCGACGTCGATGGCGAGCCCGTCGATGGCGATCCCATGCTCGGCGAAGCCGTGACCCGCGCGCTCGAAGTTCTCCGACGACTGCAGGAGCGCCTTCGACGGGATGCAGCCGACGTTGGTGCAGGTGCCGCCGGGCGCGGGCTTGCCGTCGCCGCGCGTCCAGTCGTCGATGCAGGCGACCTTGAAGCCGAGCTGCGCGGCGCGGATCGCGGCGATGTAGCCGCCCGGTCCGGCGCCGATCACGATGATGTCGAAGGGTTCCATCAGGGACGAAGGGCGAGGGGCGAGGGACGAGGGTCTAGATTTCCAGCAGCAGGCGCGCGGGATCCTCGAGCGCCTCCTTGATCGCGACCAGCGACAGCACCGCCTCGCGGCCATCGATGATCCGGTGATCGTACGATTGCGCGAGATAGTTCATCGGCCGCACGGCGACCTGCCCGTTCACGACCACCGCGCGCTCGCGCGTCGCGTGCACGCCGAGGATCGCCGACTGCGGCGGATTGATGATCGGCGTCGAGAGCATCGATCCGAACACGCCACCGTTGCTGATCGTGTAGGTGCCTCCGGTCAGCTCCTCGACGGTGAGCTTGCCGTCCTGCGCGCGCTTGCCGTAGTCGGCGATCTGCCGCTCGATGTCGGCGATCGACATCTGGTCGGCGTCGCGCAGGATCGGCACGACGAGGCCGCGCGGGCTGCCGACGGCGATGCCGACGTCGTAGTAGCCGTGATAGACGATGTCGTTGCCGTCGATCGACGCATTGACGAGCGGGTACTTGCGCAGCGCGTGCACGGCCGCCTTGACGAAGAAGCCCATGAAGCCGAGCTTCACGCCGTGCTCCTTCTCGAAGCGCTCCTTGTGGCGATTTCGAAGCTCGATCACCGCCTGCATGTCGACTTCGTTGAAGGTCGTGAGGATCGCCGCCGTCGACTGCGACTGGACGAGGCGCTCGGCGACCCGCGCGCGCAGCCGCGACATCGGCACGCGCTGTTCGGGGCGCGACCCGAGCGCGGCCGGCAGATGGACTGCCGGCGCCGGTGCGCTCGGCGCTGCGGGCGTCACCGCGCGCGCTTCGGGCGCCGCGCCGGCGGCCGACGGCGCGGCCGCGGTTGCCGCCGCGGCCAGCGCGTCGCCCTTCGTGATGCGCCCGCCGCGACCCGTACCGGCGATCGATGCTGGATCGAGGCCGGTCTCGGCAATCACTTTCCGAGCGGCGGGGAGCGCGGCCGCCGCACCAGGCGCCGTCGTCGCAGCGGTTGCCGGAGCGTCCGGAACCGCCGCGGGTGCCGGAGCCGCAGGCTCGGCTGCCGTGGTCGCCTTCGCCTCGGTATCGATCGTGGCGATCACCTGGTTCGACGCGACCGTCGCGCCGTCTTGCTGCACGATCTCGGTCAGCACCCCGTCCGCCGGCGCCGGGAGCTCGAGCACGACCTTGTCGGTCTCGATATCGATCAGGTTCTCGTCGCGCTTGACCGCTTCGCCCGGCTTCCTGTGCCAGGCGACGAGCGTCGCCTCGGTGATCGACTCGGGCAGTTGCGGCACCTTGACTTCGATCTTCATGGGCGCTTCTCGTTATCGGGCCAGGACCATTGCGCCCGACGCGAGCTCGCCGGCGAATGCATCCTCGACCAGTTTCTTCTGTTCGGCCGCGTGCAGCGCCGAGTAGCCGACCGCGGTCGACGCCGACACGGGGCGGCCCGCGTAGGCGAGCAGCTTGCGCTTGTCGATGTCGGCGCGAAGATACGCGTTCAGCCGGTACCACGCGCCCTGATTCTGCGGCTCCTCCTGGCACCACACGACTTCCCTGGCCGCCGCGTACTTCGCGATCTCGCGCTTGTAGTCGTCGTGCGGGAACGGGTACTGCTGCTCGAGGCGCAGGATCGCGACGTCGTCGATCTTCTGCGCGCGGCGATACGCTGCGAGCTCGTAGTACACCTTGCCCGAGCACAGGATGACGCGCCTCGCCTTCTTCGCGTCGATGCGGTCGACCTCGCCGATGACGTTGTGGAAACGCCCGTTCGCGAGCTCGTCGAGCGTCGACACCGCCTCGCGATGCCGCAAGAGGCTCTTCGGCGTCATCACGATCAGCGGCTTCCTGAAGTAGCGGATCATCTGCCGGCGCAAGAGGTGGTAGATCTGCGCCGGCGTCGTCGGCACGCAGACCTGCATGTTGTGCTGTGCGCATTGCTGCAGGTAGCGCTCCGGCCGCGCAGACGAATGCTCGGGACCCTGGCCTTCGTAGCCGTGCGGCAGGTACAGCACGAGATCGCAGATGCGCCCCCATTTCACCTCGCCGGCCGCGATGAACTGGTCGATCACCACCTGCGCGCCGTTGGCGAAGTCGCCGAACTGCGCCTCCCAGATCACGAGCTGGTTCGGCTCCGACGTCGTGTAGCCGTACTCGAAGCCCAGCACCGCGTTCTCGGTCAGGACCGAGTCGATGATCTCGCAGTCCGGCTGCCCGTCGCGCAGGTGCTGCAGCGGGACCCAGATTCCCGAGTCCCACTTCTCGCGGTTCTGGTCGTGCAGCACCGCGTGGCGGTGCGAGAACGTGCCGCGACCCGAATCCTCGCCGGAAATGCGCACGCCGTAGTTCTGGTCGAGCAGCGTCGCGTAGGCGAGGATCTCGCCCATCCCCCAGTCGATCGGATGCGTACCGGCGACCATCGCGCGCCGGTCGGCGATGATCTTCTCGACCCGCGGATGCAGCTTGAAGTCCGCCGGCACGTTGGTCGCGGCGGTGCCGAGCTCCTTCAGCCGCGCCATCGGCACGGTCGTGTCGACGGGATCGTTCCAATGCCGGTTGCGGTACGGCGACCAGTCGACGATGAACGGCGGCTTGTAGTTGGAGAGGATCGTCGTGTTGGTGTGGTAGCCCTTGTCCATCGCCGTCCGGTAGGTGGCGATCATCCCGTCGGCGTCGTCGGCGGTGACGACGCCGTCGGCGACCAGGCGGTCGGCATAGAGCTTGCGCGTGCCCGGGTGCTGCGCGATCTTCTTGTACATCAGCGGCTGGGTGATCATCGGCTCGTCGGCCTCGTTGTGGCCGAGACGTCGGAAGCAGACGAGGTCGATGAACACGTCCTTGTGGAACTGCTGCCGGTAGCCGAGCGCGATTTCGACCGCGAGCAGGCACACCTCGGGATCGTCGCCGTTGACGTGCAGGATCGGCGCCTCGATCATCTTCGCGACATCGGTGCAGTAGAGCGTGCCGCGTGTGTCGCGCGGGTCGGAGGTGGTGAAGCCGATCTGGTTGTTGATGACGATGTGCACGGTGCCGCCGGTGTAGTAGCCGCGCGTCTGCGACATGTTCAGGCATTCCTGCACGACGCCCTGCCCGGCGATCGACGCGTCGCCATGGATCAGCACCGGCAGCACCTGGTCGCCGCGCGCGTCCTTGCGCCGGTGCTGGCGCGCGCGGACGCTGCCCTCGACCACGGGGTCGACGATTTCGAGGTGCGATGGATTGAACGCGAGCGTTACGTGGACCGGGCCGCCCGGAGTCGACACGTCCGACGAGAAGCCCTGGTGATACTTGACGTCGCCCGCGGGGAGGTCCTGCGCGACCTTCCCCTCGAACTCCGAGAAGAGGTCCGTCGGCATCTTGCCGAGCGTGTTGACGAGCACGTTGAGGCGCGCACGGTGCGCCATGCCGAGCACGATCTCGCCCACACCCGAGGCGCCGGCGCGCTCGATCAGGTGATCGAGCATCGGGATCATCGTGTCGCCGCCTTCTCCCGAGAAGCGCTTCTGGCCGACGTACTTGGTGTGCAGGTAGCGCTCGAGCGTCTCGGCGGCGGTCAGCCGCTCGAGAATGTGCCGCCGCTGCTCGGGCGAATACGCCGGGCGCGAGCGGATCGGCTCCAGGCGCTCCTGCAGGTAACGCTTGGTCGGCGTGTCCGAGATGTACATGTACTCGGCGCCGAGCGTGCGCGTGTAGGTGTCGCGCAGCGCCTGCACGATGTCGCGCAGCCGCATGCGCGGCGGTCCCGCCTTGAACGACCCGACGTCGAACTCGGTGTCGAGATCGGCGTCGGAGAAGCCGTAGGTGCGCAGGTCGAGGTCGGCGATAGGCGGCGGCTCGTGCCGCTTCAGCGGGTCGAGGTCGGCGTGCAGCATGCCGAGTGTCCGGTACTTCCCGATCAGCTGCAGCACGAGCACCTGCTTGTGCATCGTCGTCGCGTCGACCATCGCGCCGGCGACGCGGCGGCTCTTCGCGAGCTCGCGGAACGACTCGACGACCGGCCCGTGCGCGACATCGGCTGCGCCGCCGCGCAACTCGTCGAAGTACGCGCGCCAGTCGGCATCGACGCGGGCCGGATCGGCGAGGTAGCTCTCGTAGAGCTCCTCGACGAACGGCGCGTTGCCGCCGAACAGCGTGCTCGTCGACTCGAGTTCCCGCATCGTGCCCATGGTCAGCGCTCCGCGATCGGCTTGACGCTGCGCCGTGCGGCGCCCGTGTAGAGCTGGCGCGGGCGGCCGATCTTGTACTCGGGATCGGTGATCATCTCGTTCAACTGCGCGATCCAGCCGACCGTACGCGCGAGCGCGAAGATCGCCGTGAACAGCGATACCGGGATGCCGATCGCCTTCTGCACGATCCCCGAGTAGAAGTCGACGTTCGGATAGAGCTTGCGCGACACGAAGTAGTCGTCCTCGAGCGCGATCTTCTCGAGGCCCATCGCGAGTTTGAACAGCGGGTCGCCGTGGAGCCCGGTCGCGTCGAGGACCTCGTAACAGGTCTCGCGCATCAGCTTCGCGCGCGGGTCGTAGTTCTTGTAGACGCGATGGCCGAAGCCCATCAGGCGCACGCTCGAGTTCTTGTCCTTGACCCTGGCGATGAACTCGCCGATCTTCGCGAGGCCGCCCTGCGCCTGGATCTCGTAGAGCATGTTGAGCGCCGCCTCGTTCGCGCCGCCGTGCGCGGGGCCCCACAGGCAGGCGACCCCCGCGGCGATCGCCGCGAACGGGTTGGTGCCCGACGACGCGCACAGCCGCACCGTCGACGTCGACGCGTTCTGCTCATGGTCGGCGTGCAGGATGAAGAAGCGGTCGAGCGCGTGCACGAGCACCGGGTTGACGACGTAGTCCTCGCACGGCGTCGCGAACATCATCCGCATGAAGTTCCCGGCGTACGGGAGGTTGTTGCGCGGGTACATGTACGGCTGACCCATCGAGTACTTGTAGGCCATCGCGACGAGCGTCGGCATCTTGGCGATCAGGCGGATCGCCGAGATGTCGCGCTGGTGCGCGTCGTGCAGGTTGATCGAATCCGG